>CAWEBD010000001.1:0-15605 GCA_963806435.1 uncultured Bacteroidota bacterium
CTATGGTGAGCGGGCTCATCGAGGGAAGGAAGCGATCTAAAGTGCAGAAAGTAGAATAGATGGGCCATGAAGGCAAGAAAATATATGTGAGAGATAGTGCCGCTGGCAAGTCCAATCCCTCGGCCAAGCATACCGGTGCCGGCGCGCATCCTGGCGATGAAACGGTGGAGAGACAGGTCGAGGAGCAGCTCTTTCAGTCACAAAGGCTTGAGGGGTTGGGGACTCTTGTCGGGGGGATAGCGCACGACTTCAATAACATCCTGAACGTGATCACGGGCCATGTATCTCTCATGGAGAGATGGCGGACGAATCCGGAACGGTTCATGAAGAGTTTTGAGTCCGTCAAGAAGGCGACGGAACGCGGCGCCGGCATGGCCAGGCAGCTTCTCACGTTTGCCAGGAAAGTCGAAGTGGTGACAGAGTGGGTAAACATAGGCGATGTCATCGAAGAGATCGTCGGGCTCCTCAAGGCTACCTTCCCGGAGAAGATCATCTTCGATGTGAGAATCGAGCGCGATATGCCCGCAATTCCGGCCGACTCGAACCAGATACATCAGGCTCTCCTCAATCTCTGTGTGAACGCGCGTGACGCTATGCTGAACGGCGGGGTCATCGGCATCCACGTGAAGAAGATCGGACGCAGGGACTTGAAAGAACATTTTCCGGAGGTCGAAGCGGACCAGTACGTATTGGTGAAAGTCTCGGACACCGGCTCAGGAATGGAAGATGAAATACTGGGACACATATTCGAGCCGTTCTTTACGACGAAGGGTGGACGCGGCACCGGACTCGGGCTGGCGGTCGTTTACGGGATCATGAAGGCTCACGACGGATTCATCGACGTCGAAACTAAGGTCGGTACGGGTACCACATTCTCGCTATATTTCCCGATAGTGCACCGGGTAGTCGAGTCCCTCCGTGTAGAAAAGGGGAGTGCGGAGTCACCGAAAGGTCACGGGGAAGTAATTCTTGCCATCGAGGATGAGGAGCCCCTGAGAGATTTTCTGAAGTCGATACTTGAAGAAAGCGGGTACAAGGTCCTATTGGCTTCGGACGGGATGATGGGGCTCCAGACTTACCGCGATCACTTGAATGAAATCAGCCTCGTCCTCCTAGACATGGGGCTCCCTGAAATGGGCGGCCCCGAGGTTCTCGCGGGACTTCTGTTGCTGAATCCGCGAGTCAAAGTCATCTCAGCGAGCGGCTACCTCGAGCCGGAGGTGAAGGCAGATGCCTATGAGATCGGAGCCCTGGATTTCCTCCCGAAGCCGTACCAGGTGGAGGAACTGCTGATGAAGGTCTATCGAGCACTCCAGGTACGAGCCTGAATGACCAAATGACTGTGTCCCGGCTTTTCGAGATCCCGGGCACCAACTCTAAGCCAAATTTCAAGTCTCAAAGGTCAGCCGATCCAAAATCACATCGTGTGATGATCGGCTTCCCGGGCTTCGTGTTCGGGAAAACGTACAGCTCAAAAATCAAAACGGAAGTCGAAAGTTTTTAGCTTTGAGATTTGGTCTTGCGTTTTGACATCTGACTTTTGGGATGTCCCACCAATCCTATCCGGAAACCCACTCGAGTAATCTGTGTCCTGACTTCGTCGGGATGAACTCAAAGAAGTATACCCAATTAGATGGCCGTGAAGTATATTCACAAGGTGTAGTCTCTTTCGTTCACGAAATAGCGCCGGAGGTTTTTTATGTTTCGGAAATTAGCATCTGTGTCGGCCGTGATATTGCTCTTGATTGCCGCGGTGCCGTTTGATGGATACTCTCAGAGCATCAAGCCGCTTGCCGACTACGTCAACCCGTATATCGGTTCGATAAGCCCTAAAACCGGCGGGACCTCTCCGACAGTACTTGTGCCTCACGGCATGCTGGAGGTATCCCCGCGCTTCACGCCTGGTATCGGAGACCAGTACCTTGCCGACAAGATTTACGATTTCCCCGTCGGGCCGCTTTCAGTCATGGCTACCACCTGCGCACTTCGAACCTCGGACAAGGACAACGCCTCCAGTTTCGACCACGGCCTCGAAACGGCAAAAGCTTACTACTACCAGGCGCTGCTGGAGACCCCCGGCATCAACGCCGAGTACACGCTCTCGGATCATGCCGTCATTTTCAGGTTCACATTCCCAAAGTCGGAACAATCGAACATCCTGGTCGGCGCCCCGCGAAACGGTGACCTCAGGATTATCGGGACGAACTCGATTGAGGGACGCGCTTACCTCTCCGATTACAGGAACTCCATAGGACTCTGGGGAGGAAAGACGTTTTATTTCTTCGCGGAGTTCAGCAGGCCGTTCAAATCGGCCGGAACATGGCGCAACGATACGGTCACGAACGGTACGAGGGAGATTTCGGGCGATCGCTCAGGCGCTTTTGTAAGTTATTCGACTACTGAGGACGAGCAAGCAGAACTGAGAGTCGGTCTTTCTGAGACGAGTACGGAGGACGCGCGCGCAACGCTTACGAAAGAAATTCCGGATTGGAATTTCGACAGGGTGAAGGGTGAAGCCAGAGACTTGTGGAACAAGGCACTGGGCCTCATCAAAGTCGAGGGAGGGACTCAGGGCCAGCTCGTGACATTCTATACGGCATTATACCGTACGATGGGGAGAAAGGGGAACGTATGGGATACATACCGGTGCGCTTATCCGCTTCAGACGATAATAGAACCCGCAAGGACGGAGGAAGCGGTACGCGAGTTCGTGAGAGACTACGAGAAGACGGGCTGGCTTCCGAGCTCGGGGGCGATGATCGGCAACCATTCGACCGCGGTCATAACCGACGCGTACATGAAAGGATTGAGAGACTTCAACGTAGCGGAAGCGTACGCCGGCATGAAGAAAAACGCGACGGAAGCGACGATGATTCCGTGGAGCGATGAAGGGGAAATAACCGAGCTGGAGAAGTGCTACTTCGAAAAGGGATTCTACCCGGCGTTGCCGGCAAGGCCGGATATGAAATTGGACGATGAGTCGAAATGGCTCGCCGATGTCGGGGATATAATCTACTCGAAGATGCCTTACCAGATTACATGGCTCCCCGAAGTCGGAGTGAAGGAATGGGTGAAGGGAGTGAGCTCATGGCACAGGAGGCAATCCGTGTCGGTGACACTGGAAACGGCCTATGACGATTGGTGCCTGGCTCAGATGGCAAAGGCCTTGGGCAAGACCGATGATTATAATGTATTCATGAAACGCGCTCACAATTACCGGAACCTTTTCGATCCGTCGATCGGATTTATGGCGCCGAAGACAGCCGATGGCGAGTGGGTCCGGCCGTTCGACCCGAAACTGTCGGGCGGCTTCGCGGGCGAGGAATATTTCGCGGAGTGTAATTCCTGGATATACACATTCTCCGTGCAACAGGATGTGCAGGGCTTGATTAACCTCATGGGTGGGAGGGAGAAGTTCAACAGGAAGCTCGATCAGCTGTTCGTTGAGCAGACCAGCCCGATGGACAAACCGGCATTCCTCGGAGAATTCCCGGATATGTCGGGCCTGATCGGTATGTATTGTCAGGGCAACGAGCCGGCGTTTCACATACCTTATCTTTACGATTACTCCGGTGAGCCGTGGAAGACTCAGTCGCGGGTTCGCGAGATCATGCAGCTGTGGTACAACTCCGGGCCCTTCGGACTGCCCGGCGACGATGACGGTGGAGCCATGTCCTCATGGTATGTGTTCAGCGCGATGGGATTTTACCCTGTAACCCCAGGTCGCCCCGACTATGAAATTGGGAGCCCGCTTTTCAGGAAGGTGACGATAAACGTGGGGAAGGGGAAGGCATTCACAATTGAAGCGAAGAATGTATCGTGGCGAAACAAGTTCATTCAGTCGGCGGAGCTCGACGGCAAGCCGCTGACGAAACCGTGGTTAAGGCATGAGGACATTATAAAAGGCGGAAGGCTTGTATTTGTGATGGGGCCGATGCCCAACAAATCGTGGGGAAGTGCCGTCGCCGACGCCCCGCCATCCATGTCGCTCCCCGGTGGCAAGTGAAAAGAGCCCCCGATATCAGGCATCAGATTTCAATGCGGAGATTTGCTTATTCGTCCGCTCAGGAGAGACTATTTCTCTCGCAAAGGCGCAGAGCACGCGAAGAAGAAAAATCCCATCTTCGAGTCCCGTGTGCGCTTTGCGAGAAATAGCCTGGCCACGGAACTCCTGATGTGCTGATGTTGACGAGCGAAGCCAATATATTGCGGTGTCAATCCGAAGAGAGCGTGATTCCGTTGATTGCAAACCGGACTAAACCACGTGAGCGCCTTGTCGCAGTTACCGCGCCATCCATCATATTTCAGCGCAGTAGATGATCGGGAAATAACACGAGAAGACAAGTCGAAATGTCCTATATCACCTATACATCATATTCGTGGCATTCGTGATTGGGAATAGGAAATTATTCGTGAAGTTAGTATTCAGAAGCATTTTTAAGATTATGTTTGTCAATTCATTTATAGGATCGCCAAAGAAAGGGATGAGCAATGAGTGATGCGGAAATGTTCTTGCGCGAAGTCTTTCGTTTCATATTTAGAGCCGTTGGTGGACGGACCATGCGCAAGGCGCCCGTGAACAGGCCGCGATCGAGGCCCGGGGTTATTAGTGCTATACTCCTGACAATACTCCTGTTCAGTCCCGGGTTTCAGCCCGCCGCGTTCGGACAGATGAAAGAAGTCTTGGAGCTTTCAGGAAACACGAAAGGGTGGTTCGAAGGCTTCCGGAAAAATCTCGGAGGAAATCAGTTCCCGTATTCGACCTTCCGAAGCGATGTTACGAATGGATTGCTTACCCGCTGCACCGACGGGAAAATGACGATCGAGTGGGAAACGGCACCGCTCCCAGCCGATTGGACACAGAAAGAAGCCGGTTTTGTATGGATTGCTGCGGTCAACCTGACCACGCAGCCCGGAGTGTTTGATGTCTCCGTAAATGGAGTGAAGCGGTTTGAGATAACGGCCTCGCGGCAGAAGAACTGGGAATTGAAAACCGGTGACGGCGGCAAACTCGCGTTCACCATGGTCCAGACCGACCAGTATGGCGATGCTCACGGCTATATGACTCTGCTGGCGCCGACGGCATGGCTGCACAAAGGGACAGGCCAGACCATAAGCATTACCGGCCGCGCGGAAAATCAGAACACCTGGATAATCGTTTTCCAGGCCGACGACGCCCTCTCCTATCTCCACAACTCCGTCGCAAACGACGCGTGGATGGAGATCGACCTCGAGAAGAGCGGCGACATGATGTCCGCCGCCATCCAGGCGCCCGCCACGCTGGCCGGCGAGACGGTTCAGTACGCCTCCGGGAGCGAAAGCAAAAAGGTCCTCCTCACGAAAAGAAACGGCCAGGCTGTCGGAGAATTTAACCTCCCCCTCACGGCGTTAAATAAACCGTTTGATTTGAAGGACTCTCATGGAGAGGTGTTTGTGATTAAATCGCTCGGCGAGGAGGGGAGATCGACCTGCCTTCTGCAGAACGCCATCCTCGTGAACGATTGCAAACACGACGGGAGCAGGACCACCATTACCGCTCAGCGCAGCTACATGCCCAAACTCGTTTCCGACCTGGTTCAACTATCGGGCTCAAACCTGGGCCACGGGAAAATATATCTCATGAATTCGAGCCATCAGGATATTGCCTGGATGGATTCACCGCAGAAGTGCGTCATCGATCGCGACACGATGCTTCTTACGCCTCTCCTTGAAAAAGCAGAGAAAGACGCGAGCTACCGTTTCGACCTGGAGGAGTCACTCATGCTTCACGAGTACATCGCGCGCCATCCCGATAAGAAGGAGATCATAAAGGAACTGTTGTCCGACGGCCGCATCTCTTGCGGCGCCAACTTCAACCAACCGTATGAAGAGATGTATTCGGGCGAGGCGCTCGCGCGTGAGATGTACTTCGGCGCAAAATGGCTGAAGGATGAATTCGGCTATGATGCGACGGTGTACTGGAGCGAGGACGTGCCTGGGAGGACTCCCCAGATGATTCAGATACTGAGCAAGGCCGGAGTAAAATATATGATGATCAGCCGGATGGAAAAGGGGCTATACAGGTGGTACAGCCCGGACGGCTCTTATGTGACAATGTTTTCGCCCGGTCATTACGCCGACGCGTTCACTCCTCTCCAAAAGGGTTTCTATGATGCTTCCGGTTATTTGGCGGACAATTCGCTTTACTTCAGGAAATTCTACGCTTCGAATAGCGATTCACCGGTTTTACCCGTGCTGTCCGATTGGGACATGAGCCCGGCGAAAGATTACAGCCGGCTCATAAGCGAATGGGACAACATCGGTGAGCGGCAGTTCGCGAACGGAGATTTAGTCCCGGTTAATCTGCCGAAGCTCAGAATTGCTACCGCGCACGAGTTCTTCCACGCAATGCTCGGCGAGAAGCCTGAGTTGAAGATCATTTCGGGCGAACGCCCCGACGTCTGGGTTTACATTCACGGCCCATCCCACGAAAAGGCATTGAAGGCGAGCCGGGAAGGAGACATCCTCCTCACACAGGCCGAGAAATTCGCCACAGCCAACGCACTGGTCGACGGTTCGTTCAGGAATTACCCGGAAGCCCGGCTCAGGAAAGCCTGGGAAGCGAAAATATATCCCGACCACGGATGGGGCGGCAAACACGGTGACATTACCGACCTTACATTCCGGCGGAAATTTGATTTTGCCAGGGCCGAGGGGAAGAAAATACTCGACGAAAACCTTGATGAGCTGGCATCTAAGGTCCGCACCGATCCGAAAAAAGGGCGGCCGCTCGTGGTTTTCAACAGCATGAATATTGAAAGGACCGATCCTGTCTCGGTCGACGTCAGGTTCGACAAGACTCAGGCCGCCGGTGTGAGAGTGTTCGATGCCAAAGGAACGGAGGTCGAGACGCAGCTAAGCGACCGTGTAAATTATACCGACGGCTCCATCATGACCGCAGAAATACATTTCATCGCCCCGGACGTACCGCCAATCGGATACAAGACGTTCTATCTTCAATCGCGGAAAACGTCTACGCCCGATAAAGCTGTCCCGTTTACCGACGAGGCGGAGAACAGGTTTTACAAATTGAAATTCACGAACGGCGGTCTGGCTTCCATCTACGACAAAGAGCTGCACGCGGAGTTGATCGATCCCAAAAAATTCGCGGCCGGGGAAGTCTTCACGATGCGTTCAATTGGGAACGGTGCGGGTGAATTCGCAGATATCCAGCAGCCGGACACCACGGGCTTCGACCGTACCGGGAACTACAAGACGCATTGGAGAATCGTGGGAAGCGGCCCTGTCTACACTACCTACGAGTATCGCCAGCCGATACGCTATGCCGTGGTACAGGAACGCGTCAGAGTCTATAATCAAATAAAGCGAATTGATTTCGACACAGACCTGCTCAACTGGCAGGGCGTGCTCTACCGAGAATTCAGGATTGCGCTTCCTCTGAACATGACCCACGCGCAGGTTGCTTACGAGGTCCCTTTCGGCGCGGTCGAGGTGGGGAAAGGAGAATTGAAGGGAGCCGCGGGTGAAAGATATACGACACCCTGCAAAGATGTCCACCCAAGAGGAATCCAAAACTGGATCGGCGCGAGCGACGGCACTTTCGGCGTGACCATGAGCTCATCCGTCGCGGCCGCCGACTGGATGGACCCGACGGATAGTTCGACTCGCTATCCGATTCTTCAACCCATACTCCTCGCGTCGAGGAAGAGTTGTCACCCTCTGGGGAACGATTACCTGCAGACGGGGAACCATTCGTACAGGTTCTCCATCACATCATACAAGCCCGGATGGCTTAACGGCGCGAGCTTCGGGCGCGGAGCGAACGAGCCGCTGATAGGAGTCTGGGCGGATCAGCGTTATGCCGACGCTTCTCTTCCCGAATCGATGAGCTTCTTCCATACGAACAGTCCGTATATCATGGTCTCGACCGTGAAGAAAGCGGAAGACTGCAATGCCGTGGTAGTGCGACTGGTGGATTTGGAAGGGAAAGACAGAGTTGTCAACTTCGAAAGTTTCAAGCCTATCCATGAAGCGAGACAGACAAACCTGATCGAGACGGAGGAGGGGCATCTTCCCGTGACAAGCAAAAGTGTCGAAGTTAAGCTTGGCCACAACGAAATAGACACGTTTGAGTTCAAATGAAGCGAATGCGAGGCAAATAGTATACATCGATAAACCCATCCGGGGGATAGTCCCTTCAACCGGTAATTGCGGCGCCTGGAGAACGGATTTGTTGGGTGATTGGCTACTTTGAGAGGTTTGATTCAGACTCGGGACTTAACCGGGTCATGAAGGGAGAACTCACTTGCAGAACCGTGAAGTGCACAAAGAATCGAGCTAATCAAATCGTACCTTACGAGTCACGCCAGTTAGCGGTGAAAATAAAAATGCGGTCACCGCGATGCGGTATCCCGACATATATAATAATTTGATCGGGAGATGCCCTGACGCGCGCTTCGCGCGTTAAACGGATGGCGATCCTTCCAAAGAACATGTCATCGTGAGGAGTCCGTCCATTTGTTACAAATGGACGGGCGACGTGACGATCCCCAACATGAAACCGCCTGCCATCGGCGTCGATTCTCCGCCCTCGGCATTGTTTATGATCGGACGCCTTCGTGGAAATCGACGCGTCACTACGCGCAAGGCTTCGTAACGTAAACCTCAGAGGAGCGCGAATCCGCCTGCGACGGATTTTGAGATTTAGGGAGCCGTCGAATTCAATCGATGGCCTTTGGCTTGGCGCCATGCTCCCCGACCTGCGCGCCGTGACAACCCTTTCCCAAATGCCATCCTGAGGGGACCGCTTCCGTCGACGAAGAATCCACTCAAAGGGGACGCGCAGCCGGGCGATTTTGCGAGGGGAAGACTTAGGACTGTGCGTAATATGGTGGAACAGTTTGATTCTACTGGGCGCTCCGTCTATATTCTCGGAGGGAGGTAATTGTATGAAACTCAAAATCGTCGAAAGGTTGTTTGCAGTATTGCTCCTGGGAGTGTGGATACTTCTGCTGATGCGGGCTCATGCTCTGAGACCCATCGCGTTTTATCAAATGCAGCCAATCTTGTACGTGGGTGACGTAGCAGTATTAGTACTTGTGATTATGTCGCTTACGACGAAACGTCCTCTGCTTAGTGATAAGAGTCAGGCCGAAAAGGAACTTCCTGAGCCGAAGATCGAAGAATGAGGCGCTGCGGCCGTCCTTGCCTCGACCTGTGAAGTCTTCCGAAAGCCTGAGGAAAACAATCTAAACGTTGCCGCACCCTGCGGCATGCCGCAACATTTGTAAATGTGTTATTGGAGCGGCAAGAGCTCGCGAAGAGCCAAAGGGATTATACGCACAGATCCCACGGGAGCAAAGTGCGCAAAGAGGGGTCGGATTCATCTTTGCGTCCTTCGCGGTTAAGAGAGAGCCGGGGGAATTTGCAGTTCAATTATACTTATACACTGCCGGACTTACGGTTGCCAATGGGCGACCGATGAGCTAACTTGGTATGGGGTTATAATCCGGGCGCGGGTCAGAATAAAACAGATCGGTAAGGACGTCTATCATGAAAACAAAATTATTGCTTCTCTCAACTGCCATTCTTTTTATAGCCCTCCTGGTGGCCTTCTCCAGCTTCGTTGCATATTACGGCGACTGGCTCTGGTTTCAGAGTCTGGGTTTCGGCGCGGTATTTACCACGATCCTGTCGGCAAAGGTCGTGTTGTTTCTTGTCTTCTTCCTCATATTCGGAATTTTTGCCGGGTTGAACATTGCCGGTGCAAGGAAACGCGGAAGTTATACCCGCACGTTGAAAGTGCCGTCCGGCGAACGACCCCTCAGAATCACCGATATCGCTTTCAGCGACAGATTCGCCAGGTATTCATGGGCGGCGATTATCCTGTTCTTTTCATTCACCATGGCTTCACAGGCATCCGGCGCATGGGGAACATTTTTGAAGTTCCTTCATGCCTCCCACTTCGGGATCGTCGATCCGGTTTTTTCAAAGGACGCGGGCTTTTATGTTTTCCGACTGCCACTCTATGATTTTTTGCAGGGATGGTATTTGTATTCGGTAGTCATCGTTTCCATAGGAGTTTTGATTTCCTATTTTATGGATCAGGCGATCGGTGTCCAGGGAAACCGCTTTTATGTCAACCAGAAAGCCCGGGCTCATCTTGCAGTCCTGGGTGGGTTAATCTTTCTGGGGATCGCCATGATCTTCAGACTGAACCTTTACAGTCTGATGTACTCGAGTTCGGGTGTGGCATACGGCGCCTCGTACGCGGATGTTCATGCACAGATTCCTGCCTACTGGGCCGTAATGATCACAGCCTTGATCGTGGCGGTTCTATTCTTCCTGGGGCCTTTCCTCAACAAATGGAAATACGTTCTCTATTCCATCGGGCTATTCTTCGCCGTTCTCATAGGTTTTTCCTGGATCTATCCCGGCCTGATTGAACAATATGAGGTGAAGCCCAGCGAGCTGACAAAGGAGACGCCTTATATTCTCAATAACATAAAGTTCACCCGACTGGGGTTCGGGTTGAACAAGGTTGAAGAAAAACCTTTCTCGGTCGGGGAGCCCATGACCTATGACGAAATGAAGGCGAATGACTCCACAATCCACAACATCAGGCTCTGGGATGCCCGGCCGTTGCTCGAGACTTACAGACAATTGCAGGAAATCCGGCTTTATTACAATTTCAAAAATGTGGATGTGGACCGGTATAATTTGAAGGGGAAGTATACGGAGGTCGCCCTTGCCGCCAGAGAATTACCTGCCTCGCAGCTTCCTGCCCGCGCAAGAACCTGGCTTAACATCCATCTGAAATACACGCACGGTTACGGCCTGGTCATGAGCCCCGTAAACGAGATCACGGAAGACGGCATGCCCAATCTCATCGTGCAGAACATCCCTCCCAGCTCGGGCGTCCTATCCATTACCCGGCCGGAAATCTACTATGGCGAGCAAACCAATAACTATGTCCTTGTCAACACCAAGACAAAAGAGTTCGATTACCCGAGCGGCAACCAGGACGTGTACACATCGTATCAGGGAAAGGGCGGCGTCCTGCTTTCCAGCTTTTTCCGAAGGCTGGTCTACGCATGGAAGTTTTCGGACATCAACATCCTGCTGACCGACTACCTGACAAGCGAGAGCCGCATCATGTTCCATAGAATTATCACCGACCGTGATGAAACGATCGCACCATTTCTTCAATATGATTCCGATCCATACCTGGTAGTGGGCAAGGATGGTAAACTGTACTGGATTCATGACGCATATACCACGTCGGGTATGTTTCCCTACTCGCAGCCTTTTTACGATGCACAAAAGAACACGCAATTCAATTACATTCGGAATTCCGTGAAGGTCGTAGTCGACGCATACAACGGAGACGTTTCCTACTATGTCAGCGACCCTTCAGATCCGCTGGTCCGGACATACGAGAAGATTTTTCCCACCCTGTTCAAACCCATGAGCGAGATGCCTGAATTTCTGAGAGGGCATATACGTTACCCCATGGACCTGTTCAAGATCCAGGCGGAAATGTTCAGGACATTCCACATGACAAACCCGCAGGTTTTCTATAACCAGGAAGATTTGTGGAGTCTGCCGACGGAGGTTTACAACCAGCATGAGCAGCAGATGCTCCCTTATTACATCATCATGAAGTTACCGGGCACCAAATCGGAGGAGTTCATTCTGATGGTTCCCTTCACGCCGTCGAACAAGAACAATATGGTGGCCTGGCTGTGCGCGCGGTGTGACGGGGATAATTACGGGCAATTGCTGGAATACAGTCTCTCGAAGGAGAAGCTGATTTACGGCCCGTTGCAAATTGACGCCCGGATAAACCAGAAACCCGATATCTCTTCCGAGTTGACTCTCTGGGGACAAATGGGGTCGAGCGTGATTCGAGGGAACCTGGTCGTTATCCCTATTGAGCATTCTTTCCTGTATGTGGAGCCTGTTTACCTCCAGTCGGAACAAAGCAAGATGCCGGAATTGAAACGTGTCATCGTCGCGCTTGGAAGCAAATTGCAGATGCGCGATAACCTGGATGTCACGGGTTCGGGCGGGCCGTTTCGGAAGACCCCGAGCCCAAGACTTCGACGCCCGACACCTCAACAGGCTTTGGCCCATCCCATCTGGAAGATGGGCGGGCGGATCACCATTGATTCCGCCACGTTGATGAACAAAGGTCTGGAAATCATTGAGGCGCATTGGCTTTTTGGCTTGCCCGCCGGCGCAAATCGACGTCTTGATTCACCCCGAGTCGGTCATCCATTCCATGATAGAATTTCAAGATGGGTCGGTGATGGCCCAACTGTCGGTGGCCGACATGCGCCTGCCGATCCAGTACGCGCTGACGTATCCGGAGCGGGTGGCGGTGAGCGAGGAAGCTCTCCGGCTGGACCTGATGGCGGTGGGCCGCCTGCATTTTGAGAAGCCGGATACCGGCGCTTTCCGTGCCTGGAGTTGGCGCGCGGAGGCCTGGGACAGGGGCGGGGCAATGCCCTGCGCGCTGAACGCCGCCGACGAGGTGGCCGTGGAGGCGTTTCTTGCGGGCGGCTGCGTTTTCCGGATATCCCGCGCGTGATTGAACAAGTGATGAAGCAGACGCCGCGCGTGCAGTTGAACTCCTGGACGACGTTCTGGAGTGCGACGCGGAGGCCCGCCGGCGCGCCCTGGAGCAGTCGCGCGCCATTTGAGATGGGGAGTAAGTACTCGAGCATGTTCTCAGAATTTTCTGACGGACGCCGCGGTCGTCGTTGTCGTCCTCGGCGTGATGATCTTCGTCCACGAACTGGGCCACTTCCTGGCGGCCAAATGGTTTGGCGTCCGCGTGCTGATATTCTCGCTGGGTTTTGGCAAGCGGCTCTTTGGCTTCAAGCGGGGCGACACCGACTATCGCGTCAGCGCGCTGCCGTTCGGCGGCTACGTCAAGATGGCGGGTGACGACCCGTCGGAGGTCCGCGCAGGGCGAACCGGGCGAGTTTCTCGGCAGCCCACGCTGGCAGCGGTTTTTCATGGTCATCATGGGACCGACCATGAATGTCTTGCTGGCGTTCTGCTGCTCGACCGGCCTCGTACCATTTCCACTTTCCAGAAGCCCGCCTATCAGGAACAGCCGGCGCGTGTTGGCGACGTCGAACCGGATTCTCCCGCCGCCAAGGCCGGCATTCAAGCCGGTGACCTGATCGTCCGGTTGGACGGCATCGCAGAACCCCAAGTGGGAAGACGTGGAGATCAAGATCCTCACCACGGTGGACGAGCCGATTCCCGTCGAGATCGTGCGCGACGGGCAGCAGACTCACGCTGAGCGCTGACGCCGCAGGCCAAAGGCCCCAACCGCATCGGCGATGCCGGCTGGTATCCCTACGTGCCCGGTATGATCGACACGGTGGAGCCGGGCCTGCCCGCGGCCCAGGCCGGGCTGAAAGTCGGGCGACCAGATTCGTGGGGGTCGATGGCCAGAAAGTGCTTCTTCTGGCCCCGGCTGTCGCTTACCATGTTGCAGACCGGAACGGGCAAAGAGGTTGACCTCACGGTGCTGCGGGACGGGAAGGATCTGACGCTTGCACATGAAGCCGGTCCTTAGCGAACTGCGCGGGCGAGAAAGTCTGGCGCATCGGCGTGACGTTCCGCAGCAACATCGTCATCCGGCAGCTTCCCTGGGGACAGGCCTTTCGCGCTTCGCTCCGAGACAACCTGCGGAATTCCTGGCCACCTTCGATGTGCTGGGGAAAATCGTGACGCGCCGCATGTCCGCGCGCTCGCTTTCCGGGCCCATCGGCATCGCGCAGATTTCCGGCGAAGCCTATCGCGCCGGCATTCCCTGAGCTGCTCATGTTCGTCTCCTTCATCAGCCTGCAGTTGGGGATTTTCAACCTGCTGCCCATTCCCATTCTGGATGGCGGCGTGATTCTGCTGCTGCTTGTCGAGAGTCTGATGCGGCGCGACTTGAGCCTGGAGGTCAAGGAGCGGTTCGTGCAGGTCGGGAATTGTCTTCCTGCTGCTTCTGGCCGTGTTCGTGATGTACAACGACATCATTAAGACCTTCCGGCCGTACGATGAGTGATCGAGCGATTCAGTGATTGAGTCGATTGGGCATTGATTCATTCATGGGCCGGCGCAGTTCCGAGCTGAGCGGTTCTAGAGCTTTCCGGTACAGGGCACTGACATTTGCACGAGCAGTGTCTTATGAATTTCAGCGACAAGGAATATTTTCCCGCCGCGGCGCAAGACGCGGCCCGTGAAGGTCGGGCGCTTCACGATCGGCGGCGACGCCGCCATCGTCGTGCAGTCGATGACCAAGACGGACACGCGCGACGTGGCGAAGACCGTCGAGCAGATCCAGCAGATGGAAGCGGCGGGCTGCGAAATCGTGCGGCTGGCGGTGCCCGATCATCGAGGCCGCCCAGGCGCTGGCGGAAATCCGCAAGCGCTGCCCCGATTCCATCCTGGTCTCTGACATCCACTTCCAGTACAAGTTCGCGCTGATGGCGCTGGACGCGGGCATCGACAAGCTGCGCATCAATCCGGGCAACATCGGCGACGCGGAGAAAGTGCGCATCGTCGTCCGCCGCGCCCAGGAGCAGAAAGTGCCGATCCGCATCGGCGTCAATGCCGGTTCGCTCGAGCGCCGGCTGCTCGAAAAATACGGCTTCCCCACGCCGGAAGCGATGGTCGAAAGCGCCAGTATCACATCCAGATTCTCGAAGACCTGGGCTTCGCGTGACACGATCATTTCTCTCAAGGCTTCGAACGTGAAGCTGACCGTGGCCGCCTATCGCCTGCTCGCCAGCCAAGTGCGATTACCCCTTCCATCTCGGCATTACCGAGGCGGGAACGCAGTTCTGCCGGCACCGTGAAGTCCTGCGTGGGCATGGGCATGCTGCTGGCCGAAGGCATCGGCGACACGATTCGCGTTTCGCTGGCCACCGACCCGGTGGAAGAAGTTCGCGTGGCCTACGAAATGCTGAAGTCGCTCGAGCTGCGCAGCCGCGGCCCGGTGGTGATCGCCTGCCCGACCTGCGGGCGGCTGGAAGTGGACCTGTTCAAGATTGCCGGGGAAATCGAGCAGGCCACGCGCGCACATCAAGATGCCGATCAGCCTGGCGGTGATGGGCTGCGCCGTGAACGTGCGACCGAGGTGGGGATCGTGACCGTGCGCCCGGAGGCCGTGCCGCAGACCTTCGAGTTCCCGGGCCAGGTGCAGGCGTACCGCCGGGTGGAGGTGCGCTCGCGCGTGGACGGCGTGATCCTGGCCCGCCCGTTCACCGAGGGGACGATCGTCACGCCCGGCCAGGTGCTCTACCGGCTCGACAAGGTGAAGTACGAGGCGGCGTATCGCGCCGCCGAGGCGCGGCTCGAAGAACGCGAAGGAGACCTTCGAGCGGGTGCAGCCCCTCCTCGCCCAGCACGCGGTGGCGCAGCAGGACGTGGACAACGCGCGCAGCCAGTACACGGCGGCGCAGGCGGCCCTCGACGCGGCGAAGAAGGACCTCGACGACACGGAAGTGAAGGCGGAGATCGAAGGACGCGTCGGCCGCACGCTGATGGAGGTCGGGGCGCGGTTGACCGGCCCGGCCGACCTGCTCACGACGATC
>CAWEBD010000002.1:0-43485 GCA_963806435.1 uncultured Bacteroidota bacterium
GTCAGACCTTCGCGTATGCTTCTTTCTTCCTCGGCTCTCAGGTCTTTTACATATTTCAGCAGTTCTTCGTAATAGTCGTCGGCCGTTGAACTCCCCGCATTGTAACCGTCGATAATTCCCTGCAGGCGCTCCGCAAAACCGGTGCGTGTTACATTCGCCTTCAGCATCTGCTCGAGCTTATGCGCGATGAAGGCCCGAAGGTCGGAGATCTCGATATTTTTGTAATGTGACCTGGCAAACTCTTCTTTGAGCTTCCCCAAATCCAGCATGCTGAGGTCGACTGTTTTCCAGCTCTGTTTAATAGTGTATTGCGGAGCTCGCCCTTCCTTTAAGGGCGGCGCTTTCTCAGCGACAACGCTCTCGTCAAGCAACTTCGAAACTCTGAGTCCCACCTTCTCCATATCCATCTGATCAACGATGCTGTCCAGCACGCCGCGCAAATATTGAAATGCGGCAACTGTGCGAACGACCGGCTTTCCCAGGACTTCCGGCTTGCAGGCCTCATACAGAGATGTGATCGTGTTTTCATAAACCGCGAACCCCTTCCGCCAGTCGTCCTTCTCCAACAATTTATCTGCATATTCATTGAACGTATCTACATTCTTGAACACATCGTCGTTCTTCAGCGCTGATTTCAAGTTGATGCTCTTCTCCCTGCAGAAATTCAATCCCTCCGATATGGAATCTTCCAGCAGCGTCATCAGCTCTTTCTTGTTTCTTACCGGTGCGTCCTCCTGCCCTTCCCGGCCTCGAGCGTAGTCCTTCAGCGCTTTCTTCATGCTCCTGAAGATGTTGATGTAGTCGATGATCTCACCGTTTTTCTTCTCGACTCCGCCGATCTTCCAGGAGGTGACTCGATTGGCACGCGCGATCGCCTGCATGAGGGTGTGGTCTTTCATCGGCTTGTCAAGGTACAATGTGGAAACGGTAGGTGCGTCGAACCCCGTAAGCCACATCGCGCAGACAAAGACAAGCTGGAGCGGATGATCAAATTCTTCCTTGTAATTATACTCCAGGTCATGTCCATTATTGTCTATGGTGTTCATCCTCTGACGGTGGGGCGTTATGTTCAGGTCATGCTTTCTGAATTTCTTGTCCTCATCGGCTTCCTCACTCACGACAACGGCCATCTCAACGGACCGCATATAGTCCACAATCTCCTGCAGCTTCTCTTTTTCGATCCGGTTCGTGGATTGCTTGATCTTCCCGAGAAGTTCTTTGATATGTTCTTTCCACTGCCGCTGCACTTTGTCGTACATCTTCACGGCGGTGAACTTGTCGACCGATACGACCAGCCCCTTCCCCCGGTATCCGCGGCGGGGGAAGTGATAGACTATGTCTTTCGCAATAGTTTCCAGACGGTCATCTCGCCGGAGGATTTCTATCTCGGCAGCGTACTTCCTCTCCAGCTTCTCCTGCTGCGCCTCGTCGAGATTCTCATCTTCGAGGATCTCGTAGAATTCGTCTCCCAGGTTCTCGTTCTGGATCGCCACCTGGGGAACGCGCTTGCTGTAGAACAGCGGGACCGTCGCGCCGTCATCTATCGACTGCTGGAAATTATACTCGGATACATAGTCGCCGAACCACGAGTTGGTCTTGCGGTGCGGGCCGAGGAGAGGAGTGCCTGTGAAGGCAAAATACTGAGCCTTCGGAAGGCCTGCCCTCATGTTCTCCGCCAGCGTTTTGTACTGGGTACGGTGGGCTTCATCGACGAAGACAATAATGTCGTCGCGGTCTGAAAGGAGAGGATATTTCTTTCCCTTCGGCCAAACAAATTTCTGAATAAGTGTGAAGACGAGCCGCTTGTTCTGCCCGAGGAACTTCCGCATCTCCTCGCCGTCTTTCGGCTGTGCCGCCTCGGCCTTCGTGACCGTCCCCGTGTGGAGAAAATTCCTGTAAATCTGCCCGTCGAGGTCGTCGCGATCCGTCACGACTACGAAGGTGAAATTGCCCGTTTGCTTCCGAAATATCTTCCGCGACAGGAAGATCATCGAGAAGCTTTTTCCTGACCCCTGCGTGTGCCAGAAGACGCCGAGCTTGCCTTTGAGCTCCTTCCTGTTCACGAAAGCATCATAAGCCCGGTTAACGCCGATGAACTGATGGTTCTGGGCGATGATCTTCTGGTTCTCTTTGTAGTACAGGACGAAGTTCTCGACATAATCGAGGAGCCTTAGCGGCGGGAAGAGCCCTTCGATCACTCTCTCAAGACTCGTCCCCTTCTCCTCTACCTGTTTCAGGTTGACTCTTTCCTTCTCATCGTCCGGACGCAGCCACCTGAAGAAATGCTCCCACTCCGCGGTAAGGCTGCCAACCCGTGTCTCGACAGCGTTGGAGAGGACGCAAAAACCATTTGTCAGAAAGAGCTGGGGAATTTCCTTCTTATAAGTAACCAGATTGTCGTCGTAGGCTGTCCTTAGCTTGACGTTCGAATTCTTCAGCTCAATGAAGACCAGGGGAATCCCGTTAACATAGAGCAAAACATCCGGCCGTCGGAAACGCAGCTCGCCTTTAATCCAGAGCTGCGAGACGGCGAGGTACCGGTTATTCTCCGTATTATTGAAATCGATAAGACGCACCCGTTCCCTGCGCCTTTTCCCCTTTGCATCATCGTAGTCGACCGGGATTCCGTTTCGAAGGAGATCGTAAATCTCCCTGTTCGCCGCGATGAGCGACATCGAGAGTCGTCTTTCGGTGAACTTTTCCAGGGCCGCATCGATGACCTTCTCAGGTATCTTGCGGTTCAACGCCGTCATGGCTTCCTTCAAACGGTCGAGCAGTATGACATCCCGCTTGCTTTGACGATTCGAGCCGTCGTTCAGATCTTCGGGATCTTCCGTGTAGCAGTTGAGCGATTCGTAACCGCTCAGAAGCTGCAGCCTCTTGATTAGCGCTTCTTCTATTTGCTCTTCGGAGATGAAGTTGGGCATCAGCAGTTTACAAATAGTTCATTTAAGCTCAGCGTACAATCAATCTTCCATTCTAGCTGAACATGACCTCTGACGCATAGCTTGTTCACGCTATCCCCGGTGTTCACGGTGATGTGAACATGCCCGTTTTCGTGAACGTTCATGCAGCCATCCGATAAATCGGACGGCTTCAAGCCGCGCAAAACCCTCCGGGTTTCGTGCTCCGTAGAGGCGTCCATTTCGAATGGATGCCGACGGGCCGTGATTATGAGGTTTGATGTTGGGGATTGCCGCGTCGTGGCGCCGCAGGCGCCACTCCTCGCAATGACTGGTCATTGTAAGGGCAATCCCTGCCAGACTTCCTGTCATTGCCCACTGGGTTCTTCGAACGAGTCCGTCCCGATTATAGAGGGACGGACGTGGCAATCCCCAACTTAGTAATCTCACCTCCCGGCCTCCTCTTTCATTTCCTCAATCATCCCCGGCGGAAACTGTATATTCAGGTTCTCAACCGAAAGCTTGCCGGAGATGAGGCGAGGAAGAAGGAGGTCACGAGTTCCGATGAGCTTTTCATTCTGACGTTTCAGTAAACGCTTCATTTCAAATAATGGATCTGCGACTTTCGAGAACTCTTGGACCACCGAGTCGGGCGGTAAGTAGAATTGATTTGAATAAGCTTGGGCTCGATTCAGACCGGGCACAGCGGCATCGTTGTTTATGAAATTCATGGAGCGCAGGACAAAGTACAGGAAGCTGTTTGGGAGTTGTGACTTCACATAATACACGGTGTCGATTGGGAAAAAGCCTTTGTCCGAGAAATAGATGCTTCCAACGTTGCCCTTTCGTCCCACGATAAGTCCAGTTGAGGTGACCAAAGCTTCATTGTGTGTGCCTACGATGCCGCCTGAACCATAGACATCAAATTGGCCGGGAACTCGGTTCTCCTCCTTCAAGGCTTTACCGTAACAAAGCTCCAAAACAGTCCCTAATTTCTTAACTTCCCAACCAGTGGGCACGCCTTTCACTTTCTTCACCTTCTCATGTCCCGGGAACCTCAGCCTCACGAACCATTCGCGGTAGATTTCCTCCGCCATTTTCTCCAGCAGCGCCATCCGCCTCTTGTTGTTTTCTATAAGCTCGTCGTAAGCGGAGAGGATGGCGGCGATCTTGTGTTGGAGCGGTAAATCCGGAATCTGCAACTCGGTGTGATTCTTGAAGGTGGTGTATTGAAACCTTGAGACACCCGTGTGCTGGATATTGAACACCGCCATGTAGCCGGTCCGATGCAGGGTCTGAAGCAAATAGAAAATAAATCGCGGTGAGTATTTGTTTGTGTTGAGCCGCAGATGTCTGCTAAAGCTGGCGCACAGTACTGGAGTATCTGAGTGATGTGAGAAGAACGATTTCTTGAAAAGAGCGCTTCGTCCGGTCGATTGCGTCGAAGTTCCACCTGCTGTTTCTAAAATGATGTCGCCAGCCTGCAAACGTTTCCGCTCAACCACACCGTTTTTGATCCACCGCCTTGGAAACTCGGCGGTTGGATTGTCCACGTCAACGAAGTCAGTACCACGAATAATAGTCGCTTCGGTCATACCAACAGCTTCTTCACTCTCACCCCACTCTCCATCCTTGCTGTCAACGAGGATTTCGGAAAATGGTGTTCTGTTCCAGGCCATCATGCTTCCCCGGCAATCGCTTTAACGTTTGCAGATATCGTTGATTCAAGTTTGGAGGCAGCGCGATTGAGCTTGGAAACCTCATCCTCTAAATTGAGCACATCTGAAATAAATTCCTCCTCAGTCTTCCCGTCCTCCTCAATTACCACCCCCACATACCTTCCCGGGTTCAGCGAATACTCCTGCTCTTTCAAATCCGCCGGTCCAGCAAGCTTGCACAAGCCGGTCACATCTTCGTACTCGGCTTTCGGAAACCGCTCCTGCAGCCAGCGGATATGCTGGTAGAACATTTCAGCGTTCTTCACTTCTTCGTGCAGCTCCTCCAAGGCGGTCTTGAGCGCCTTCACCTTGCGGTCGGCGGCGACGCGCTTTCCGTTCGCCAGCGCCTCATCCGCCTGTTCCTTTTCATGCTGCCGGACAATCTTGTCCAGATGCTTGAGCCCGTCATGCAGCGCGACAAACAGAGGATCGAAAGCCTCCCGAAGCTGCTGCTGCGCTTTGTTCTTCTTTTCTATCGATTTCTCATGAGCATACTTCTCAAGGTATTGCTCATGCTTCGTCTTAAGCCTGTCGAGCGCGGCCCATTGCTTCATCAGCTCCCCGACGGTCTGCTTCCCGGTCTCGTCGTCGAGGACCTCGAGAAGCTGCCTGGTGACCGGCTCAACCATTTCTTTATTCTCAGTCAGGCGCTCCATTCCCTTTTCAAAGTACTGATCTACGAGTCGCGTGAACCTGTCGCGCTTCCCTTTATGGAGCTGGCTGATGATCGCGATGTTCTGAATCTGCTCTTCGGAAAACTCCCGGTGGGCACGGTCTATCTGCGTGAAAATATTCCGCGCGTCGATGAAGAGTATCTTGTCATCCTTCTTCCCCTTGTCGAAGAACCAGAGCGTGGCGGGAAGCGTAACCGTATAGAACATGTTTGACGGCAACGTCAGCATCCCATAAATGAGGTTCTTCTCGATCAGAGTCTTGCGGATATCGGCCTCGGAGTGGCGCGCATCCGAGGCAGAGTTTGCCATGACGAGTGCGGCGCGACCGTTCTTCCTGAGCGAGGTGGCGAAGAGGTTGATCCAGAGATAATTGGCGTTGGGAACGGATTCTTTGCCTGCGTCTTTCTTCTTGGCCTTGGTCTTGTTCCGCGGGATGCCGTAGGTGTTGAAACGTTTGTCCTTCTCCACCGTGCCGAGGTTCACGTCGTCGACGTTGAAGGGAGGATTGGCGAGGACGTAGTCGAAGGCCTCAAAACTGCCGAAGGCGTCTTCATAGTACGTGTTTGCCTTCTTAATGTCGCCGCGGAGCCCGTTGACAGCCAGATTCATTTTCGCGAGGTTAACAGTCTCCTGGGTCTTTTCCTGACCATACACGTAGACGCTGCTGTCCGAGCTCTCCAGCTCCTTCCTGTGCTTTTCGATGAAATGCACCGACTGCACGAACATTCCGCCTGATCCGCAGGCCGGGTCGAAGACTTTCCCGCCATGAGGTTCGATAATCTCCACCATTAGCTGTACGACGGAGCGTGGCGTGAAGTATTCTCCCCCCTTCTGGCCCTCGCTTCGCGCGAATGCTCCCAGAAAATATTCGTAGATCTTACCGAAGAGATCTCCCGAAGCATCCGTGGGGATATCCGCAAAGTTCTTCAGCAGATCATTGGGTATTGTTCTCGTCTTCTCGTCACGGGTGAGGCGAAAATATTCGTCCTTTGGGAGTACCCCGGCGAGCTCCGGCCTGTAGTCCTCTATGGATTTCATTGCCTCTTTGAGCTTACCCGCGATGTTCTCCTCTTCGGGAAGGTCCAGGAGGTAATTATATCGGGCGTGATCCGGGAGATAGAATCCGCATTTCTCGATTGCGATATCGGATAGTTTCTTCTCCCGGCGCGTCCCCTTCAGCTTCTGGTACTCCTCGATGATCTCTTTCTCGTGCCGCCGGTAGTTGTTATCGGCAAATTTCAGGAAGATTAATCCGAGGACCGGTACGGCGTATTCGCTGGATTTCAGGTCGGAGTTTGCACGGAGATTATCCGCCGCACTCCATAGGTCCGCTTCAAGTTGTTTGTGCTGCTCTTTTGTCATCTAATTAATTGTTCCCGTTTCTTTCATAGCTGCGCGGCTTGGTGAGACTCGGTTTGTACGGTCAGGCAAATATGGTTTCTCAGAACGACTCACGACTGTAACGGAATTGAATAAAATGTAGTGAATGCTCCTTGTTTGTGCAATGAGTCCCTAAAGAATGTCTTTGAAAATCTGGGAGATATGAAACGTGTTGGCAAGCCTCTTGTCAATCAGGCAATCCAAGTCCTTCAATCTGTATATGACGTTCGTCCTGTTGACCTGATATGTGTAAGCCAGTTCCCCGACGATAAGTCTGAAAGCCTTGCGATTTGCGGGTTGCTCGTCCAGATAGATTTGACCCATGTTTCGGGTTATGCCCAGTTCAGCCTGTAACCTTCTCACTTCCTTGGTTAGCGTGTATTCCGGCATCAGAAGTGAGGATGCAAATCTATTAGCCTGCCATTCGGCAAAATCCTCTTCTGTCCTTAATAGTTTCTTCCCCGTTACGACATCGAAAACATCTTCGCGGTCTTCCCATCTTCCCTCGGTGTCCTCGAAACTCGCATTTCTGTGGAGTATCAAGTGCCCTAGTTCGTGTCCTAAAGCAAAATCGAATCTGTCGGTGTTCAACAGTGATATGTCAACCAATACGGCATGAGATTTCGGCAGAAACTGTCCAAGAATTTTACCACCGTTTGGAGCATATCCAAGATCACGAGTGAGATCAAATGTAGCTCCATACTTTGGAAACTCAGAGCTGAGTCGGTCGACTATTAGAGCCACCGGAGTCTGTTTGGGAATATATAGAACGTCTTCGGCGAAGTATCTTATTATCTCAGCCGATTTCTCCTCGATTTTCTCTGTCGAGAGGTTTTCAATGCCCGAGATTTGCATTCTAAGCCCACCAGTATTTGACTCAAATATAGCGAGAGAGAAGGGGCCTTGCTACATGCGACGTAAACTTCCATGCGAATACACAAGTGGTTTCATTGTGTCACTCCAATCCATCCAATACATCTATGGCCGGACTCCTTCGGCGGCCTCAGCGGCTCGGTCTACGGAACTTTCACGACCTGCGTTCTGAATAGGACCGCTGGTTTGACACGAGCCCATTGCTCGCCAGTTGCAGGTTTAATGTTGGGGATTGCTTCTCACGACTTCGTCGTGCTCGCAATGACAGGTTCTTGAAAGAATCGGCAGGAAGTCACCCGTTATACCTCTGCGTGTTATGCCACTCAAGAAACTCTCTCGAAGGCCTCACCAGCTCAGATCCAGGGAAGCTTATGAGCCTCTCGCCATTGTACTTGTTGTAGTCCTTACCATTCTCGAACTCCTCCTTGATTCGCTTACTCACCTCGACACGCAAATCGGGAGTGACGGTAATGTAGCCCTTATCGAAAAGTATATGCACATCCGCGCGAAGGAGGAGACCGTTTTGCGGATTGTGAGGACCATGTTCCTTGAAAGGTTTTATGTGTGCGGCTTGGAGGACCGGCATCGTCTTCTCGCCTGTGATGGCACAGCGGCGGTGGTAGAGGTCGAGCAGCAGCGCCGAGAACGCCTTCTGTCCCAGCCGGCCGCTGGTAAGGTAGGGAGTGCCGTAGCCTTCGGGTATCTCCGCCACCATTCTACGTTCGCGCTCTGCGCTTTGCGCTATGCGTGCTTCTAACAACGGCTGCACTCTCGACCAAACCTGCGCACCAATGGTTTCCGTCGAGTCGTAGTATTTTCCCTGCTGTATCCCAACCGTCCAATCGGCAGGCGCCGGGATCCAGTCCTTGCGGTCGAAGAAGAAAGGCTCGTTCAGTACGATACAGCCGATCTGCGGATCGACGCTTCCCTTCCCCTGGTACTTTCCAATTCGCGCGGCGAAGCTTGGGAAGTCGGGCGCACCGTTTTCTTCCCTAAAGACTTCCCACGCCATCGAGAGCGGCAGTGCCGTGTACTCGACAAAGAAACCACCGCCGACGATGTAATTGTCGGGACTGTGAAGTTTGAACAGGAACGGCTCGCCGGCTTGAAGGCTTGCGAGCTTGCTGGCCGCGCTCGGCCGCCAGAAGTTGACCTCCTCGGGCTTGAGCGAGGCGAGGTAGTGGTACCAGTTATTATCCGTTACGCCGACGTAGAATTTCATTGGCCCGTTTGCTGTGTTGAAGGTAAATAGTTTCGATGAGAAGAAAAAGAGGGCGGGAGGCGGTGGGGCAAGTCGATGGCGGTTTCATGGAGGGGATTGTCCCGCGAATGCGGGATTTCGTCCGTCCTCATCATCGGACGGACTCAACCACATCGTTGCGCCACTCCTCGCGAGGATAGGTTATTTGGCAGGATCGCCATCCGCTTAACGCGTGAGAAACGGGTCGGGAACAAGAGCCATCGAATAGAATTCGACGGCTCCTCAAATCACAAAATCCGCCGCAAACGGATTCGCGCTTCTTTGAGGTTTACGTCACGAAGCTTTGTGCGTAGTGACACGTCCATTTCCGATCATGGCATTGAGAGACATGTCCATCTAAAACGGGGCGCCCCGGCTCCCCTCAGGGAATTAAAGCCCGGACAAAGTTCGGCGAAATGCCAATTTCCAACCTTGTAAATTGCCTCAGCTAGTGCTAAATTAATACCCGCACAAGAGTTGTAGCTCAGTCCCGCGAAGCGCGGGATTTCCTCCGAACTTCGTTTCGGACTCAATTTGGTTTGAGCGCGGCCCAAGTTCTTTGAATAAAGTTTTCGTTTCTTAGTAAGTACCCAGTATGGGGTTGTAGCTCAGTTTGGTTAGAGCGCCTGCCTGTCACGCAGGAGGTCGCGAGTTCGAGCCTCGTCAACCCCGCGAGAGAACCCGTAGGGCGAATAGATTCTACGGGTTTTTTGTTTGGGTTGACGCAGGAGGTCGTCCCGACGAAGTCGGGAAGCCTCGTCAACCCCGCGAGAGAACCCGTAGGGCGAATAGATTCTACGGGTTTTTTGTTTGGGTTGACGCAGGAGGTCGTCCCGACGAAGTCGGGAAGCCTCGTCAACCCCGCGAGAGAACCCGTAGGACGAATAGACTCTACGGGTTTTTTGTTTGGGTTGACGCAGGAGGTCGTCCCGACGAAGTCGGGAAGCCTCGTCAACCCCGCGAGAGAACCCGTAGGACAAATAGATTCTACGGGTTTTTTGTTCGGGTTGACGCAGGAGGTCGTCCCGACGAAGTCGGGAAGCCTCGTCAACCCCGCGAGAGAACCCGTAGGGCGAATAGATTCTACGGGTTTTTTGTTTGGGTTGACGCAGGAGGTCGTCCCGACGAAGTCGGGAAGCCTCGTCAACCCCGCGAGAGAACCCGTAGGACGAATAGACTCTACGGGTTTTTTGTTTGGGTTGACGCAGGAGATCGTCCCGACGAAGTCGGGAAGCCTCGTCAACCCCGCGAGAGAACCTGTAGGACGAATAGACTCTACGGGTTTTTTGTTCGGGTTGACGCAGGAGGTCGTCCCGACGAAGTCGGGAAGCCTCGTCAACCCCGCGAGAGAACCCGTAGGACGAATAGATTCTACGGGTTTTTTGTTTGGGTTGACGCAGGAGGTCGTCCCGACGAAGTCGGGAAGCCTCGTCAACCCCGCGAGAGAACCCGTAGGACGAATAGACTCTACGGGTTTTTTGTTTGGGTTGACGCAGGAGATCGTCCCGACGAAGTCGGGAAGCCTCGTCAACCCCGCGAGAGAACCCGTAGGACGAATAGACTCTACGGGTTTTTTGTTTGGGTTGACGCAGGAGGTCGTCCCGACGAGGTCGGGAAGCCTCGTCAACCCCGCGAGAGAACCCGTAGGGCGAATAGATTCTACGGGTTTTTTGTTTGGGTTGACGCAGGAGGTCGTCTCGACGAAGTCGGGAAGCCTCGTCAACCCCGCGAGAGAACCCGTAGGGCGAATAGATTCTACGGGTTTTTTGTTTGGGTTGACGCAGGAGGTCGTCCCGACGAAGTCGGGAAGCCTCGTCAACCCCGCAAAAAAGCCGTAGGACAAAGTGGTTCTGCGGCTTTCTTACTTTGGTGGGATGACGGCATATTTTACCTACATCATACGAAGTCTCAAGGATGGCTCATTCTATGTGGGGTCCACAGAGGATCTGAACCTTCGAGTGTCCCGACACAATGACGGTTGGACACGCTCTACCAGATCAAGGCGGCCGTGGGGATTGGTATACTTCGAGGCCTATGGGACGAAGACAGAGGCTCTCAAGAGGGAACGGGAGATAAAGAGAATGAAGAGCCGAAAGTACATTGAGGATTTGATTTCGCACCGAGAGTAATCACGCAGGAGGTCGTCCCGATTGGGCATCGCCGAATCGGGACGCCTCGTCAACCCCGCACTAGAATCCCGCAGATCGAAAAGATTTGCGAGATTTTTTGTTTTCCCGCCGTCTTGCCGTTCTAGTGTAAATGTAAAATGCCACAAATATGCCACATAGTTTCTCGACCTTTGTCGAAATCGTTCATCCGTAACACTTAGAATTCTCATTTAAAGATTGTCATTGCACCGGCGCCCCTTTGCGAACGGCATGTCGAACCAATCTAATAGTCCCCTGATACACGTCTATTACAAGGTCATTATTCACCAGACTCCGTACCTCGTTGTGAGAATTGTTCCCGCATAGTCGGGGCCCCTCGAGCCGTAAATTTGCCGTCCCACCTCGGATAATTCCGTTCAAGGCGAGACGGCATTCGAGAAAGTCCACGGAGAACCGATCGCACTTGCGCTCTATACGCAATCCGCGTATATTGATTTGTGGATCTGATAGAATTCTGCGAACTTCCCTCTTTTACAAAGACGTACTCTGACATTGCGACTGATGAAGAGCTGCTTGAATTGCAGCTGGAGCTTTGCGAAAACCCTGGGAAAGGTGATCTTGTCAAAGGGACAGGAGGTGCGCGGAAAGTCAGAATGCGTAGGCCAGGAAAGGGCAAGAGCGGAGGTGCACGCGTCATCTACTACTGGCAGGATGAAGAAGGCGTTATCTGGCTTATCAAAGCCTATGCTAAGAACGTAGAGGCAGAATTAACCGCAAAGGAAAAGAAGCAAATCGCCGCTGTCATTGACGAAATAAAGGGATCAAGCTATGAAGAACAACAATAAAGGCAACGATATTTTGAAGGGCTGGAAGGATTTCAAAGCCGGTCGGGTCAAGCTCCGTACCTGGACTGTTAACAAGAAGACTGGCGAGAGGACACTTTCCTACACAGGGATCGAAGACCTGCGGAAGAAAAGGGCGGAAACACTCCGCGTATTACGATCTAAGGAACTTAAAATGTCTCAGGCTGAGCTCGCTCAAGCCATACACGTGAGCCTCAGAACGCTTCAGGGCTGGGAAATCGGACGGAGCCTTGTGCCCGAACCTGTAATGCTGCTTGTCAAGGTCCTCAAGAAACATCCCGAAATCAAGAAGGAGTTGGTCGAAGCCTAGTCAATCATTGGTTGGGTACTATCTCCTTTCAGCTGTACCATGATCACCGACTTAGCTGCACGATTTTCCATGGCGATTATATGGCAATACTGGAAACCGACTCCAGACTCCTCCATACTTTTCAGTAACAGGAAATCTATGAAACCGTAACCGAATCACGGTTTTTGATTTCCATTGGCGGCATGACTCCTTCTGTCACGCAGTCGGAGACCCGGCTCGGGAGAGACGGGGCGAAGATCCGTTCCGCTCCAACGACGGGACCGAGAGGTCGCGAGTTCGAGTGCCGCTCAATTATCTATGTGGGTATGCGGCATGGCGCCAAAGGCGCTCACCTCGTCAACCCCGCATCAAGATCCCGCAAAGTGAAAAGCTTTGCGGAATCTTTTGTTTCTCAAGATTTTTGATCTTCCGCCACAAGTCCTTTCCCCGTTATATGCCCGGCACCACGATGTTCTGCCGTGTCTCCGTCGCAATCCGGTGGCTGCAATTGTCATCTACCTGACAGACTCCCGCAGCGCCCCGGATTAATTTGATGCCGTGATTAATGAAACCCATAAATCCTGGCTGACTAAGAATGATTAAGATTTCCCTATTTGCAGATACAAACTGCTCATCTTGTGAATCCACGGAGCAGGAGTTGAAGAAACTGCTTAGCCGTCGAAATGACGTGGAGCTTGTTGTCTTCCGCCGGTCTGAAGATTTCCAAAAATTCCGGGAATACAATATTGCAATATGTCCGGCTGTCTTCGTCGATGAGAAATTCCTTTCATACGGTTCTCCGGACGTCCGCAAGCTCGAATCGGCCCTCGATGCTCTGAGGACAAGTCGAGGCAAAAACGCACAACCAAAGACAAAAACCAAAGGAGAAGTAGAATGAATCAGCACAACTCGACAAGTCCCAACGGGTCTATCGACCCGAAGGGTCGTAGACGAGTCATCGACTTCGGAAAGGCGGTTGTCGCCGGACTTGTCGGAACTCTGGCGATGACCATCGTAATGCTCATGGCGCCGGCAATGGGAATGCCTCCCATGCCGATAGGCAACATGCTCGCCGGTTTCATGCACATCCCTGTCGCTCTCGGGTGGATAATGCACTTCATGATCGGAACGGTACTCTCGATCGGGTACGTTAACCTTTTTGCGACCAGGCTGCCGGGAAACCCTGTCGTCCGGGGCCTGATCTACAGCCTAGTTCCCTGGCTCATGGCACAGGTAATTGTCAACCCGATGATGGGTGCGGGCGTTTTTGCCTCGCACACGCCGGCTCCGGTCCTGTTTGTAATGGGCAGCCTGATTGGACACCTCGTCTATGGCGCGGTACTCGGAGCGGTTTACGGCCTGGAAACTGCGAGAGCGGTCCAGATCGCCTGACCTGTTTGTTCGGAGGTATTTATAAGTGGAGAAACATCCGGGGAGTCCGTCCCTCTCGATTGGACGGACTTCCGATTGTCTTTTCCAGAAAGCGCCCATAACTTATGATATGGAAAGTTCTAAGTTCTACGAATGGATCCCTTCGGCACAAATTAAAATGCTCCAACACACGAGTCTCAAACCTTGCTATCTTCATTTATTTATCGATTGGAATTTTGTTTTTGTTTGGATCTTGGATGTTGGTGCTTGGAACTTATCACAGTTAGGTGAGTGTAATGCAATCCAAATCTAAATTCTGGTTCCTGAAACACATCAATATCCTCGACGGGATGGATGAGTCGCTCGTTCAGAGCATCGACAAGATGTCTTCAATGTCTACTGTCAAGAAACATCAGCCTATTTACTTCGGAGACGAGCCGTCGCGGTCGATATTTTTTCTGAAGGACGGTCACGTGAAAATATCGTAGATTTCTCCCGATGGCAGAGAGGTCATCATCGATGTCATAGGCCCCGGCGAAATATTCGGGGAGCTCTCACTCGTCGACGAAGGCGAGGGACGCAACGAAATAGCGGAAGCACTCGACGAGGCGTTGGTTTGTGCGATGAACGTGGCAGACTTTCAGAGGATGATGAAGGACAGCCCTGAGTTGAATCTCGAGGTGACGAAGAAAATAGGGCTGAGACTGAGGAAGGTCCAGAAACGCGTAAGCGACATGATCTTCAAGGATGTCAGGCAGAGGACTGCGGGGTTCCTCGTTGAGTATGCCGAGGAGTTCGGCAGAATGAAGAACGGGATAGTAACGATCGATAGCCCTCTGACACACCAGGAGATTGCGCTTCTCACTGGGTCAGCCAGACAAACAACCACAAGCATATTGGACGAATTTCGTAAATCCGGATTGCTCGAATTCAGCCGCGACAGTTTCACAATAAAGAATTATGATAAGCTGAAGAAGCTGGCCGGATAATATCCGGCGGTTATCCTTCCAAATCCCCTCAGCTGTCGACCCCCGAAATAGAAACACCTCATCATCGCCTTTTCCCCCAGATTCTTTCTGGAATTCAAGACTCCACTATTCCATCTTTCCCATTATTCCATTCTTCCAGCATTCCAACATTCCCTTAAAATTGTCATCTATCTGACAGACTCCCTGTCGTCGGCATTCTATCTTTTGACGTGAATGATGAATTGAAAACATACCACAACACTCAAAGGAGGAATATCATGAGAAAGATCAACCTGAGCAAGTTCGCCGCGACATTAGTCTTAGCGCTTCTTGTCGCTGCCTCGCTCATCCAAACGAATCCTGTCTACGCGCAGAATAACGGCCTTGTCACGGTCCAATCTAAGATGCCGTTCGAACAGACGGTCGATCAGCTCAAACAGGGCGTCGCCAAGAACGGCATGATGGTCATGTCGGAGATAAACCAGGGTAAGATGCTGGCGATGACCGGAATCAAGCTGAAAGCAGTTTCGGTATTTGTCGGCAATCCCACAGTCGGCAACAAGCTCTTTTCGGCAGACAGGGCCGTCGGCTTTGCCGTCCCAATTCGTGTAAACGTATATGACGACGCGAACGGAAACACTTACATAAGCTACGTCAAACCGACATCTCAGCTTTCCGCTCTGAACAACAAGCAGGTGGATATGATAGCGAAGAGGCTGGATCAGAAGCTTGAAATGCTGACCGGGATGTTCGCAAAGTAACTAAGGGGCAAGAGGCAGGGGCGGCCGGGCTCAGGCTCGTTCGCCCCATCGCTTAGCCATTGTATTGATCAAAAACCGAAACGGCATATCACAATGATATTAGAACTGAAGAAAATAATGCTGGCACTGCTGGCTCTACTCGCCGCCGCCATTCCGCCAAACCTGTTCGTGGCTGCCGAGGCAGGATATTCAACTATGAGCGACCTGGGGGTCGGGTTTCTTATTCCCTCAATCGTCTTACTTGCAGTCGTTTTGGCTGCAAGCTGGTTTGCTGACGAGCGCGATCTCTTCCGGCAAATCAGGACCGGTATACTGGCGGGTCTGATCGGCACCATCGGGCTTGAGATCGTTCGTGAGACCGGATTTCGTCTCGGCGGTATGCCGGGCGAATTGCCCGAACTCATGGGCGTCCTTCTCCTGAATAGATTCGCGGACGGTCCCAACCTTCTATCGAACATTGCCGGCTGGTCATACCATTTTTGGAACGGAGCTTCGTTCGGCATCATCTACAGCATCATCATCGGCAGAGGAAGAATCTGGATTGGTACTCTCTTCGGCATCCTGGTAGGGATCGGATTCATGATGAGTCCCGTGGTCATTGCGGTTGGCGTTGGATACTTCGGCGTGGACTTCGGCTGGGGATTCCCGGTAACGGTCATCCTCGCCCACATCGCGTTCGGGACAATCCTTGGGTGGCTAGTATTTAAATGGAATGCCGAAGGAATAGGCATTTTAGACGTATTGAAGAATCTATTTGCGAAGTAAAAAGACATAAACAAAAAGGAGCAACAAAATGGCTAAATGTGTGACATGCGGAATGGAAGTCGACGAGAAAAAGGCGCCGGCGAAAACAGAATTCAAAGGCGAGACGTATTACTTCTGTTCGTCGAACTGTAAAGTCGCCTTCGACAAGAACCCGCAGGCTTTTGTCGATAAGGCAAAGTCAGGCGCTCACGAACACGAGCACAAGCACTAACGGGGACGCGGAACGTCTTTTCACTCGAAGGCGTTCCGCTTCTTGTTTTAGTACGCCGCAGTATTGACCGTTCCGTTAATGAAGAGCTCTGAAAAAGGTAACGAAGATGGAACACCCAAATGATCGTATGGGCAATGTAGTTTCTATGGTTGTCGCTGCAATCGCGCTGGCAGGAACCGCCCTATATTCGAGTAGATGTGAGCTGCGGGATCATCAGCCCACGTGTAGTTCACAAAGCTATTTGAATACCCCTGCGCGATTGACCGCGTATAAACCTTCCAACGAAAGAACAGCGGCACCGGACTTCACGTTGATGTCGGTAAAAGGTAAGGCGATAACTCTTTCCGATTACAGAGGGAGAGTCGTGATACTCGACTTTTGGGCGACATGGTGTCCTCCGTGCAAGGCAGAGATCCCGGATTTCATCAAGCTCTATTCGAAGTACAGGAAGGACGGTTCTCAAATGCTCGGCATACCGGTCGATCAGGGAGGCCTGGCCGATGTCAAACCATTCATGAAGGCATAGGGCATCAACTATCCGATAATGCTGGCGGCAGAAAATGTTGTTGAAGCGTATGGCGGAATAAGAGGAATCCCGACCACGTTTGTAATTGACAAAGAGGGGCGCATCATCGAGAAGTTTGAAGGATATAGACCCATATCCGTATTTGAGAATCTGATAGAGAAGCTGACGAAAGAGAAGTAGAAACTATTCTTTCCTATAACCAACGGAACCGATCTAATCCGTTTGCTTGTTGTATATGTTAGCAGTTGCTAATATAAGGAAATAAGAATGTCAAAAGTGTACATAGAAGGCAGGCTTTGCGTCGGCCCTACGTTCTCAAAGGGCGAGTTCTCGCTCATCAAAAGGAACCTTTCGCAGCAGCCCGGACTCGACACGCTTGCAGATCTGCTCTCCGTAGCCGGAAACAGACAGCGATTGAGGATAATCTATTTGCTTTACGCACATAAAGAGATGTGTGTCTGCGACCTGGCGGAGTGCGTGGAGATGAACACTTCCGCCGTTTCGCAGCACTTGCGGAAGTTGAAAGACAAAAACATCGTTCGATCGCGGAGAGATAAGCAAACGATTTATTATTCGCTTTTCCCGAACGTCTTCGCATCGAATCTCAAGATCATGTTTGAAGCCGAGGAAACGAAGGGGCCCCATTTGTTTATGTATAAGGAGGCAGCTCTTTGAAAGCCTCAAAGAAAATACGAGAAACAATGTCCTGTCTGCGTATTCTACGCTTCTTATCGGGTCAAGACGTGGAGGACTCTCGGGTAAAACACAAAGGAGGTATTAGCGATGGCGAAAGATCCAGTATGTGGAATGTCGGTTGATGAATCGACAGAGTTTCATTCCGAATACGGAGGAGAAACATTCTACTTTTGCTCAGCCGCATGCAAATCAAAGTTCGATGACGCACCCGGCAGGTATACGGCCGCGCCGCAAACCAGGAAAGCTACCACAACTTCCCACGAAGACGGCACTCAAAGGCTGAAACTTTCAATCGTAGGGATGGATTGTGCGACATGTGCTCTCAGCATAGAGAAACAGGTCGGCAATATGAAGGGAGTAGACAGAGTAAATGTTAATCTGACCACCGAGAACGCATTTATCGAGTATAATCCTTCGGAGGTGAGCGCGCAACAGATCGCCGATGCAATCGGAACCGCCGGTTATCGTGTCGGCAGGGAAACTCTCAAGCTCGGCATCGGCGGGATGTACTGCGGTTCCTGTGTCACAAAGATCGAGGAAGAGTTGAGACGCACTCCCGGCGTCATCTCTGCGAGTGTGGATCTGGCGTCCGAATCTGCGGTAATTGATTACATACCTGCGACGGTACAGATGAAAGCCATTAAGGCCGCGGTTGAGAAGCTCGGTTACAAAACATTCGATTCGGCACCGCCCCGTGACGGAATCGAAGCCGAAGAGTTGGATGAAACTCAGAAGGCTCGCATTGAGGAGTACAAATCGCTCCGGCGAAAGTTCATCTTCGCCGCAGTTGTTGCGGTCCCGGTGCTCATATTCTCATATCCGAAACTGCTGGGTCTCCCTCAGGAATTTCAGGAGGGGAGCGAAACCCTTCGATACATCTGGATGGCAATGGGCCTGGTAACGCTGCCGGTGATGTTCTGGTCCGGGTCCCAATTCTTCGCCGGTGCCTGGGCAGCACTAAAGAACCGATCCGCTAACATGCACACCCTGGTGTCAAGCGGCATCTCAGCTGCGTGGATTTATTCGACCGTCGCGGTACTGTTTCCTCAGATATTCCCGAAGCAGGTTCTGGCCGGTCAGTTTTATGACACGGTAACAGTTGTGGTCGCGCTCGTCGTACTCGGCATGGCGCTCGAGATTCGGGCGAAGGGAAAGAGCTCCGAGGCAATCAAGAAGCTGATCGGCTTGCAGCCAAAGACTGCGCGAGTTGTCAGAGACGGAAAGGAAATAGACCTTCCCGTTGAAGAGGTGGTGCTTGACGACATCGTTGTCGTCAGACCCGGCGAGAAGATTTCGGTCGACGGCGCTGTGACCGAAGGATCTTCTTCCATAGATGAATCCATGATAACCGGCGAGCCTATTCCGGTCGAGAAACGGTCCGGTGATGAAGTTATCGGTGGGACAATCAATAAGACGGGTTCCTTCAAATTCAAAGCAACAAAAGTCGGAAAAGACACGGCCCTTGCGCAAATAATCGAAATGGTCCAGCAGGCTCAAAGCTCGAAGGCCCCGATACAAAGAGTTGTGGACAAAGTGGCCGGATACTTCTCGCCTGCGGTTATGATAATTTCAGTTCTCGCTTTCATAATCTGGTTTGATTTCGGCCCGCAACCTGCGCTCATATATGCGCTGATCGTCTTTGTTACCACGCTTGTCATCGCATGCCCTTGTGCCCTCGGCATCGCAACACCGATCTCCCTCATGGTTGGTGTCGGAAAAGGTGCAGAGAACGGCATTCTCATTAAGAGCGGTCAGGCACTGGAGACCGCGCAGAAACTGAACTCCATTGTCCTCGACAAAACGGGCACTATCACAGTTGGCAAGCCGTCACTTACCGATGTCGTCGCGGGCGGCGCAATGAGTGAGAACGATATTCTTCATTTTGCTGCATCTGTGGAAAAAGGCTCCGAGCATCCGCTCGGCGAAGCCATTATAAGAGGCGCGACCGAACGCGGAATTGCGGTCGTTGACTCCAGTGATTTCAATGCGATACCCGGACATGGCGTCGAAGCGATGGTTGACGGGAGACGTGTCCTTCTCGGCAACGCCAAGCTCATGAACGACCGGCAAATCCCAATTGCCCAGGTGCAGGCAAAGAGCGATGAATTAGCTGCAAACGGCAAGACCCCGATGTTCGTAGCCGTCGACGGAGGGCTCGCGGGAATAGTAGCTGTAGCCGATACGGTGAAAGAGGATTCCAGGGAAGCCATATCACGCCTGAAGTCGATGGGACTCGAAGTCGTTATGCTGACCGGTGACAACCGGCGAACAGCTGAGGCAATTGCCCGTCAGGTCGGAATCGATAGAGTACTTGCCGAGGTCCTTCCCGAAGAAAAAGCTTTCAACGTGCAGAAGCTGCAGCAGGAAGGGAAGAAAGTCGCGATGGTTGGCGATGGCATTAACGACGCCCCGGCACTCGCGCAGGCGGACATCGGCCTTGCCATCGGAACGGGAACGGACGTTGCCATCGAAGCATCGGACATAACGCTCATTAAGGGAAACCTGAAGGGAGTCGCATCAGCGATCGAACTCTCCCGCGCCACGATGAAGAACATAAGGCAAAACCTCTTCGGCGCGTTCTTTTACAATACACTTGGAATTCCTATCGCTGCCGGACTTCTTTATCCCTTCTTCGGCATCCTGCTTTCTCCGATGATCGCCGGCGCTGCGATGGCATTCAGCTCGGTAACGGTTGTGACAAACGCCAATCGCTTGAGAAGATTTTCGCCAAAGTAGGACAATTGAAATTATGAAGTTCCAAATTTCAAACGTCGAGCTCCAAACGACTCAACAGTTCCAACGAGCCAAACTGATAACGCACTGGGTTTTGATGTTTTGCTCTTGATTGTTGGAACTTGTCCCGTCTAAAGGATCTAGATGTCGGGATGCCGTAAACGGCATTTGGAACCCGGAACTTGTGAATTGAAGCTAATTCAAAAGAAGTGGAGATAATAAAATGTTAACAGCGCAAATCATTGTGACGATCGCCGGTCTGGGCTTGATAGCCTTCATCGCATGGTTCTTCTGGTTCTCCGAAAAGGAGGCGACAGTTGTAGGAACGACTTCCGCAGGTATCCAGGAGGTTTTCATCAAAGTAAAAGGGGGGTACTCCCCAGATGTCATAGTCGTGGAGGCCGGTAAGCCTGTGCGACTGAACTTCAATCGGGAAGAAACGGCGGTCTGTTCGGAGCAGGTACTCTTTCCTGACTTTGATAAACAGGCGACACTGACGCCGTTCAAGACCGTAACGCTTGAGATCACCCCGGAGAAACCCGGTGAATACAACTTCCAATGCGGGATGGGAATGCTGCACGGTAAGATTATTGCACGATAAGCAAAAGCCGGGATCAAAAGGAGATGATGCCATGGATCTAATAACGATGGCCACGCTGACATGCCCCGTTTGCAGCGTCACTCAGAAGGCTGAGATGCCATTGAACGCCTGCCAGCATTTTTTCATCTGCGTAAGCTGCGCAACCGTCCTCAAGCCTAAGCAGGGAGACTGTTGTGTCTTCTGTTCATATGCTGACGTGAAATGTCCGCCGAAACAGCTGGAAGATAAAGCGGGCGGTCAATAACTTTACGAGCTTCGATTGAAGTCTCGTAAATCGAGTTTGCACTCTCCATCAAGGTGCTCTATGTTTATGGCACTGCTTCTCGAAGTGGTGGATTTGTCGACCTGCAGTATAATATTTGAGAGCGGAAATACTGTCAGGGACACCAGCACAATCCAGTCAAAATAGTCGGAGAACCTCTGAAGGTATTCGATAGCGGGATGCCGGAAGAGGACTACTGGAACAGCCTCTTCGACATCCCGACAATTATTAAGTGGCTCAACCTGGGAAATATCGATGCTCCGATCGTCGAAATCGGATGCGGCTACGGGACGTTTACCCCGGCGGTCGGAAAGCTGGCGAAATTCACTGTGTATGCATTCGACATAGATTCGTCCATGATTCAGGCTGCGAAGATGAACGTGCAAAAGTCCGGCATAAATAACGTGGACTTCCATCTCCGCGATGTTCTCGACACCGGCACGGGACTGGAATCGAACAGCGTCGGCATGGTCCTGCTTTTCAACATTCTTCATTTTGAAACAAGGAGAGTTCTACTCGAAGAGGCCTGCCGGATACTGAAGCCCGAAGGCATCGCTGCGATAATACACTGGAGAAATGACATCCCAACGCCCCGGGGTCCGAGTATTGAGTCGCGACCCGACAAACAAATAATCCTGGATTCGGTAAGGGATCTTGACTTATCATTCGATGGTAATAGCAAAAGTCTTGAACCTTACCACTGGGGTATGCAGCTAATCAAAGCGATCAAACAAACTAAGGAAACTGAATGAACATTCTCATTCTGATCAACGACGCTCCTTACGGAACCGAAAAGGCTTACAACGCATTCAGGCTCGCAATGGCATTACAGTCCGAAGGATCCGCCTCTTCGGGCGGAAAAGACCATTCGGATGTGCAGGTCAATATTTTCTTAATGGCAGACGCGGTAAGCTGTGGAATTCCGAACCAGAATACTCCGCAGGGTTATTACAATATCGAGAGGATGATGAAAGCAGTTGTTCAGAAGGGCGGGAAGATTAAAGCCTGCGGTACCTGTGCGGACGCGCGCGGCATAAAGAACATGCAGCTGATAGAGGATGTGGAAGTAAGCAACATGGCTGAGCTTGCTAAATGGACCGTCGAGGCTGACAAGGTGTTTACGTTCTAACGAGAAGACCAGTTCATTGAATTACCACCTGAAATGTCAGAGTATTTCGCTGCACAATAGATTGTTCCAAATTATTGTACATAGTGGAAAAGTGCGGGAGAAAGGAACCAAGGGGCCGACCAGTTCCATGCCCGTTATATGCCCGGTCGCAGGGAGAAAAGTATATCAGAAAGGATTTTTGAGTATCACCAAACTCGCGAAAGCGAAATAAAATCAGCGAATTTACTTTCTGCTGCGTACCATGGCACGCCTGTCACGCAGTCGGCCTCCTGACTCACGAAGTTGCAAAGCAACGCAGTGAGTCGTCAACCCCGCCAGAAATCCCGTCCGCCAACAATATGAAATGGTGCACGGGATTTTTTGTTGTTAGGCTGATTCGGGGGAAACCTTTCAACCCCGGCGAATTGTCCCGCAAAAACAATTCCCCCGGGCTCCCTCTCGGCCGGAGAGAAAATGCCGGCAATTTCGAGAGTTGACCCGGGGGATCGCGCTACTGATTATTTCAGATCAGAATGTGTGACTGTTGGCCGTCTGGTCCATACCGTTGCCGGCAAGGTCTGTCGACCCTGCTACGGTAAGCGAGTAACCGGCGACCGGAGCGGCACTGGTCGTCACCGAAACCTGCACGACATAGACTCCGCCTGAGAAGCCGATGTAATTGGCGGCAGTCTTCGTGAATGTCACCGCGCCGGTATTTGTGAACAGGTAGTTGCTCACGTTCTCGGCGGTTGAGACTTTCAGCGGCTCCGAGAAAGAGAGCGTGTAAATCCAGCTGTTTGTCCCTGCCGCGGCGACCGCCGCGTTGATCAGCCGTGGGGCGACCGCATCTGTAACGGTGATGGTGTTGCTGGACGTGGTCTCGACAAGGTCCTTGCTCACCGCGCGGACCTGGTAGCTGACCGAGCCGGCGCTCAGCGGGTTCGCGGCATTAAGCGGTACTACAAGCGATCCGGAATTCTCGGCGAACTGAACTCCATAGAAGTCGCTCTGGAGAAGCTGGTAAGGACTCCCGTTGACGCTCTTATAGATATTGTAGCTCCGCGCGTTCGCGTCGTAGGCCCATTCCAACCCGACGGTACCGCCGTTGTAATCGAGGTTGTCATAGTAGCCGGGGACGCTCCGGCGGGCGACCGTGGGCACAGCCGGCGCGGTGGAGGCACCGCTCGTGGTAAACTGGAGCGCCTCGAAATCGCCCGTGATCTTCGTGTTGTTTACCAGCACGTTTCCAGCCGCATCGGTGATTTTACCGGAGTTGAAGGCGGCAGTCAGATCCAGGCTGTATCTCGAAGAGCCGGTAAGCCCGCCGGGAGTTATCGTGAGCTGGCTGAACGTGGAGTTCCAGGCCGCCGTGAAATCGATCGCGCCGCTGGCCTTCTTCATGCCGAGGAAGTTCAGAACGATGTCGTCAATGATTGTATTGCTCCCCGCCGGAAGGTCGGTCCGCGTGTACGCGGTCTGCTTTATCGGCTCGGAGAAAGTGTAAACGATCTGAAGGTTGGCGGTGGCCACGTCGGAGTTGTTCTCCGGCGATATGCTCGCGACATACGGGTTGGTGTCGTCGACCGGCAGCGCCATGATTCTTTCGGATGAAACGCCCGAGCGCAGGGAGTCGGTCGTCACGTTCGCGGGAAGCGTGTACGAAAAGGGGAGGCTTCCTTCGAGAGAGCCATCATGGCTGAGCGCCGTTATCTGGATTGTCAGGCCATTGTCGACGTTCGAGAATGAATAGGAACCGTTCGCGGCGGTGGCGGTCTGGGCCATTGCAACCGCGGGCACTACGGTCATGTCATACAATGTGACCAGTGCGCCCGGAAGCGGCTGCATTTTCTGATCGACAACCTGTCCCTTCACCGTCGTGTTCAAATAGGAGATGCCGAGCGAAACACTTCCGACCATTCCGTTCACGGAGGTCGAGTCTCCCGCGCCCAGCGAAGTGAATGTGATGGTGACGGTCCTGTAGTAGTAGTTCCGGTATTTCTTGTTCTGGTCGGTCTGTGCGGCATTGCGCGCCACGAGCGACACCGTCAGTGTGTAAGAACCGGAAAAAACCGGCACTCCGGTTACATCCATGTACTGTCCTGCCGGGACGTCTGCGAAGGAAAAAGCTCCCGCGCTGTCCGAGGTCGTCGATTGAACCGAACCGTTATACCCGAGGGATATCTTGGCCCCGGCCACGGGTTCGTTGGTGACGTTGTTTCTCACGAGGCCCGTGATCGTTCCCCTTGGCTGCGTTACGCGGCTCGAAGGAGAAACCGGCGTGGAAGAGTCCTTCGAACAGCCGAACATCGAGAGGAAGAACACCGCTATGATTAGTCTTATTGATACGAATAGTTGTTTACTCATGGCAAAAATCTCCAATTTGTTGAATTGTTTTGTCTGAAGTCAGGTACGTTTCAGAGTGCATTTACGATCGGTACCGTTACCTTGATTCCCACTGTGAATCCCTTGAGTGTGAAGTCCAGGTCGGCACGTTCCGGAAACGGGGTCGACGCGTAGTAGTATCCCCCCTCCAGGCCGAATGACACTCCTGTGGGATGATAAAATTCCACTCCGCCCGTTCCGTGAAGCTGGAGGAGTCCGGCTTCGACTCTCGCGACTCCGGGCTCGACGTTGTAAGTCCGCTGCGTGTTGAGCCACATATATCCCGGCCCGGCCCCGATGAAGAACGATACACGCTGCACGGGGAAGTTCACCAAATAGGTACCGCCGAGATAGTACAATTGCATGAAGTTTATCGATCCTGTTTGCCGGATCGAGTTTCCGAGTTGTGACTTGAACAAGCTCGCGCCGAATTCCGCCTGCAGCGATTGCTGCTGCACCGGTGAAAACCTGACCCCTCCCGTCACGGAGTAGTAACTCCTGAAGTCATTCCCGGCCGGCAGGAAATAGTTCTTTTCGATAGCCGCGTAAGCGGCATTCACGTCGCCGAACTTCGGGGCAAAGTAATCCGCCGAGATGAAAGCGGAGACGGCGGGGATCATCCTGCGCGGTGCCTCCTGCGCCCGACCGGTCCCGGGCGAGCACAAAAGGAATAAGCTGAAAAGGGATGTTAATCCCAGGATTTTTCTTTTCATGATATTGCAGCCTCCAGTTTAGTAATGGTTTTAATTGTGCGTATAGCGCAAATCATCATGGAACGACTCTCCACCCGTACGCGCACCGATATCTCGCCGGGAACACGCCGTCCCATACCTGTTGAAACCGCGGTTCAGACTATTTCATCAGAATCAATTTCTTCGTGTCGGTGAATCTGCCCGCTTCAAGCCTGTAAAAATAAACTCCGCTCGGCATGCGAGATCCGTCGAAACGGACTTCATATGCCCCCGCCTGTTGGACTTCATTCACCAGCGTCGCAACCACCTTGCCGAGTACATCATAAACTTTCAACGTGATATGACTTAACGCCGACAGCTTATAGCTTATCGCTGTTGCCGGATTAAACGGGTTCGGATAATTCTGCGCGAGGCCGAATGTCGCCGGAATCTGGCCCGGTGATTCACGCACAGGAGTCATTTCAAAGACGGCTCTCTGCCACAGGCCGCCGCCGCTTGTACCCGCGAGGAGCCTGGTGCCGCTGACCGCAAGCGCGTTGACGTTCATGGACGTCAGGCCCGTGTTGACCGCGCGCCAGCTTGAGCCGTGATTTATCGAGACGAAAACGCCTCCACCGTGCGTGCCCGCGAAGAGATTGTCGTCGGAAACGGCGAGCGCATAGACTTTCTTGTTCGCCAGCCCGCTGTTCACCGCGCTCCATGTCGAGCCGTCATTCGTCGATACAAACACGCCGTTGCTCGTCCCTGCAAAAAGCATCGTGTTGATCCTCGTAAGCGCGTGGACGTTTGTGTCAGCTAAGCCGGTGTTCATCTGGCCCCAGTCGTTCCCGTCTATTGCCGCGCGGAATATTCCCCTGTTGGTGCCGGCAAATGCATACTGGTCGGTCTTCATGACGGCACGCAGCTCAATGCCTGACATTATCTCCTGCACGGTCATCCATCCCGCGCTTCCCGTCGTCGAAAACCATATCTGCGCCGAGTCGATCCGCGAGAGTATTTCGTTCGTGTCTATGCCGGCGGCGTAGAGAGCCAGCTGCGACATGATCTCGGAAATTTTAAGGGCCGTCTTCCCCGTGTCAAGCGAGACGAGTATACTGTCGAGATACGTCTCCGGATAAAGTATCGACAGGCTTGTAATGAGCGACGACAGGCTCGAGAGTTCGAGGTTGGCAATCTGCAGCCGCTTTAGTGTGTCGGGTAGAGGTGGCAGCTGTGCCAGGTAATTGTTCAAAAGGTAGTTTACCGTGTCGTTGGGGAATGTGCTGACGAGACTATTCGCCAGCTCCGCGTTCGCCTCAGTCCAGTTGAGGCCGTAGTCGGTCGAGAAGAAGAATCCGGAATCCGACTGCGCAAGCGCCTGCGATTCATAGGTTGAAATGTACATGACACTACCGGTCGGACCGGTTACGTGCGTCCATTGCGCAAATCCAATCTGCACGAACATGACCAGCATCATGCCGCTGAGTCTTAGCAACCTTCCTGTTTCCATGACCATTTACTCCTTACTTAGTGATTTACTTTAGACACATATATTCAAATTCGAAACCCGATGCCGCTGCCGGAAATCGTCAAAGCGAATACTCACAACGTATTTCGATGTTCGGCACGAACGGGAGTGTGTTTATGACTGCCGACTTATTCACAAAGTCTTCGCCGACATCCGAGAATGAATACCTGTAGCTCGAGATGTTCTGACTGCCGAGCAGGTTAAGCACGCCGAATACGGCGTCGACTTTCCAATTTGCCCCGTGCCAGCTCTTCGCGACGGCGATGTCGAGCCGGTGATAATCCGGGACACGGTCTGAATTGAGTTCCCTCCAGACCGGAAGAAAGACCACATCGCCGACAAGGTTGCTCCCTTTCAGGAAGTATCCGTCCGTCGTCGGTGAACCGGTCGAGTATTGGTAAAGTAGACTTACAGTCCAGCCGTGTGGCGAGAACTGGAGAAGGAACTTCGTCACCACGGGTATGTCACCGACTGTGAGGTACGATGCGCCGGTTCGCCCGTCGACGATCCGGCTGTGATGTGTGAATAAAGAAGCGCTGAGGGACACGTCGAGCGGGACGAGGCTGACGACAGACGAGAGCCCCATTCCCCATTTCACGCCTCGGAAACACTGGACGGGTTTGTACGCCATGGTGTCGAGCGGGGTGAAGACGCTCGGGTAACGCTCGGGCATTATGAGGGATTCCGTGTCCTTGAAATAAATATCGGCACTACCGTCAATCGCAATCGATCGATTCCTGACAAGGGGTGTTGTGGCGTTAAATGCGGCGAGGTTATGAGTCTCCGGTCGGAGATCGCCCCGGTACTGGCTCATCAGCATCATGAGCGGTGTCTGGTCGGGCACGGAGAGGAACATCAGGAACCCGTGAAGTATTTCGAAATCGGATGGGGACTGAAGATATTGTCCGAGCGAGAGCTTGATGCGCGACGCGCCGTCGAAATTATAGACGAGAGTCGCGCGCGGCTCCAGGCCTCCCTGCCTGATAAACCCGAAATACGACCCGCGGACACCGACCGTCACCGACGCGTTTGCCGTCATGGCCCACCGTAATTCCGTGAAGCCGGAAATATCCGCGAAAGCGGATTTCAGCGGCGACCTGCCGTTCAGCCACGAGCTGAAGGTCTCGAGTCCGACTTCCGAAATCGAGTAGGCAAGATCCGTCCCGGCCGTGACGCTCAGGACCGGCAGAACGGGAAGCTGGAACTGGTCCTGAAGACGAATGGTCGTGAAGTGTGAATTCGTTCCAAACCGCCCGCTTCCGATATATTCGATCGGCACGAGCGTGGAGAGTGAAATATTGTCGTGCGTCCACGAAATCCTGTGCTCCGAAGTCAGGAAGTTCGAAGAGGTGATGAAAGCCGCGCCTGCAAATTCCTTTTCCCATGCGTAATCGAACGACCTGCTGCTGCTCACGAGGGAGCCGTGTTCCTGGCTGGCGAGACATTCCTGAAATGTATACAGGTTGCCGGACGGCATCTCGCTCATGAATAGCTGCGCGTCTTTCAGGTTCGGCATGAAAGCCTCCAGGCGCTTACGGCTGGGACCGGGGAGAAGGCCGGCTGCCAGCCCGATATGCGAGGCGCGCGCTGCAAACTTCGCCGACCACCGCAGCGTGTCCGAGATCGGGACCTGCGCGGATAAGGAGGATGCGAACGCGCTGACATCGGTTGCCAATCTCGTGCGGCTGCTGTAATCCGCGGCCGAGCTCACGCTTATCGCCGTTGGCGCGTAGCCGCCGTATGTCGTCGGGTAACCCGCCGTCAGGAGTTCGACCCGGCTTGTCGTGAGGGGGTTGAAAAGTGAAAAGCTTCCGAGGAGCCTGTACGGATAAGTGATCGGGAACCCGTCCATGAGCGTGAGTATGCCATCCGCTTCGTCGCCGCCCACGATCGGGATTGCCTGAAGGTCGCTGTTCGACACGACCTCGGCGGACAAACTCAGCGTCCGCATGGGATCGTTCAGCGAACCGGGCGCCGTACTCACTTCATGCGACGAAAAAGTCCTGCTTGCGGCGGGGTTGCGCGGAAGCTCGCCGGCAACCTCAACCGTATCCAGCTGAACGACGGCCGAATCATCAACCGCGCTCTGGGCGAAACACGTGTGCGAGAGCGCCAGCAGGCACACTGCCGGCAGAGCCCGGTAGAAACAAACGCTCGCTCGATTTCCAGATCCTGAATGCCTTACAAACCGGAGCAAACCACGCGAGCGCCTTGCGCCATCCCGCATATTCAAGACAATAAATGAGCGGGAAATGACACGAATAAAACAACGGATGGAACCGCGAATCGCGCGAATGGATATTCGTGCCTGCACGCGTGCCGTCGCCAAGGTGGCTTTGGCACGTCGGCGACCGAAGTGCGTTTCGGCACGCAGGCGTGAAATTTGTGGCGAATGCGAACGGACACATTCTCTTATTCGCACGATTCGTGTTCAAATGCTGTGAACGGTTTGTCAAATACCTGATGGGCCGATTTCTATCCGCACGCATAGTCAGCATCAGAAATTCTTCTTCTGGAGGACGAACTCGTTAAGTGTTCCCATCGGGGCAAGCGCGGAATCGTTCACGTAGAAATACTGTCTGTAAGATCCGCCCGATAGCGGAACCGAGGCGTAGGCAATCCGCGGTGAGATGTAATAGCCGTTCAGCACACCGTTAGTATCCACGTCGCCGCCCATCGCAGCGACCGGCGGAAGCGAGTTGCCTCCCGCAATGCCCTTGACAAACCCTACTCCCCTGGCAAGCCACACCTCCATACCGAAAACGGTAGAGAGGCCCGAGAAGAGGACACGGGTTTGTATCGTGTCGGTGTATGTGATCGTTTCAATGACTATCATATTTGTCCGGAACCTGTCGCAGAGGACCGGGACGTTCTGAACCTGCATGGTTTCTTCGCCGAGATAACTGCTCGTCAGTGTGTACGACAGCTCGTCGGTGCATTCCGCGCTGTCGGCGATGCACCTGAATGAATAAGTCGTATCACGGGTGTACATGGTCTCCGTTGAGGTTGAGTCGGTCAGCTGCCAGAGGGGTATCCACGGAAGAAACGGAGAGGTTACGGCCGACGGGACGTCCTTCCTGGTACCGACAAGGACGGTCATGGTGTCGCCCGCGCCGCCGCCGGCTGCCTTCAGTGTGAACGCCGTCTGTCCCTCCAGTACGCCCCTTAACTGCACCGTGTCGGGGGAAGTCATTGCGGCAAGTGCTACGGAGCTATCCGGCGGACGGGAGATTACAAACGATCCCGATGTTCCGGAACGGTCGGAGATATAGTATTTCTGTGTCTGATTGACCCCGACGACGGCGCCGCCGGCGCCCCCCGGATCCCACGATATCGAATTATCCTGCAGTGGAAAAGTCTTGCTTCCGCCGAGGTAATGGAGGAGTGTGTTTCCGCTAATACAGAACGCCAGGTACGAGATGTTCCCGTGCTGATCGCTGGTCCTGACAACGAACGCGTTGGGTTGTCCACCGATGAGAACGTTAGTCTGGAAAATCGAAAGCGTGATGGAGCCTGAGGATGATGTGTCGCCTGGTCCGTTCACGGAAAACGCGGAGTACGTCCAGGCGTTGCCTGCTTTCAAAGGGAGGTAATCTCCCAGGCCTGGGGATGCCGCTGCCCGGACCCGTTATTCTCCCTTTCGGGGTACACCCGACCAGATACAGGAAGATGAAAGTAAGAAGGACTCTTTTCAGTTTCATACCGCTCTGCCGCCCGGCCCCCGGAGGGCAAAATTACAAATCGTCTTTCCCACGCAGGCCATTCATGAGAACCGCCGCTGAGCTAATCACTGGAGATCAATTAGCACCGCCTCGACCATTCCGGGGAAACCGGAACGATGTATAGCCGGAGCTAGAATCTCCGAGCACGCATGCGATGCTCATAATCGCACTCACTCTTGACGTTCTGATTATTCTTACAGCTTGCTGGAAGCATTTGCACCCTGGGACGCTGCCCATAACCGAAACAGGAAGATTCTGCTTCGCGCAAGACACGACTCGCCGTTAATTTAACACAATCGGGGGGACTTTCAACGTTGAGCCGGGTATCCTGTGATGCCAAGCATACAGACTATTCGGTGGGCGGAAGCCGACTCATTCCGACAGGAATTCGAATTGGCAGGGACCAGTCGCGTCTTAGTTTGAAAGGGATTGCTGAATTTGGATTGAGATTAGATCATCGTCCGGATTTCATTCGACTACGGGCGTGTCAATCGACCCCTTATAATGGATATGATCTCCCGGTCCCGTCTGCAGACGGACAAGCCTGCGAACGTTAGAACTGCTATCGACAGAATGACCGGGGTCCTCAGGAACATCTTCTGTCTCCCGGCACTTATGGTTTGATCTGTGAAACCGTGTTGAGTAATAAGAAGACGATACCTCTGCAAATTTCAGAGGCAATCGAGATGAGTCGCTCTAACTCCATCGTGTTTGGGGGGAAACGCTCTCCGACTACCCGTGGATGCCGGCAATTCAAAAGGCGCAGGAAGGCGAGCGAGTACAGGATTCATATGCTCCACCCGAGCGAAAGGTTGAACACTGTCGGCAGTTGGTATACGACATCCCCTGTGACGTTGTTTATGTAGAAGACATTCTTTTTGTCGAAAGCGTTGATAACGGTACCCTGAAGATTGAGACGCGCCCAGCCGAAGTTAAGATCGTAGGACGCGCTCAGATCGAGGCTCTGATAACCCGGAAGACGTGCGGAATTCAGTTTGCCGAACAGAGCCTGACTGTATAAAGCCTGTCCCGTGTAGGCGGGTAAGTTGGAAGGATCGAATTGTATTACGCCAAAATATCCGGCAATCGGAGTGTAAGGCAAACCGCTGGTCAACTTAAGTCGCGCCCTGACCCACAATTTCTTCAACGGCTGAACACCGGCAGAGAGGTTCATTTGATCCCGGAGATCATACCTTGGATAATATGTAATACCGCCGAACGTCCGTGTTGTATTATTGAATGAATATCCCGCCTGGAGGTACAGACTCTCGCCTGCGTCGTACCTGAAGCTTGCGTCGAGACCGTAAGCCTTCCCTGATCCGAAGACGTAATCGTTCTCCCACTCAAAAACTTTCTCCAGGTTGACCGCGACAAGGTGATTGAGATCTTTGTAATAAACCTCAACCTTCGCCGACACGAGGTTGTTCGGCTCAAGCTGGCATCCCAGGATGTATTGAGACGACTCCTCGTCGGTGCTGTTGTCGGGGACCGGGGCGATGACGTCGAACGGTGTGAACACCAGGTTTTCGTCGTTCATGTCCATAAGCCGCTGATGATAAATTCCATAATTTGCGTAAAGGGTCACCGGATCACTCAGCCTGTATGAAAGTGTCAGTCTGGGTTCCGCGAGATATCCTCCGGGCGTGCCCGAGAGCTTCTGGAAAGTTCTCTGAAGATCCGTGCGCAAACCGAGTTCGAACGAGAGCCTGCCGTCGGGGTTGAAGTCGTATTTTACCCATGCCTGCGGCTCCACTTCAGAAACGGATTCCTGGATGACACCGCCGTATTTATTCGTGAAGCTGTAATTGTAGCTCGGAAAATTGAAGAGAAGTCCCACGTCGAACTGATCCCTTTCAGAGGTGTAAGCTGTCACGTCGCAGTACAGCGACGGAGTGGAGATTTCGTCAAGCTGGTAACCCAGGTAGAGCGACTGCTTGGGAATTTGTTCCGCGCGATACGTCGAGGAAGAAACGCTGAATTTCATATCGAATTGGTCGGCGAAGATGTAGCCGCCGGAGACCGCGCCGGAATTATTACTCCACCTGAAATCGGGTTCGAGGGGACTCTGCTGCAACACCTGGTCGGAAGAAGTCAGAAACTCGGCGCTGATATGTCCGGTTCCCGAAAAGTCCAGGGTGGCTTTCGCAAATCCGTCATAATAATCGAAGGGCAGGCCGAGCGAATAAAACTTCTGGAGCGCATTTTGAAATAACGGTCGACGATAGAACGCAACGAAGCTGCTGTTCCCCCCGGGGAAAAGAGGCCCCGTCAATAGCACGTCGGATGACAGTAAATCCAGGGTGCCCTTAGCCCTAAACCTGTTCTTATCTCCGTCGATCGTTTGGATATCAAATACGGACGATAGTCTGCCGCCGTATTCCGCCTGGAACCCGCCGGCACTGAAATTGGCTACTCTTACGATCAGGGGGTCAACGAAGCTAAACAGTCCGAACGCATGCGACAGGTTGTATATTTGCATACCGTCTATCAGGACGAGATTCTCGTCCGGGCCTCCTCCTCTGACGTAGTACTGACTCGATATTCCGCTGACTGTAACCACTCCCGGAAGCTGGGTCACATATTGCACGATGTCATTCTTGAACATTCCCACGCTGTTCTGAAGCTGCCCCGATGTTATGATTGTGTTGCCGGCAATTTGGGCGCCGGTGTTGACCATTTTCCCCGTGACTTCGACGGCCGGCATGGATCTCGGAGACTCGGGAATCTCCAGATGCACGGTGATGTTCGACTTCCCTCCGTACTCGACACTAAACTCTTTCTCCCTGTACCCGATGGCGGAGACGCGCAACTTCGCGTTTTGGAGGCTGACGTTCCGCAATATGAAATAGCCGTTCACATCGGCGACCGTCCCGGAGGACGTACCGGCTATGGAGACAGTTGCGTACGGGATGCGCTCACCGCTCGAGCTGTCGGCAATTGATCCCGTGATTGTCACGATTCTCTCCTGAGCAAACAGAGACGATGCGATCAATATGACCGCGATGGGGACAAGCTTCTTCAATACAGGAATACCCTTGTTGTGTCCACAGATACGCCCGCAACTATCCCGGTCCCGGCATTATTGAAAATATTTGTGAAGATGATCTTATCCGTCCTCATCAGAAGAGGGCTCAACGTCCGGGTAGACGTTATGAAGTACCTGTAGAGGTTGTCGTCAACCTGGGTCACGATGATTTCGACATACAAATGCCAAAGCTTCAGGCTGTCCGCATACTGTTGCGCAAGATTAAACGCGTTCCTATACCGGGCTATGTCGACGTCCACGGGGAGCGTGGTCACCGTCACCTCACTGAAGGGATTCAACGAATCCACAGGAATAACGTTGAAGGAGGCGACATGAAACTTCCCCGAATCGTCAAGCCCTCTGCACTCGACAAGCATTTGAACGAAGGCCGCGCTCGCCGTCCCGGAAAGATTCACATTAAGACCAATGTCGCTCTTCACATTCTTCGGATTCAGGAGAATGGAATAATTATTCTGATCCGGTATAGCCGCATAACCGCTCGGGACAGTCACCGTGGCAGCAGCGGACGGATATCCGGCGTGGCTGACCGAGACTGTATAGGTTCCTCCGGGAACAACGTGCATTGGCGCGAAGTAGAACGAAGAGGTGTCGCCGTCGACAATTGCAGTTGTGTCGGTTAAGGCTGTCGTTTGGCCGGCCCCGCTCAACGTGACTGTTGCACCGTGTACCGGCTGAGACATCCCGACGGACTGGGATTCGGCCACGGATGTCACCCTCACGGAAACCGTCTGCGAATTGGAAAAGAGCACCGAGTATACGTTCAACTTCGGTGTATACTGCTCTTCCGGTTGGAAAGGGCTATTGCAGCTGAGGGAGACAAGAGAAATCAGAAGGAGGATAGAAAACGCGAAAAAGTACCTGTAACGCTTAGGCGTCGGCACGACGAATTTGGAATATGACCGGAAAGGTTCGGCAATCACTTGATCAGGACCATCTTCCTCATCTGCGCAAAATTGCCGGCTGCGAACCGGTAAAAATACACTCCGCTCGGCAAGCGAGATCCGTCGAAACGGACTTCATATGTCCCCGCCTGCTGGACTTCATTCACCAGCGTCGCCACCTCCCTGCCAAGTACATCGTACACTCTCAACGTGACATTGCTTAACGCTGACAGCTTATAGCTTATCGCTGTTGCCGGATTAAACGGGTTCGGATAATTCTGAGACAGTGAAAACGAAGAAGGTCCTCGTATCCCTTCGTGATAGCCTGTCACAATCCCCGTACTCTTGAACAAGCCGCTGTTTGTTGCCGCGTACAAATACCCTTTCTTATCGATTAAAAGCGATGTCACACTCGAATCCGTCAGCCCGATATTTGCGGAGCGCCAGCTTAGTCCACGATCCGTCGAAACAAAGACACCGTGATCCGACGCGCCGGCAAAGTACTCTGAGGCATGATTAACCACGAAGCTGGTAACGTCTTTTCCGTTTATAGATGATATCTTCTTCCAATTAAGACCTGAATCATCCGAATAATAAGCGCCGGCAGTATCCGTTCCCGCAAATATCATTCCTCCACCATCTATTTCTATCGTCTTCACGGAGTAAAATATTAACGGAGAGGTGATGCCCATTTGAGTCCAAAAAGATCCACTGTCCGTGCTCGCGAAAACGCCGTCGTCCGCGGTGCCGGCCAACAAGTTACCCGAGAAATCCCTGGCGAGGCAGTAAATGCTTGTAAGGGGAAGCCCGATCGTCTGGTAGCCTTGCCATGTAGAGCCGCCGTCCGCGGACTCCAGAACGCCTCCGGTAGTAGCGGCGATTATGCGGAGACCTGAGAGTTCCGAAATATCATAGGTCCAGGTTCCCTGGCTGGAAAACCAGGTCCCGCCATTATCCGCCGAGGAGAACAAGCCGTTCGAGGTACAAGCGTAGAGCGTCGCGGAGTATCGCGATTGCCTGATAGAATATACCGTCCCGCGTTTGAGATATTCGCTGGCGCGTATCCATTCCCCTCCCTTCGGGCCGGGTTTATAGATACCGTCCTCCGTGCCGACGTATAGCACGCCGGATTGATCGAGACCCAGTGAAGTGATCGACGCGGGATAAACGCCGCATTGTACCCAGGTTGAAGAGGAATTGTTGAAGTAGTAGACACCATCCCTTTCCGTCCCCGCGTATGTTACGCCGTCCGCGTTGTAATAGCCTACTACAATCGAGGCGGACGGCACGTCCGTGGTGACTTGCCTCCAGACGTTATCAGCATCGGAGAAGGAATAGAAACCGCTCGGGGCGACCGCGACAACTTCACCGGATGATTCGAGGAGAGTACTCGGGGCGTCAGAAATCGAGAAGCCGATATCGTGTCGAGCCCAGCTGGGATCGCTAATAACGGCTGTATACACGCCCGTGGAGCCGGCGCCCGTGGGGACCAGGATGAACAGTCTTCCCGAACTGCTCACCGCGATCGACTGGATGGAGCTCAGCTCCATGCCCAGGCTTTTCCATGTTTTACCGGTATCGGAGGAAACGTAAACGCCGCCTCCATATGCGGGAGCGGTTTTGGGAGTCACCGCCTCCAGTCCCGCATAAATATTGCCCTGGTCATCCTCGGCCAATGATAACACTCTTACCGAACTCGTGGTTAATACCGAAGAAGTCCAACGCCCCCCATGGTCGGTGGATATTGAAACTGTCTGTCGGCCGCCCGCGCAGATAATACCTCCCCGAAGTGCCGCGAGGGCCCACACGCCGCCGGCCAGAGATGTCTTTGTCCAAGAATTGCCCTTGTCCGTGCTCCTGTACAAACCGGGCGAGGATGTACCGGCATAAACCGTCCCCGAGGAATCCGCGGCCAAGGATGTGAGGTACGGTCCGGCGGGACCGTTATCGGCATGCCTCCAGTGTGATCCTCCATCCGTCGAGGAGTACAAACCCGAATTCATATCACCGACAAAAATATCGCCGGAGGGGTCCACTGTAAGCTGCGTTATTAGGCCGGAGTACGGACTTGAGACTCTCGACCAGGAAATCTCCTGCGCATTCGTCCGGAGCCAGGGGATTGCAGACAAGACAAGAATTAGCCTGATCACCAGGCCAAACCTATTTAAACGCAAAAGCTTTGTTCTCCCGCCAAATCAGCTGTAAAACTAATATTGGCCACTCCCCTGAAATTAACAAGCTATGAAACCCGAGACCTTAGGGCGATCAGGTTTGTGACTTTCTATCCCCAAATATCGCAGTCCCGACCCTTATCATCGTCGCACCCTCCTCGACCGCTATTTCGAAATCCCCCGACATCCCCATCGACAGCTCGTTCATCTCCACACCATCGATGCCTTCCGCACGCGCTTTCAGAAAAATTTCCCTCAGCCTGGAGAAGCAGCTGCGTACCACAGCCTTGTCTTCAGTCAGAGTCCCTATTGTCATCAGCCCCTTCACCTTCAGCGTACCGAAGGGCGCGATTTCACGAATGAGTCCGGCCGCCTTTTCAGGCTCCACCCCGCTCTTGCTCGCCTCGCCGGATGTGTTGACTTCCACGAGGATCTCCCTCGACTCACCCCGCTTCTGAAGCTGGCGGTCAAGCTCGACTGCGACCTCGATGCGATCGACGGAATGAATACATCTAGTTGGAACGTCGAGGAGTCGCTTTACCTTGTTCGTCTGAAGGTGGCCTATGAAATGCCATTCGACGGGTGCCGTCTTGCCCCGCTGGACCTGCACCGTCTTCCGCTCGCTAAGCTCGTCATATTTTGAAGCGAGCTCCTGAACGCGATTCTCGCCGAACCTGAAGAGCCCGGCGTCCATCGCCTCCGAGATTCTGGCGGGTGGGAATGTCTTGGATACGGCGATGAGCTTCACTTCGCGCGACGGGTCGCCCGATCTCTGCAGTGCTTCGGAAACTCTCCGGTTTATCTCCGCAGCGTTTTCCGCGATCCCCAAAGGCTAATCCTGGCTGAACTTCTTGGAAAGATACATCGATATCCCGATTATCTTCTCGTCTTCGTCTCCCTGCCGGGTTTTCAGATCGTACGTCCTGCAGATGCTCTCGAGCGCGTGAATGACTTTCGCGGCGGTCGGATGAGGGATCTTAAGTTCTTCCGAAAGCCTATCGATAAGAAGCGGTGAGAATTTGTGCATGAGCTTCCACGCGTCGCGAAGATTCCGCTTCGTCTTGAACCCGTTCGGGAATATCCTCTTCATCGCCTCTATGTCTTCGAGAAGCTGCCCCGACGTGCTCACATCTTCGTAGTCGGCACCGTAGAACTCGCGTATCGTCATCCGTACTTTCTCGATCGGTACATCGCGCCGGATCCTGGTGTTGAGCGGCTCCTTGCGCGCGATCTCTTTCATCTTTTTCTCGACATAGAGAAGCTTCTTTATCGCCGGTGTCTTACCGTAGATGTTCCGCCACCCGCTCATCGGCGTCAGCCACACCGCGAACGTCTCTGCCCAGTCTTCGTCGGGGTGCTTCTGCGCGTAGTAGTCCGGCAAATGTTTCACATGCCGCTTGCTCCACGGATTGAACCGGTAGTAATCGTTGTACTTCCTTTTGATGTTCCCGAACAACTGCTTCCACTCCGGGTCGAGGTACAGCCTGTACGCGTAATTGATGGCGTGCCCAAACTCATGGCGCAATCCCATCTTTATTTCACTTTCATCCTCGACTCCGTCGTAAGCCATCTCGTCTTCAATTCCCACCAGCGTGTCGTTCTGGAACCAGAATGGTATTTCGATCGAAATGCTCTTATCGACGCAACCCCACCCTGTTCCTAGGTAGTATTCGGGCCGGAATTTTATGCCTTTTCGGGCTGCTTCCGCCTCTACCTGCCTTATTAGCCTCAAAAGCGTACCGTTTATTTTGGGCGACAACTCACTTATCGGGACATCAAAATATTTGAGTTTTTCAAGCGTTTCCTGCAACTGAACTCTGGTCATCTTCCTAAAACCCTTCGGAGAAACCCTCTCTTTGGCCTGTATTACTGCATTTTTTCGATTTTGTGCGGACTAAGTAATAGCAACTCATCCGAAAAAGCAAGCCATTTTCCGACCTTTTTCGGACTTTTTGAGCTGTGATCGAGCTTTTCTATGTTTGGAACTCTATTGAGACGGATAACATTTGCTTTTATATTCTCTATCGTTACTATTAATCAACCCTTAGGAGAAGAATGAATCTGTTTTTCGCCCTGCTGATCCTTGCGTCGCCGCCGAAACAGCCGCAGGTATTTTATTATAACGGTAAACACCTGGTCAAACTGAACCAGGTGGAGATGCCGAACCTCCGACACGCGGCATTGCGGCTCTTCATCTACTCGCCGTACGAATTGCGCTACGCGCGTGTCGATTCATCCGAAGTGGGGATATGCCTCCCGGGAATTTCGGAGAGGAAGAGGCTCGAGCTTGAAGGAAGATGGTACACAATCGACTGGGAGACGGGATTGACAGTCGGTTCATCCCGGCACTTCATTTTCCTGAACGCTTATGGTCACAGGGTATATAAAAAGGAATTCTTTCTCAACGTCGAAGGGGCGAAGAAGATAGACAAACCACAAGGAGTAAATTAGATGCAAAGAGCCCTTTTTCTTCTGGCTGTACTCGTCGGCATCGCGCACGCACAAGAGCGGGACCGCGGCGCGATCAGACTGGACAAGCCGTACAAGTGGGAGATGAAGTCAACGCCTTACATCCCCGAAGGAAGACTATTCAGGACCGAAGCCACGTCATGGGTATGGGGTGGAATCGGGCCCGCCCCGATGCAGAGCGCATACTACCACAACGTCGCAGGGAGAGTCACTTGTCTGGCGGTGGATCCGACCAACAGCAGCATAGTCTATTCCGGCGCGGCGGACGGCGGGCTGTGGAAATCGACGGACGGCGGCCTGAACTGGACGCCGCTTACCGATAACTTGCCGAGACTTTCATCCGGCGCGGTTGCTGTCGACCCGACCGACCCGAGCGTGATCTATTACGGCACGGGTGAGCTGAACTTCAATATCGACGGCTATCCTGGTGTCGGAGTTTTCCAATCAACTGACGGCGGTTTATCGTGGTCCAAGATGTCCATCCCGGGATTCGGCCTGTACTATACAAGCAAGATAGTAGTAGCACCCAGCAATGGCAGCGTCGTATATGCAACAGGATATCCCGATGTCTACAGATCCACTGACGCGGGCCAAACGTGGACGGAACTGGATTTGACAAATTCACCGTATAACCCCGGGGCAGTCGACGATATCGTCGTCGATCCGCAAGACGCGAATACCATATACGCCTCATACGGCTCAGGCTTCCACGGCGACAGTACCAGTTACGGCGTCCACAAATCGACCGACGGCGGCAATACCTGGAGCTGGCTGCAGAACGGGTTTCCACCGGCGAGCCAGGTGAACAGAGTATCCCTCGCAATCGCACCGAGCAACGACCAGGTTCTATACGCGGCGGTCAACGGCTCTAATCCGAACAAACCTTCCGTCGACACAAACCGGGTATACAAATCAACGGACGGCGGCTCTTCGTGGACTCTGCTTCCATCGGTCAGCACGAAGACAGATTTCGGCGGCAACCAGGGTTGGTACAATAACGTCATCGCAGTTGACCCGACGCATCCGGACACCGTTTACGTCGGCGGCATCGATTTCTGGAGGTCGTCGGACGGAGGCCAGACCTGGATAAACCTGACCAACGGCTACGGGACGTACACCGGCCAGAACATCCATGTAGACCAGCACGCTATCGCGTTCGCCAACGGAGACGGCTCGACCTTTTATATTGGAAATGACGGCGGAGTGTGGAAAACCACGAGCGGCTCATCATCTTTCACAAACTGCAACGCAAACATGCAGACGATTCAATTCTACGACATAGCCGCGGATCCCAATAACGCGTCGGTCACCATTGGCGGGACGCAGGACAACGGCACTGAATCCAACAGTCAGCCGCAGCAGTCCTGGAGCGAGATCTACGGCGGTGACGGCGGCTATGTGCTGATAGACCCTACGAATTCGAGTATCATGTATACGGAATACGTCAACGGCGCACTGCAGAAGTCGACGAACGGAGGAGGGAGTTTCAGCAAGATTACTACAGGCATCGGCGAAGACGGTTACTGGCTCCAGCCTTATGCAATGGACCCGACAAACAACAACGTCCTGTATACAGCTACCAGCAAAATTTATAAAACCACGAACGGCGGTACCAACTGGACCGCATTGACAGGCAACCTGAAATCTTCGAGCGATCTCTTCTCGACGATGTCGATATCGCCTGTGGAAGGAAGCGTGATCTACGCCGGTATCAGTGGATACCGCGGGGCCGCGGACAGTGCCTTCCTTTATATCAGCACCGACGCCGGAAGCAGCTGGAACAATATAACGGCAAACCTCCCTTCCGGAACGAATTTCGGGCGCGTCACGGCGGACCCGACACATAAAGGAATGGCTTACCTTGCCGTACTGGTCGGGATAACTTCACATGTCCTGAGGACAACGGATTATGGCAACACGTGGGTCGGGCTCGACTCGACCGGAAACGGCTTCGCCAATGTACCGACCAAAGTCATCACGGTAGATTCTACCACGGGGAATATTTATGCCGGGACGTACGCGGGAGTCTACAGATCGACTGACAATGGCGCTTCATGGGCGACTTTCGGCACCGGACTTCCGAATTCTGTCGTTGACGGCATGGTAGTTCAATACGGCTCCAACGTCCTCAGAGTCGGCACGCACGGAAGGGGCGCATGGCAGGTTAACCTGGTGACGGGAATCGCGGAGCCCTCGCTTCCCCCGACGACCTTCGCCCTGAACCAGAACTACCCGAACCCGTTCAATCCGACAACAGCGATAAGCTATAAGCTTTCAGCGTTAAGCAGGGTCACGTTGAAAGTGTACGATGTGCTTGGCAGGGAGGTAGCCACGCTGGTCAACGATGAAGTCCAGCAGGCGGGGACACATGAAGTCCGTTTCGACGCATCACGCCTGCCGAGCGGTGTTTATTTCTACACCGTCAGGTTCGGCGGGATGTCGTTGACGAAAAAAATGGTTCTGCTTAAGTAGTATTACGATACGGTAGCCTCGCGGAGGTTGGCTCTCCTCCGCGAGGGTTACTCCTCCCGGGGTTTCTAATTCTCCACGTTGTTCGTATTTTTGTTCGATGAAATTTTTCGGAAAGAATCTCAGGCCGGCATGGACTTTCAAGACGGAAAAGAAAGTCTGGCGCCTCCTCCCCGGCGGCGGAGTACTGGCGGCGGAACTGCGCGACACGGATGCTAAGCTGACCGACTACGCCGGCATCGACATGGCATCAGGTGCACCGTTGTGGCAGGGCCTCCGGCTCGAAGATTCCTGGTGGGTCATAATGAACAGGATATACCGGGACGTGCTTCTCCTCCAACAGTTCGTGAAACCCGATATGCCTACTCCCGGCAAGATCTTTGCCGTCGACCTGTTTACGGGCAAACTCCTCTGGGAAAACCGTGAAGTATCCTATCTCAATGCCGCCGGCGATTTGATTTACGGCCTGCGAAGCTCGATCCGGTCAGAAGAGGTCGTCGGACTCGATTACCGTACCGGCAGCGAGAAGATCGCATTTCCCACCGACGATCCGAAGGCCGAAGAAGTCTCGGCGCTAACGACAAACGACGGCTTCGTACTCCCCTGCTTCATCGAGGAAATCGAGAATGATATAACACCGGCGCACGCCGCAACGCTCAAGAGCGCCCCGCCTGCGGGTGCCAGCAAACCCACATTCATTTCCTCTGTGGCGGGGAGAGATGTCATGGGATTTCATTCGAACGCCGGCGCCGACGAAAAGGGAATCCCCGTGTTCGACTCGCATATCAAGGTCCTCGATGCCGATGGGAAGGCGGTTTTCGACGACGTGGCCGACAGGAAAGTTTATACTGCCATGAGTGATTTCTACTTCGTCGCCGGTGAGAACCTTATATACGTCCGAAACTCGAACGAGATCGTCTCGGTAAAGCTGGGGTCCTGACCGGGAACTCCGTTTCGGCAACTTCACGGGGGGATTGCGGGCGCATCGGTGTTCTTCGAGGCAGCCGTGCCGCGTCAGGCTTTGAACAGGGATGACTAAGCCGATCCTTCCGACTCTATACTTTCACCAGTCAACGCTATCCTGCACGCCTCCAAATAAGGGCAGTAGGTGCAGACCCTATCGCGCGGAAATACCGTGAGATTAAATCGCCCTGACCGTGCTTCCGCCACTTTACCTTTCACGAAATCTTCCGTCTCCTTAAGCAGCCCGGCGATATCAGCCGGGTAGCCTGCCGCACCCGGTGTCTTCTTCGTGCTTTCGTAGTTCTTGTTGAACTTAAGCTCGCCGTTTTCATCCCGTACAATGAACTCAATCAGTTTCGCGCCGTCGTCGGCATCGAGGAGCCTTTGTCTATTGATGGAAATGAATGCCGCTCCCGAGACTTGGCCGGCCGCAGTTCCCGGCATTTTGTTGAGAGCATCCATATATAAGATCAGCTGCGGACTGATCTTGTCGCGGATGACATCACGATGAGTGGCGTTTCCTGTCGATGTTTTGTAATCGAAAATTGTCAGGCCGTTTGTGTTCGAATCGATCCTGTCTATCTTGCCCTGCAGCGCGACTCCGCCAATTTCGACCGGGTCGGTGACAACCTTTCCGTCGCCGCTTTTCATTCCGAACCCTACCTCGAAATTCTCCGGCCTGAAACCGTATTCCGACAGTTTTGACTGCACTTTCGTCAGAAACAACCGGAGCGTGCCGGGCACATCTTCCGTTCCGAGTATCGTTTCTCTTTCGACCTCAAACAGGTCCCGCCCAAAGGATCCGTCCGAGCCGATTCCAAGTCCGTCCAGTACGTCGCGCCCGACCGAAAGCAGCAAATCCAGCTCATCTTTGGCATCCCCAAGACGGCTCATCTTCGAAAGTTCCGCGTAAAAGCGGTAGAGTATCTTATGCAGGACTGCCCCGCGTTCCACTGCGCTGAGCGACGTCTCGATATCCGGGACTTCGGCAATCTGGAGAATCCTTCGCGCGAAAAACTGGAAGCCGCATCTCGAAAGAGATTCGAGCTGCGCGGCGGAGAAGACTCTCTTGCCGAGCTTCTCATCAAGGCTGGCGGTCAATTCCGCGTCCGTCAACTTCCCGGCGAACTCAC
>CAWEBD010000003.1:0-15256 GCA_963806435.1 uncultured Bacteroidota bacterium
AGGAGTTTCGTCATATCGACGCGGCCATTTCCAATTGTATCCGCGAGGTTATAGCCGCATGAATTCTTGGGAGATTTCGGCCAATTCCTGGCGATCATCTCGCGATGTGGTCCGAGGAGGTCGCCGATCCTTTTCTCCAGATCGCCGTCAGCGCCGGCGGAGACATCGAGCAAATTTCCGTCGGCAGTTACCACCTTCAATGCGAGGACGTTGTCCTTCGTTGCCCCGTATTTCAGTGTATGAGCGCCGGCCGCGTTCGTCCCGATCATCCCGCCGATCACGCACTGCTTCCCGCTCGATGGATCGGGGCCGAACATAAGCTTCCCAGGAAGCAGGGCCTTGTTGAGATTGCTCAGGACGACGCCAGGCTCGACCCTTGTGGACCGCGTCGCCGTGTCGACAGCGAGTATGTTTCTGAAATATTTATTGAATACGAGTATAATTCCGGCGCCGAGCGGCTGACCGGCAAGGCTTGTCCCCGCGCCGCGGCTGGTGATCGGGATGCCGCGTTCGTTGCAGTACCGCACGGTTTCCGCCACATCTTCGGTGTTCCTGGGCACGACGACACCCAGCGGTTTGACCCGGTACATACATGCCGCTGTGCTGAAAAGGGTCCTTGAAATGTCGTCGAAGAGGATTTCCCCGGAGATCCGCCGCCTCAGATCGCCGGCGATTTCATGTGACTCAGAATTCATTTTTCTCTTTTTTCGTGGGAGTTGCGGTCGCGGTACTGGGAGATCAGTGTGTCTTCACACGGATCGGCTTCGAGCTGGAAAGTAGGATGATCTATACCGAACCTTTCCGACAGCTGGCTGTCGAGCCTGCCGGTGATTTCCGCGGCGTGGCTGAGCTGCATATCGTCGACCACAATGTGCGCGGAAAGCGCCTTGAAATTCGTGGAGAGGCTCCAAATATGAATGTGGTGAACGCCTTTTACACCCGGGAAACTTCGGATGAACTCGGCAACGTCGCTCAGGTTTATGCCCTTTGGGGCACCTTCGGTCAGAATGTTCACCGATTCCAGGAGGAGATCCCACGAACTTTTTATAATGAGGAGACCTATCGCGATTGAGATGACCGCGTCGAGGATATGTACATTGAATATCGAGATAAGTAGCGCGGTAACGATGACCGCTGCGGATTCGAACGCGTCTGTCATCAGGTGCAGAAAAGCGCTCCTGGCATTCAGGCTTTCGCCCCTGTGAGGGTGAAGCAGGAACACGGATAGCATATTGGCTCCGAATCCGATAGCGGCGATGATCACCATCAGTTTCGCATTGATCGCTTCGGGAGAGGACAGCCGGGAAAAAGCTTCGTATATAATGTAGACGCCGATGAGGACAAGCGCGACCGAGTTGATGAATGCGGCCAGTATCTCCACTCTGAAATAGCCGTATGATTTCTTCTCGTTATTTTCCCAGTGTATCATCCTGGCCGCGATGAAACTGATAATCAGAGCGACGAAATCGCTGAAGTTATGAAGCGCGTCCGAAATGAGAGCCAGGCTGTTCGAGAATAGACCCCCGACCAATTCGGTTGTCGCGATCAGGCCGTTAAGGATTATCGAATAGAACAGCGGCCGTTCTATCGTGCTTTTCCGTAGCATATATTCAATTTGAAAAGGAGACGGGAGAATTTCAAATCACGTGAAGGGGAGCGTGGTAATCTATAATTCCAAGTTGTCGGTCAGTCGCGCGCTCGGCTGTTCCGTTGGAACAGCATTATCCTGCTGATGAAATTCGGCCCAGCAGCGAGACAGCCTTCTCGTACACCAGGTCGACGGTCAGATCCTTAATACACTTGAATTTTACGTCGCTACGAAAACATTTCAGGGGACGGGGAGAGTATATGAAGCAGGGCGAACACTCGAGGTTCAGCGAAGCGATCTCGTACTCTGTACGCCAGGGGTGGATATAATTCAAATTCGTCGGGCCGATGATGGCGATAGTCTTCCGTTTCATTGCCGAGGCGATGTGCATCAGGCTCGAATCGTTCGTCACGAAAATATCGCAACGCGCGATGAGCGCTGCAGTCTCGGGTATGCCGGGCGCATCGACTGCCATTACATCCGGAGAACCTGCCATTGAGGCGATCCCGTTCTTCAATTCGGTCTCGTCCGGTCCGCCGAAGACCAGCACCTTCGCTCCGAGTTCGTTCACGAGCCGGCGGCCGAGCTCCGCGAATTTCGCCGGCTCCCAACGTCTCTTCACCTGGTTCTTGAATGTGGCAGTCCCTGGGTGAAATCCCACGATCGGAGCATTCCCTGCAATCCCGTTCGACTCGATGAACGATTGCGCGAAGGATTTATCATCCGTGTTCAGAGGGAAAAGAAGGCCTGGAATCGTGTCAGCCTTGAAGCCGAACATGTTCTCGCATAGGGCGACGTTTTCCTCCACGCAGTGTTTTGAGTCGTCCTCGATGATTCTGCGGTTATTAAGGAATCCCAGCTCTCTCGTGTCCCTTCGCAGGTATTCCACCGCGCCTCTAATTCCCGCGCCGATCAGGAGTTGTATGAGATTGTATTCTTTACGGTTGGAGGGATAAATGCATAGTGAATGGTCGTATTTGCCCCGCATGAACCGTGTAAGTTTCAGCGAGCCGAACTTTGAATGATGGAGAAAGTCATGATAGATGACGTTGTTGAAGAGGCCAGTTCTCTCGTAAATTTGCCGGGCCCCTTTGAACATCACGAGCGCGTCGATCGTTGCCTCCGGGAATTTTCTGCGGAGAACCAGCGCGGCGGGTGTGAACATCAGGGCATCGCCGATGCCCGACAACGCGATGACAAGAATTTTCAAATCAACCCGGAGATGTTGTTGTTTTATTGCCGGTGAACGACAATCTTCAGCCGGCTAAGGTTTTCTGCTGACGATGCCGCATGAGAGCGAAGTGTACAGTACGATTGGCGTCTTGCGGAGGGAGTCCCGGATAGACTTCCTTATATTCGTCAGCGGTTCTATCGGTGTCGGATTCAGCGGCAGCTTAACTCCAAACTTCATCATACCCTCTCTGACCACGCGGTAGAAAAGGCTTGGGTACATCCATTCGCCGTACCTGTAGAAAGGATCCACTCCGAGCGAGCGGAGGAGTTTGTCCAGCTCGGGAATCGAGAACTCGCGTTCCCAGCCGGCGAACCACTTGTCAAGCCCGATGAGGATATGTTTCATGAGGGTATAGATATGGTACCGTTGCGGGACGTCGACCAGAAGGATTCCGCCCTTTTTCAGGACCCTGACATTCTCTTTCAAAAGATTTAGCGCCTCTTTCTCCCGGAAATGCTCCAGGAGTCCCTGGTGAAAGACGATGTCGAACGCGCCGTCGGGGAATGGGAGGGAGAACGCATTGCCTCCCACCGGGCTGACCTCGATCTTTTCCTCGGTGGATATGTCCTTGATAATTTTGAGGGAACTCGCGGCGTAATCGAGCATAAACACGGTGGCGCCTCTTTCGACCAGGCCGAAACTATCCCGGCCCGTTCCCGCACCGACTTCGAGGACGCGCTTGCCCCTCAGGTCCGTCAGCTTAACCAGGTTCCGCAGGACCCGGTTGTCGTTCGAGTAAACCTCGTGAACTTCTCTCTTATTAGCCCAGAAATCTTCCCAGTGGGACTTCGTAGACTCTCTTTGCGCGGGTGCCGCAACGGTCTGATCTATCTTCATCAATCTCTCTCTGTTGGTTTGCCGATCCGGCGGACTAATTATAGACAGCCGGCGTGGAATCACATCGTCGGAATGATTCACCCGATAAATTTGCCGCTATTTGCCGAGAGAGTCAACCTCCGGAGTATTCCTTCCTTTGACCATTGCCTGGAGTTCCTGGATCTTGAACTGGATGCTCTTCTCGCCGGGGAACATACCCTGGAGCTTTGTGAGAAGTCCGATCTCTTTTTGGTATGCTCCCTTTTCTTCGTATATGTCGAGGAGAATCCTGTAGGGGTTATAAGCCGAACGTACGTCCATCGGGTTGCGGTCGATGGCTGCGAGAGCGTCTTTCTCCACGATTGCCGAATACCTGGCGTACCTGTCCCTTGCGCCCGCGATGAGATAAATCCGCGCCACATCAGATAGTATGCGATAGTCCATCGGCACGACTTCGATTGGGATCTTAGACTCCATACGGTCGAGTGTTGCGACGGTCGCGGCCGTGTCCCGCTGCTGAAGGTAATATATCGCCAGACGCATGAAGGGGTTGCGGTAATTCAGCGACAGCCTTCGTCCGTTGTCGTCGTAGTAGACGCCGGGTTTGTCAAGATTGGTGAACCTGAAACCGTAATGCGGCTCCGTGTAAACCTGCCCCGGGTCATCAAAGAGGCATTGCTTCATTATGACCGGATTGATGTTGTATTGTCCGTCAGGCGCCCGCTGTCTGGAAGGCATAACCTGGAGAGCCATCCCCTCCATCTGCAGATAATTGTCGAGTCCGATGAAATTGCTGCTCGCGACGGTTACGGCGAAATAGACAGGACGCTGCCACTTATTAGTTTCGACGATGTCTTTGACAAGGAGGTCCTGCACGCGGACGCCGCCCATACTTCCGCCGCCGAGTGTCGGGTTCATCAGGAATTGTATCGCGCCAGCGTTTGTGATCGCAGTGTCGCTGATGCCGTACCGCGAGTAGACGTCCGGCGGAACCGGAACGCTGATCGTTGTCGGTCTCCACTGGACCGGCATGAGCTCGACGATCTGCTGGTCGCTCATGCTAATTGGGACTTTCAGCGCACCGTGCGGAGTCTCGTTCTTCAACTGGAGACCGTACCAGTCGGTATTGAGCAGGCTCAGGTTCACGATCCTGATGTCGGTGCGCACGCCCATTACCTCCTGAAGATACCAGAGCGGAAAGGTGTCGTTGTCGCCGTTGGTGAAGAGGATCGCGTCCTTCTTGCATGACTGAAGAATATTGTACGAGTAATCGAACGGCACGTAATTGCCGTTCCTGTCGTGGCTGAAGCGGTTCTCGGCAAACATGTTGAACGGCAGGACAAGGAAGAACACGAGAGACAGTCCGGCGAGTGCGTAGAGTCTGGTCCTGTTGTCCTTGAGACGGTCGGCCGCCATCTCCAGCAGACCCGAGACGCCGATTCCAACCCATAGTGCCAGCACGAAGAATGCGCCCACGAAGAAATAATCGCGTTCGCGCGGCTGCGGTTCGGCCATGTTGAAGTAAATGGCGAGAGCAGGTCCCATGACGACGAAAAGGGAGAGAAAAGCGAGGCCGAATTTCCAGTCCTTTTTGAAATGATACCATAAGCCAAAGAGCGCGATGAGAAGCGGGATACCGAAATATTTTGCAGGGTAACCCCTGGTGCCGTCGAACCATCCTTCGGGCGCTCCGTGAACGCGATTGGGGCATCCTGGATGTCTCCCGCCCGGCCTATGAAATTCCAGCCGAGATAACGAAGGAACATGTGATTGACCTGGTAGTTCGCGAAGAAATCCCAGTCCGACGAATATTTCTGGTAATTTTGGACATGTGCCGGATCATTTGTGTCCCACCGCCTCTTGAAAATGGACGGTTGCTGTCCGTATTGCTCTCGGTTAAGATAGCCGACAAGTCTCGTCAGTGTTTGCGGGTCATTCTCGTTTATAGGCGGATTCGCGTTTGCGCGAACCAGAATGAGAGTGTATGTCGAGTAGCCGAGCACCACGAGAAGTGCCGCCAGCAGCGATACGTTCAGGATCTTCTTGCTTTGTTTCTCGGCACGGTATATCCCGTATATTGCCGCGGCGATGAGCGCGAGCGGGAGCAGCTTGAGAACGAAGCTCTCTGTAATATGTATCGGGCCTAACTCCACGTCGCCGTCGAGGATCCCCGGAAGCCATTCAACTATTACAGGGTAAATGACGCCGAACGACAGGACCGTTATGGCGCCGAAGTAGAAGAACTTCTTCCACTCAAACTCGTTGTATCTGAAGTAGACAAACATCGCGACCGTGAAATAAGCGAGGAGGCTAAGCTGGTGTATCCCGATAGAAAGCCCCATCATGTAGGCTATCAGGAGGAGGTATCTCTCGTTCCCGGGCTCGTCTGCCTTCTCGTACCAAACCAGTCCGAGCCACACGACACAGGATACGAAGAACATGCTCAGGGCGTAGACTTCCGACTCAACTGCATTGAACCAGAAAGTATCTGTGACTGAAAATAGGAGTGCCCCGATTGCCGAAGCACCGAAGACCGTCAGAGCTTGTGTGAAGTCGGTGGGATATTCCTTCCACCTTGTAATTACTCTTACCCCGATGAGGTACATGAACATGATGGTAAGAGCGCTCGCAAGAGCCGAGATCAGGTTTATCCGGAACCCCGGGTCGCTCACGAACGGGGTCATCATTGCTACTCTTCCCAGGAGTGTGAATAGAGGAGCACCGGGGGGGTGAGGTACCTCCATAGAGAAAGCCGTCGCGGCAAATTCTCCGCAGTCCCAGAATGCAACCGAAGATTGTGTGGTTGCGACGTACATAATGAGAGTTATTGCAAAAATCGCCGCAGCGATGTAGTTGTTTACTTTCCTAAAGTTCATGGTTAGCCCGCCTGACTTGTTGGAATATTATACCGCACAATTTATGCCCATATGCATGAAAAAACAAGGATAGCGGCTCGATATGAAGTGTCGTCAAATCTGCCGAAAGTGAAAACGTCCCCGCCGCTGAGTAAGTGCGTTTTGTCACGTTGACATTTCGCGCTCGTTTCATACTTTTACAAAGTCAGAATCGCCGGTCGTGCGCCGTGCCAGGTTCAAGGGAGCTGTTAAACGCATCTTAATTTTCCAAAAGGGAGGCAAAATGAGATCCAGATATTCTGCTCTTTTCGTGATCGTGACTTTTAGTCTGTTACTTGGGAGCTGCAAGAAGAGCAATCCGGTCGACTCAGGCGGACCGGTTTATCCAGTTACTGCAACGGTGCTCAATCCCGCAGGTAGTCCGCAGGGTGGGGCCATTCTTAAATTGCAGGGGAAGGCTGACGATGATCCGACGTATGCTGCGCTGACCGACAGCACCGGAACCGCAACGATCAAAGCGCCCGCCGGACAGCAGACCCTTGTCGCGAAGATGGGCTCGATTTTTCAAACCACATTATCGGTTAACGTCGCGGCTAGCGAGGCCGGTACCAATGCGGGCTCCGTGAAGCTGGCTCAGAACACCGCGCTAAAAGTCCTGGTCGTGCAGGCCAGTGCAGAGCAGCTGGAGGATGTATTGCGCGACCCGATAATCGGGTTTACAACTTTTGATTCAATATCCGTGTATGCGCTGAACGACAGCATCGCGGCGGATTCGAACAAGGCGTTGACATTCCTGAAGGGGTACACGCTTGTTTTTTCAGACTGCGATGGAGGTAGTGAGTCAAGTTACCTCGCGCTCTCGAGGGTTTACGGCCGATATATCAACGCGGGAGGCAAAGTATACGGAGGGCATTACAACTATTACCATCTTCAGAGAATCTTCTCACCGTATTTCACCGAGTATGATGAACAGGCACCTGCGGTGGACTCCGTCTTTGTCATCGACTCAAAGCTGAGCGGTTACCTGGGATTCTCCGTTGCCATGTGGCAATCATCGGATTCAAGGGGACTGTCCGGCTATGAGAAATTCTCGGATATCCCGCCTTCTTCAAAAGTGTATGCCGTCATCAGAGGGACCACTCCGGCCGTAGGGGTGATCATCGAGAACTACCTGGGCAGCGGAAAATACCTGTGGACCGATTATCACAACCAGGATGTAATCTCTGCCGATCCCAGGGATGCCCGACTGGTGAAGATTGTCCAGTATTTTCTCTACTCGCTGTAACTGTTGAGTTCCTGAAACTTCGAAGGCCGGTCCGCATTGTCCGCGGGCCGGCTTTCCTGTTTTCCCGGAGTCTGAGGCGCTGCGGAATCTGATCCGGCGTTGTTCCAATCGTTCACAAGTCGTAAATTGATTCAACGAGCTCCGGATTCGATTGAATATCTCTTTCCGGAAAAATAAATTGTCTATTGATCACGCCCCTGTAGCTCAGTTGGATAGAGCAAGAGTTTCCTAAACTCTGTGTCGCAAGTTCGAGTCTTGCCAGGGGCACATTTGTTAAATTCTCAATTTTGAATTCAAAATATTGAATGCTGGCGGCCCCACGCTGACTGTTGTTCCATACCGGAGATAATCTGATGAGATTGAGCACCTATTTCCTTCCGACGCTAAAGGAGAATCCTGCCGACGCGACAATGGCAAGCCACCGCCTCATGGTGAGGGCGGGACTTATCCGGCCGCTCGCGGCGGGGATATACTCCTGGCTTCCGATGGGGTGGCGCGTCATGAAGAAAGTGATGCAGATAATCCGGGAGGAAATGGACGCAATCGGCGCACAGGAATTCCAGCTTCCCGCGCTGAATCCGGTGGAAATTTGGGAGGAAACTGGACGGGTCGAGGCCTTCGGCGACACTCTGTTTCATGTGAAGAACCGCCCTCTCGTGCTTGCGCCGACTCACGAAGAAGTTTTTACGACCATTGCCCGGGACAATATAAAGTCATACCGTGACCTTCCCCAGATCTGGTATCAGATCCAGACGAAATTCCGGAACGAGCCGCGGCCCCGTTCGGGCGTCATCCGCGGCAGGCAGTTCTTTATGAAGGACTCTTACACGTTCGACAGAAGCTTCGAAGAGCTGGATAAGAGCTATGGACTTCACAGGGAAGCCTACAAGAAGATTTACTCCAGGAGCGGCCTGAAGTTTTTCATTGTCGGCGCGTCGAGCGGCGCGATGGGAGGCACCGGCTCGCAGGAATTTATGGTCGAGTCGCCGGACGGCGAAGATACGTGTGCCCTCTGTGATAACTGCGGATATGCCGCGAACCTGGAAGTCGCATCCAGCGGCCTTAAATCGATCGGCAGACTCGACGGTTCCAACCCTGTCGAGGAGATCCACACCCCTAATATCAAGACGATCGACCAGCTTGCTGAATTCCTGAAGATCTCGACAGAGCGCCTCGCGAAGTCGCTCGTCTATAAGGCCGACAATTCCGCGGTCCTCGTCCTCATGTCGGGAAACGACCAGCTTAACGAGGCGAAGCTCACCACCGCGCTCGGCCGGAATGCCGTCGCGATGCAGGCGGAGGAGTTGGCGAAGTTTACCGGCGCTGAAGCAGGTTCGATCGGCCCGATAGGGCTGAAAAATTTCAGGATCATAGCCGACAAGCGACTCGAAGACGCGAACGAACTCATAAGCGGCGCGAACAAGAACGATTTTCACATTGCGCACATCGATTTCAATCGCGACGTCAAGATCGACGGTTACTATGACCTCCGCACGATTGAACCCGGCGAGGCATGCACTAACTGCGGACACAGCCTGAGAGTCGTACACGCCATCGAGATAGGGCACATCTTCAAGCTTGGCACGAAGTATTCCGTTTCACTCCACGCGAACTTCCTCGACGAGTCCGGCACCGAGAAACCAGTTGTGATGGGGAGTTACGGAATAGGAGTCGAGCGCATTATCGCTTGCCACATCGAGCAGAACCACGACGACAACGGCATAAGGTGGGGCAAGTCCATTGCTCCGTTCGACGTTCATCTGACTTCCGTGAACATGGACAACAAAGATGTCGTAGCGGCGGCGGAGAAGCTTTTTGCGGAACTTACCGGAGCGGGGATTGACGTTCTCTATGACGACCGCCAGGGGGTAAGCCCGGGCTTCAAATTCAAGGACGCCGATCTACTTGGTATGCCGGTGCAGGTTATCGTCGGCGAGAGAAACCTCAAGCAGGGAAATATAGAGCTGAAGGTGAGGGATACAGGCGAACGGAAAATTGTCCCGGGCAGCCAGGTGATTGCCGAGATAAAGACTCTGTTGAAAAATTGATATAGACTCGCTGCGGCGGGCCATGGTGAGCTAGTCCGCAGCGTCGTCAGGTGTGGTCGTTTTGAGAATGTATGGCGGGATGATGCGATGAAGTACAAATTGTTCGTCGGCGGAGGTTGGATCGAGACGAAAGATCTTGCCGCGGTGATAAATCCGTACGACGGGACCGTTGTTGGGGAAGTCTGCCAGGCGGGGGAGGGCGAGGTGGAGCGTGCCATCGACGCCGCGGTGAAGGCATTTGACGTAACAAGGAAACTCCCCTCTTACAAACGCGCGGCAATACTTGAGAGTACCGCGTCTCAACTCAGTGCCCGCAAAGAAGAGATCGCAAGAATCATAACGCTGGAATCCGGCAAGCCGATTCAGTATTCCCGCGCGGAAGTGGACAGGGCGGGACTTACTTTTTCAATCGCCGCCGAAGAGGCCAAGCGAATTCCCGGCGAGGTCGTATCTCTCGACCTGGCGGCCGGTTCGGAGAAGCGCTGGGGAGTAGTCAGGCGATTTCCAGTGGGGCCGGTCGCGAGTATCACGCCTTTCAATTTTCCGCTTAATCTTGTGGCGCATAAAATCGGGCCCGCACTCGCGGCCGGGAACACGGTGGTCCACAAATCACCGCCGCAGACTCCGATCACTTCCGCTATTCTGGCGGAAATTCTCGTGAAATCCGGCGCCCCCGAGGGTGCGGTCAACGTAATCTCATGCGGCAATGAGGTGGCGGAAAAACTGGTCACGGACCCGCGTCTGAAGATTTTGAGTTTTACGGGGAGCCCCAGGGTCGGGTGGTACCTGAAATCGAAGGTTCCGAAGAAGAAGGTAATCCTCGAGCTTGGGGGGAATGCCGCTGTAATTGTCGAGCACGACGCCGATCTCGGGTCCGTGGCGAAGAGACTTGCCGCCGGTGCTTTTTCCAATGCGGGCCAGGTATGCATCTCGGTGCAGCGCGTTTATGTGCACGTTGATGTCTACGAGAAATTCAGGGATCTCCTGGTCGGAGAAGCGAAGAGAGTGAAGGCAGGAAACCCGCTCGACGAGGACACGGTGGTGGGCCCGATGATAAACAAGGCGGAAGCTGACCGCGCCTTCACCTGGATCGAGGAGGCAAAGAAAGCCGGAGCAGTAATCCTGACAGGCGGAAGGAGAGAGGGGAACATGATTCAGCCGACCGTATTGGAAAATGTGTCCGCCGATGTTAATCTCTACTGCGAAGAGGCGTTCGCGCCGGTCGTGATCCTGGAAACATATTCCGATTTCGATGAGGCGATGCGAAAAGTGAACGATACGCGTTTCGGTCTGCAAGCGGGAGTTTTTACGAACGACGCCGGAAAAATTTTCAAAGCGTTCGACGAAATACAAGTTGGTGGTGTGATAATAAATGACTATCCTACGTTCAGAATCGACAACATGCCCTATGGAGGCATTAAGGACTCGGGCTTTGGCCGCGAAGGTGTCCGATACGCCATCGAGGAAATGACCGAACCTAAGCTGCTTGCTTTGAACCTCCAGTAGACGGTCCGAAATCTGCAGCTTTAAGCCGGAGAGTCAGTGTGAAACTCGCGTCCGTTTTGTTTGCGGTCATGTTTTCATCGTGCGCCTTTCTGGTGCCGACCGCGAGCGTACATCTTGCGAGAATCACGGCCGATTACCAGCTCGGTGCCACCGACACTACAAAAACAATTCTGTTCATCAACACGAGTTTGCGAGCGGATTTCAATTTGAACGGTTCAAACATAGTCAGCTTAAAACCCGGCGAGACGTATTACGTTGCCGATGGTATCGAACCGGGATGGTATTACTTCGATATCGTCGGCGCAGAGACATGGGTCCGCAACATGCCGGTCTACATCAACGGCGGGGATGAGATCCCTTTCGACATAGGGCCCGATCATGTCGACATAGACGGCAAGCCTTTCTTCAATTCGTACCAGGAGAAGAGCACACTTTATTCATTCTATCCTATGCTCTCGCTGAACTGTTTCGGCTGCACGGCCCGCCCGCTCGTCCGGTTTGACGGTAATGAGATGGCGGCGACCCAGGCATGGATAACGGTTGCGCCCGGCTGGCACACAATAGAAATTTACAGCCCGCTCGATCACGTCCAGCTGTATTACAGGACTTTATTCGATAATTACACGATAACCCAATTTGACCTTTACCCGGTCTCGATGTTCTAACTATGCCTCAATTCGTTCATCTACATAATCACTCGCATTACAGTCTTCTGGACGGCGCGACCCAGATAGACGACATGATAGCGCGTGCCGTGGAATTCAAGATGCCCGCCCTCGCGCTCACCGATCACGGTGTCGTGTTCGGGGCGGTGGAGCTGTACAAGCACGCGAAGAAAGCCGGCATCAAACCGATCGTCGGCTGCGAGATGTACGTCGCCAAAGGAAAGAGGACCGAAAAGAACGGCTACAACCATCTTACGGTGCTCGTGAAGAATTACACGGGATACAAAAACCTCATTAAGCTTGTTTCCCTGGCCCACCTGGAAGGTTACTACTACAAACCCAGAATAGATTTTGAACTCCTGAAGGAACATCACGAAGGGCTGATAGTGCTGAGCGGATGCCTGAGCGGACCTGTATCGGAGCCGATAGTGGACGGCGATATCGAAGCGGCGAGAAAGGCCGCCCGCATGTATAAGGATCTCTTCGGCGACGATTACTACCTCGAAGTGCACAGTCACGGTCTCGAGGAAGAGAAGCGCGTACTTGCTGCCATGCCGAAAATCGCGAAGGAGATCGGCTCCAGGCTCGTCGCGGTGAATGACGGCCACTATTTGCGCCGGGAACACGCGATCCCTCACAACATACTGCTGAACATTTCGCAGTCCAGCAATGGGACCAAGGACCCTATGGAGCTGCGCTACAAGGTGCCGGAATTCTACTTCAAGAGCCAGGAAGACATGGAAAAGGCCTTTGCCGACTACGATTTCGGCCCGGAAGCGATGGAAACCACGATCGAGATCGCCGACAAATGCGACCTTAAGCTGGAGCTGAAACAGGACCTCATGCCTCGATTCCCGATTCCAGCGGACGCCGGAGTCTCCAGCCCTGAGGAATTTTTCCATAAGCTTGCCCGCAAGGGACTGGAGAAAAGATACGCGGATATTACGCCCGAGATCGAGAAACGGTTCGAACACGAGATACAGATCATCAAGAAGATGGGTTTCGCCGGATATTTCCTGGTCGTCCAGGACTTCATAAACACTGCCAAGGACATGGGCGTGCGGGTCGGACCGGGGAGGGGAAGCGCGGCCGGAAGCATCGTATCATACTCGCTCGGCATAACGGATGTTGAACCGCTTAAATTCGGATTGCTGTTCGAAAGATTTCTGAACCCGGAGCGCGTATCGATGCCCGACATCGACGTCGATTTTGCCGATAACAAAAGAGACAAGGTCATCGAATATGTGAAGTCGAAATATGGCGAGGAATCGGTCTGCCAGATCGTGACTTTCGGCACGCTCTCGTCACGCGCGGTGCTCAAAGACGTCGGAAGAGTCCTGGGAATCCCTCTCTCAACTATCGATTCCATTACAAAGCAGATCCCTGTCATCCTCGGAAGAGTGACTCCGCTGCAGGAAGCCATCGACACGATCCCTGAGCTTCGCTGGGTGAAGGAGAGCAACGATCCGAAGATAAAACAACTCATCGAATATTCGCTCGTGCTGGAGGGGACGAACCGCAACGTCGGGACTCACGCGGCCGGTGTCGTGATCGCTCCCGCGATAATTACCGACTATGTCCCACTATACAAGACACCCTCTACAGAAGTCATTACCCAGTACGAGTACAAGAGCCTCGAGGAAATTGGGCTTCTCAAGATGGACTTCCTCGGTCTCCGGACTCTGACCGTGCTGGAAGATACTCTCCGCCTAATAAAGGAAAACCACGGCAGGGAAATCGACCTAAACGAAATTCCTTACGACGATCCGAAAGTCTATGAGCTCTTTGCCGCGGGTCAGACCGTCGCCGTGTTCCAGTTTGAAAGTTCCAAGATGCAGGAGTATCTCAAGAAGCTGAAGCCGACGTCGATCGACGATGTTATAGCGATGAACGCTCTCTATCGCCCGGGCCCGATGGACATGATCGACGACTTCATCGACAGGAAGATCGGAAAGAAGCCGATCGAGTACCTGCATCCGAACATGGAAAAGATCCTCCGCCCCACATACGGCGTAATGGTCTATCAGGAACAGGTGATGCAGATAGCCAATGAGATTGCAGGCTTCACGCTTGCCCAGGCAGACATGATGAGACGGGCCATGGGCAAGAAGGATAAGGTCCTGATGGCGGAACAGAAGAAACAGTTCGTCGAAGGGGCCGCCACAAATTCTATCGACCGCAAGCTCGCCGGCGAGATATTCGATTTGATAGACAAGTTCGCCTCTTACGGCTTCAACAAGTCGCACAGCGCAGCATATTCAATCCTGGCGTATCAGACCGCGTACCTCAAGACTTATTATGCTGCCGAGTTTCTGGCCGCGACTCTGACGAGCGAAATCGGCGACATAAACAAGATGACGCTCCTCCTCGATGAGTGCAGGAAGCAGGGCATTACGGTTCTCGGTCCCGATGTGAACGAAAGCATCGCGACCTTTTCGGTGGTAGCCGGCAAGCTGAGATTCGGGTTGAGCGCTATAAGGAATGTCGGAGTCGGTGCTGCCGAAGAGATCAGCAGGTCGAGAGAAGAAGGAGGGCGGTTCCAGACTATATTCGATTTCGTGTCGCGGGTAGACTTGAAAGCGGTGAACAAACGGGCGCTGGAGAGCCTTATCCAGGCCGGTGCGTTTGACTCCATCGGCCATAAACGCGCGCAGCTTCATGCGTCGTTCGAGAGGATCGTCCAGTTCGGACAGTCGGTCCAGGAAAGCCGCGCCAGCTCGCAATCCTCCCTTTTCGATGTCCTCGAGGGAGAGCAGAAGGAAATCGCCACCTACCCGGCGCTTGTCGAGGCTGAGGAGTGGAGCCAGGGAGAAAAGCTGAACCGGGAGAAAGAGCTTCTCGGCGTTTACATATCGGGACATCCCCTGCTCAAATACGAGCAGGAGTTCAACTCCTTCACGAGTATACGGCTGGGGGATGCCAGCACGGTCGTCGAGGGCTCGTCCGCGAGGGCGGCCGGGATCGTTGTCGATGTCAGGCGGAAGATTGACCGCAAAGGGAACACGATGGCTTTCGTCCAACTTGAAGACTTCACCGGAAAAGGCGAGCTGATCTTTTTCTCCGATGCTTTCTCGAAGTACCAGAACATATTGTTTCCGGACTCCATTATACTCGTTTCAGGGAAGGCGGAGTCGAACGGCGATTCCGTCCGGATCATGGCGAACGAAGCATACCCGCTCGAAGAAGCCGCGGCGAAGCTGACCAGAAGCATCGCGGTTTCCATCGATTCGAGCGAACGGTCGAAAGAGCTCCTCTCTTC
>CAWEBD010000004.1:0-40220 GCA_963806435.1 uncultured Bacteroidota bacterium
TGCGGAGTTTATTCCGCAAAAGGCGGGGCTCCGCTCCTTGGTCTCCACATCCCCCTTACCCCCTTCAAAGGGGGAATCTTCATCTATGCTCTCAGCTCCGCTTTACGCTCTCCGCTCTCCGCTTTAAAGCCCCCTGAACCAGCTTCCACCTAAATCTTCCTCAAAAACGCTTTAGGGATCTTGACCACCAGGTTCTGATCGAGCCTGTCGATCCTGATAACAACCCTGTTCTTTTTGCCGATTGTAATAAGTTCGCCGGTCAGGCCTATCAGGGAACCGCTTATTACCTCTACATTATCACCCTTTGCAAAATTTTCACTGGTCACTTCAATTCTGGCATCACTGTTGACAAGCAGGCGGAGGTTGTCTATCTGTTTCTGCGGAATGGGAACGGGTCTCCCCTCAAATGAGACAAATTTTACAATGCCTCTGATCCTGCTGATATTATAGAATTTTTTTGATTTTATCCTGACAAACAGATATGAAGACAAAAGGGGTTTTTCGATAAGTTTCTTCCGGTCGCTCCACACCCTGAAGGTCTTCTGCAGTGGAAGGAAAGTCTCAATTTCCTCCTCCAGAAGCCTCTGATAAACCTGTTTTTCTGCCCGGGGGCAGGTATACAATGCATACCATTTTTCTTCCGTGGTCTTTTTAGGTACGATGAGCGTCTCTTCGGTTTTTTCAGTATCATTCACATCCATAACTGACACTTTTGTTGGATCGGCTCAAAGATAATAGAAATGTTCATTTCTTAAGCTGCTCTTAATCTATCTGACTTTTCTTTGTTTGGATCCGGCAGTAACAATATTCCTGGCACTGTCATTGCGATCCCGCCGGAGGCGGGAGAAGCAACCTTATTATCTCCCGGAACAAATGTATGTTTATTGAAATGTTAAAGCCCTGCTAAGCAACGAACAATTAATTATATTTGTTATCCAAAGCAAACCTTAACCTTATTGAAAACCGGACTCACCATATTATATGTTTTCTTCATATCCCAGGTATATTATTGTAATCTGTTTTCCCAGGAGATCCCTCAATCAGTTCAGAATACAGGTATCTATGACTTCCTTGATGAACTGGCAGATAACCAGATAATAAGTATCAACTCTGCCGTAAAACCATATTCCAGGCTTTATATCTCCGACAGGCTGAGGGAAGCCGCTGCAAAAAGGGACCAGCTGACACCAAGACAGCAAAAAGAGCTCGACTTCTATCTGATGGATTTCGGGAAGGAATACCAGCCCGGCAGAGATTGGAAAAGACGCCGCGACCTTTTCTACTACAAAGACACTCTTTTTTCACTGACAGTAAATCCGATCCTGGGAGGGGAGGTATTTGCAAATTCATCCGGGAAGGCAACCTACTGGAGGAACGGTGCGGAAGTCCACGGGTACGTTGGGAAATGGGGGTTCTATGCCTCACTTCGCGATAATCACGAAAATCCGCTTCTCGGGAAACCCGAATACCTTACCAAAAGAGAGGGCGGACATATAAAAAACTCCACGGACTGGAGCGAGATGCAGGGAGGAGTAACCTGGTCGTGGAAATGGGGAACTATCGGCCTGGTAAAAGACAGGGTGCAATGGGGCAACAATTATAACGGCGCCAGTATCTTCGGCGGGAACAATCCGACATTCGTTCAACTGAAACTGGAGCTGAAACCTGTTAAATGGTTTTATTTCAACTATTTCCACGGATGGCTGAATTCGATGGTTGTCGACAGCGCCAAATCTTTCTGGGTGATGAACAGCAATGGCAGCGATTACCGGAAGGTGTATCATAAAAAATATATTGCAGCCAACATGTTCACCTTTATTCCCCTGAAAAATCTCTACGTTTCATTCGGCAACAGCATTGTCTATGATTACGATAATGTCAATCCGGCTTACCTCATACCATTCTTATTCTATAAATCGGTCGACCATTCCCTTACATCGGGGATCGATAATATGAACTCACAGATGTATTTCGATATAAGTTCGCGCCAGATTAGGAAGATTCATCTTTATGCTCACAATGTTCATTGACGAGTTTTCTGCTCACAGGATCAGGAATCCCGATGAATGGAACTTGCTCAGCTATAAGGCCGGCTTCAGGCTTGATGATCTGCCTCTGCAAAACCTGGCATTCACTACAGAGTTTACATATTCATACCCCCTGGTCTACCAGCATTATGTTCCGACAGTCACCTTTCAGACCCAGGATTTTAACCTCGGTCATTACCTGAGAGATAATGCAAGGGAATGGTATATTGCTTTCGACTACCGGCCTCTCCGTACCATGGACCTGAACCTTTACTTTCTCGATGCGATAAGGGGTCCCGATTATACCGAGCTGGGGGGACCCAGGGTTGGCAACCCCCCTCTCAGGGATATACAATGGCAGAATACCTCTTTCGGCCTTAAAGCCTCATACCAGTTGATAAACGACCTGTATGTCTGGGGTTCTGTTGGCTACAGCAACATACGGGGTGATAAAAGTTGGAGCCCTGAATATTTTTACGGAAAGAAGACTACACTGAATCTGGGCGTTACGGCGGGGTTTTAGGATTTTGCCCTCCCTGATAACCTTCATTTCCTTTTAGCCGACGGAAAAGAAAAAACGGATCCCGGTGAAAAATAAGACCGGATAATTCCTTCTGCATGGGTGTTTCTTTCTTCTATTCGTCAAAATGTTAATTAAAAAATGAATTTTTTCTCAGCTAAAGCGTTAAATATTTATTTAATTTACACAGATGAAGCGTTAGCGGAGTATCTAACCTATGGAAAAACGCAAGTTCAGGATCATTTCGGTCCTTGCAGATATTGTAATACTTGCAATATCATTTCTGGCCATGGCAGCTGCCAGACCGGCAGGACTTAAAACATATGTCCCGTCTCACCTGACCTTCTTTGCGGGACTGCTGGTAATGTGGCTCATAGTATCCCTGACCAACGGTAAGATGCACAGGGGAAGGATAATCAACTTCACCACTCTCTATACCCGGGTGCTGAGCAGCAATTTTATTTCCATTTCGATCACTGCCCTTGTAATGTACTTTTTCAGGGAATACTCATATTCAAGGACAGTTGTCTTCGGAACTGCATTGCTGGCCACAGTACTCGAGCTTCTGTTCGGCTCGGTCTATATAGCCTATAAAAAAGCGCTGTTGCAGGATTATGAAGACTTTGACAGATTCAAGCCGTATAAAAGACCCAGCGAATATGACCTTGTGATGGGGACGAACGGGAATGGATTTCATCATGAAGATACAGTTACGGCAGATCCCGGTATTGCAAGCGCCATTGAAAGGGAATGCGGTAAGGAGATGGCAGAGTGCCGTTCTCAGCATCACCGGACCAAAACTTACAGACCGCGCAGCTGTTCTGTCAACTACCACCGTATTTAATATTAAAGGCCTTTCACGCGATAAATACGATTACATCATCAACCTTCACCGGATAAATGATATTAAGAACCTGAATGCATTCTTCGATGCTGTAAACACCAAGCTGGAGATGAAGGGATATTTTTTCTGCTGCGTGGAGACTAAAGATCAGAGAAAAGAAAGATTACTGAATAAATACCCCCCGGTACTTAACTGTATCTATTATACCTTCGATTTCATTATCAAGAGGGTGTTGCCGAAAATCAAGTTTACCCGCAAGCTGTACTTTTTTCTTACCAGGGGTGAAAATGCAGTTATCTCCAGGGCGGAAGCCCTCGGACGACTTACACGGGCCGGGTTTCATGATCAAACAGGAATCATTCATTGGGAACAACTTGTGTATTGAAGCCAGAAAATACCGGGACCCTGATCCTCTGACGTGAAAGATGTACGGTCCGCTGATAGCCCTTCCAAGGATCGGCAAGGAGGGGAGATATATTAAAGTATATAAGCTTCGCACAATGCATCCCTATTCTGAATATATCCAGGATTATGTTTATAAGCTGCATGATCTTCAGGACGGGGGCAAATTCAAAAATGATTTCCGGATAACATCCTGGGGGGCTGTCTGCAGAAAGATCTGGCTTGATGAATTGCCCATGCTCATCAATTATCTCAGGGGCGATATGAAACTCGTAGGAGTGAGACCCCTCAGCAGACATTATTTTGAGCTTTACAGATAAGGAGGTGCAGGAGAGACGCATAAAATATAAACCCGGACTGATCCCACCCTTTTATGCCGATATGCCTGCGTGATCTGGAGCAGATCCAGGCTTCCGAAATGAAATATCTTGACGCCTTCGACAAACATCCTCTCCTGACTGATTTCAGGTATTTCTGGAAATCGTGGTGGAATATATTGTTCAGGAAGGCAAGAAGCCATTGACGGTGTAACGGTGCAACGGTGCAACGGTATTACGGCTCAAAGGTACGACGGTATGACGGTATGACGGTATGACGGTATGACGGTATGACGGTCGACGGACTCTCATTCAATTTTTGAACTCTACGCTCTACGCTCTACGCTCTCCGCTGCCTACTGCCTACTCATCACTCACCACTCACATCTCACATCTCACATCTCGAATCTCCGTCTCCGCTCTCCGCTCTCCGCTCTCCGCTCTCCGCTCTCCGCTCTCCGCTGCCCTACCTATACCTACTACCTACTACTACTCTACCTTGCCCCCTGGTCCTTAACGCACCGTATCGAAAATCCGCTCCCCTTAAGTACGGTATCGTTTCTGATGAAGGTTTCATCGAAGTAGATCTTCTGGGTTATTGCCTCGGATTCATTTTCCAGGATGGAAGAGCTCCACCAGAATCCCCTGCGGCCTATAAGGTCAAAACGGCCGATCACCCATCTCCCGCCGCCGGGAAGGGCTGTAAATCCGGAGCTGTTGGTTGCTCCTGCATTCGGAGCTTTCCAGTTCCCGGTTCCTGTTTCCTTTAGTTTACCTCCTGCCGTGATCTTCCCTCCGAGAAAATCGGTGAGTATTTTCCAGTCATTATTGTCAGGAACATGCCAGCCAACCGGACAAATATTTTCTTTTATGACGTGCCAGTTATACAGGGCGCCAAAGATATTCCCGAAATTCCTGAAATCGTTGTTGTACCAGCAGTAACCCGGGCTGCTCATGGAATTCCATTCAGCTCCCTTTACCAGGGGGATGTTTCTGCCGTCGCTGTACTTTGTGGTCCTGAGGTTTTCCGCCATCCACACCTGGGTACCGATCCGGACTGTCTTATAGGTATTGCCATCAACATCCGTAACCTGGCATCGGGCAGTGAGAGGAACTAATGTGAAAATTATGATGCATCCTGTCAGAAAGAGTATCTTTTTCACAATTATAATATTTAGTTACTAATCAGGGTGATGAACTGTTCACGAAAGTTAGAACAATTAACTTTAATGGCAAGGGATTTAAGACAAAAAGATTGATTTGGCATGGTGCCTGGTGCTGGGTGCAAGGTGCATGTTGCAAGGTGCATGTTGCAGAGGGTGCTTGTTGCAAGGTGATGAGTGCAGGGTGCAAGGTAGTCAATAGGTGAGGGTTCAGATCCGCCAGTTGTTTTCAACATATTCAATATATTTGTTGATTTTTCGTCCCAGGATATCATAATTATTTATGAGATCACTAAACTCAGTAAATTCCGGATATAATGTATTTAACATTTCCAGCTGGCTAAGAGTTTCATCGCAGGAAGATTGAGAGTAGGTCAGGAATTTTATATATTCTGCTTTATAACGGTGTCTTCCATATCCCTCAACAATTTGATCCTTAACACTTTTTGAGGATCGTCTTATCTGACTCCCTTGTTCATACAGTTCGAATTTCGGAAGTTTCAGAGATACATGATGTACTCTGACAGCAAGCCCATATGCGAGTTTATAGATTTCCAAATCCCTGTAACTATTCATATTGTGAAGCACGATGCAGTTATGGTATACAAGTTAGGTAATTTTTTTTACCTCCCACCTGTTTAACTTTAAATTTTTTTGACCAAGCACCCCGCACCCCGCACCCGGCACCCCGCACCCCGCACCAAAAAAAAAGCCCCTCCCGGGACTCCTTTTATATTCTTAATAAAACTTCTGCATTTCCTGTATCAGCTGAAACGGCTTATCCCCAAAGGGGCTTTTAAATGGATTATCAACACCCTGGTTTTTAGGTATCCGGTTCCTTGGCGGAGGGTCATGGGGCTGACTCTGCATCTGGATTGAAATTGTATAATCCAGCTCAATTCTGACAACTTCAGGTTTGATATATCTTTTTTTATTCATCTACGGCAAAAGTACAAAATGTCTGTGGTGTTTAAATTATCAGTAAACAACAAATTTTAACCTGTGATGTTTTCCTCCAATTTCAATATCTGCAATATAGAACCCCTGGCTGAGAGAGACATTTATCTGATTTATCTGTTCTGGCAGCAGGGTCGCTTTACGGTTATTGTAAACCATGTTGCCCTGATAATCATATATTATCATCCTTGCATTGTCTGAGCCGGCATCTTCGGTATAGAAAATATAAAGATACTTATCCCTGTACCAGGCTTTCATGTTCTCTTCATCTGTAAGGAGAGTACCTTTGACTTTAGTGTTGTCACCGAAGATGAGTTCAAAGTTGTCATATGTACCTGCCTCAGCAATAAAACTGTAGGAAGCATCAGGGGCCAGCAGGATATCATTGTCGCCCATGCCTGAGGGTCACCTTTATTCCTTCAAGATTCGAAAATTCAGTAATTTTTATCTCATGTTTTCCGGATTCCCCGATCACAACTCTTAGAGGAACAACAACTGCAGAAGTATCGGATGGTGGCATCGCTTTCATGAAATATTTTGTCCCGTTGAGGAGGCTGAATATCTGAGGCCCTTCAGTATTTTTACCTGACAGCTTGAATGCATCATAATGTTCATTGTATGAACTTTTGGCATCATCGATGAGCAATGCTATCGTTTCATCTGATTTTGAACCTCCCGAGAGAACAAGTTTAACCTTCCGGATTTCCGGAATTTTTTCAGTTGTAACAGCAGTGGTCAGCTTATGCATCGAACGCGAATCTGACGGTGCAATGGTTTTTGAAGCTTCCGGGAGTGAAAGTGACATTCCTGACTGACTTACATGGACAAAGAAGCCCGTCATAGGCGGCAGGATATCTGTCAGACCAACAGTGGAGCCGGTATTTGTAAGGACGTTCCAGTATGAATATCCTCCATTGTTATTATAATAGACCGTATTGGAAATACCCGGAACAACGGTGCCAAGTCCGGCAACCCCGTTAAGGTCAAAGTTACACGGGAACGGGTTCCCTACAAGGTTCCAGCCCGGATTGGGATTTGAGGCAGTATAATCGAGAGTGAAGGTGTTCGTGGTGCTGTTCAGATTTCCTTTGAAAGTCAATTTATCGTTATTGGTAAGATAAATATTGTATCCCTCAGCTGACGTTATATCGGTAAAGTTTGGTGATCCGACTGCAGGGTACCCGTCGAAATATTTCCAGCCGGCATCCTTATTGGCAATTGCCGATGGCTCATCGTACGACAGAAGATCCCCGCTGAACCAGGTCAGCCCCAGGTTAGTTTTCACATCATCTGTTGTTGCGCCGATATACATTGACTGCACGGCAGGTACGATGTAGTGAAAAATTCCTACTGCCGGAGCAGCCAGACCCCCGGTAAGGTATAATTCAACTGTTCCCGGTACTGAGCTTCCCGTGATAAGCTTTGAATCTCCAGTGGCATCAGACTTTAGGACCAGTCCCTTATTCCCTCCGTTATTTACGAGAGTGCCCGGAACGGTAAGCAGTTTTGCAGCTGCCATTGTAAGGCTGGCACCTGCCTTGATCGTGAGAGAATTATCAGCTGTAAAATCTGAATTTACAGCTATACCTGTTGTATTACTGACAATAAGATCTTTTATAAGATTATTGAGGAACTGACCGCCTGAGATTGTTTGCTGAGAAATTCCGGCAAAATCGATAGTTGAACCGGTTGCAGTTGCATCAATCTTGGTACCGCCCGAGAAATAGAAATTACCTTTTATTGTAAGCTTGTGGCCGTTGATTATGATCCGGTAACCGGTTGAATCGTTAATGTTCGTGACCGACCTGTCCCTGTCGAGCCTGCAGTGATTGAGGGGAGCCAGGTCGAAGAAAATGTTGGCATCGGGACCGGGAACAAATCCAGCCGTCCAGTTGGCATTAGTACCCCAGTTATCGCTTACGGTCCCTTTCCATTTATTGATATTCCCTTCCCAGGCACCCATGGAGGGAATAGCTCTCGGATTAAGTCCGAAGTCGACTGAGATACCGGTTCCGTTCACTCCGATAAGAGTGGCGGCAGGTATATATTCTCCAGGAATATTACCGGTACCTGAGAACAACGGATCCATAGCCTGACTGTTAATATCCTGACCTGTTGCAGTCTGCCAGTCAGCAAGGGTAGTCCGGTCGGAGCCAAGGTATCCGAGTACACCTCCATTTCCTGACACCCAATAATCATTATAGTCTATGGTAAGATTTGCTGTCCCGGCAACACGTATAGCATAATGTTTACCGGATGAACCGTTGTTGGATCTGGCATTGACAAATATATTGTTCCGGATATTCCTGATGTTTGCGGTGGTATTGCTGTATAGAGCATAACTGGGTTGTGAACCTGATACAGGAGATCCACCTATGTATACAGTGTTGAAATAAATATTATTGTTGTTACCGGCGGCGCCTGTTTCGTATATCCCGTAAATCTGCGCTCCTATATCACCTTTCAGACTGATTATATTGTCTGACCAGGTAGTGGTTCCTGTGTTTATCTGGATCCCATATATGGTACCTGAAGAAGAATATAGAGAAAGGGAATTTATAAAATTCCGGGATACCGTATTGCCGCCTGTACTCCCCATAAAGAATAACCCCTGTAATATAGCCGGTATATGAAGGATTGGTATTTGAAAGATTAAAGATCGTATTGGCTGTAACATTTTTAACAGTAGGACCCGAAAGTGATATCCCGCATACTGAAGCGTTCAGGCCTGTACTGATTATTTGCATTTGCTATGGTAAGATCACGGATAACGTTGTCGGAAATTGTATTTGTACCGCTTGAGGAGAAGATCCCGTTTATTTTTCCTGTTATAGGCGACGGTTATGCATTTGTTGTTGCGTTGGTCAGATTGGCAATCGTATCGGCGCTGATAGTGATACTGCCTGTTCCTGTATTATAAATTCCCCTTACACTCTGTGCATTACCGGTACTGTGTGAGGCTGAAATTATACTGCCGGCTGTTGTTGTACTTCCGATGGTATTCCGGCTTATGGTTAATGTTCCGGCGGTTGAAGCCTTATATATGCCGTAGAAATTACTTGCATTCGCATCGGCGTTGGTAAGGGTTATGGAACCGATATTATTATTCAGACAATTGACGATCCCGGTGCTTACTATATAAATTCCATAGACATTATTGTTGGTCGTTTTACTGTTTACGGATATTGAACCTGTACCTGTGGCTGCACCAATGGTATTCCCGGTCCCCTCACCGCCGATGTTCACGTCTCCTCCGGCAATGTACATTCCAGTCCAGCTGCCGTTCAGTGAATTGCTCCAGTCAATATTTCGGATAATATTGTTCTGAATATTACTTGATGTTCCGGTATTTGCATTCAGGTATATTCCATAAAAAACATTGTTGAAAGCATTTGTCTTTGTCCATGGTGATCCTCCGCACTGCGGGGCAGAACCTCCGATATAATTACCGGAAATGTTATAATTATTACCCTTGCCGCTGATATTTATAATTTCATAAATGACAGCAGCTGAAGGAACAAAAGGTGCCGTTTCATAAAAGCTGTTGCCAGAGATAGACCAGGCTGTAGTGTTGAGCCCCAGATTTATCCCGCTGGAACTTAACCCTGGAGAAATGAAATCATAAATATTATTGTTCCTGATCGTGTCTCCGCTATTCTCGTAGGTGGCTGTTCCTTCAGAATAGATTGCATTAAGAGGTCTGTTTATATTATCCGAACCCGTGATATTATTATTCTCAATTATATTTCCATTATTCCCGGATGTACCGGTGGAAGCGGCAATTAACAATATTCCCGAACCTGTGCCTGATGGCGGAACCTTTTAAGGTGCAATATCTAACAATATTATTTGTTGCACCGTTGATCATACGTATAGTTGATGTTATTGATGGTATCGGCTATGCTTGTATTTGTAATTGTCAAGAGCATCAGGTGCACCAGTTGCATTTACCCTTCCGTCTATTGTCACATTATCGGCTCCGTTCAGATCGATCAATGGAGCTGCCATACTTCCCGTTACAGAAATTCCTGGTTTTGTAGGATAGATCAATACTGATGAATAATTTGCACTTCCGGTTCCGCTGGAATTCAGTACAGCTGTACTATTTTCATTGACATTACCCTTTATTCTGATTTCAAAATCACCGGTATTATGAATACCTGAGTTAAAGGCATCAAAAGCATCTTTTAGCCGGATGTATCTGGCCTGTAGCACATTTGCCTGATAAACTTCAACATTTAACGTAATTGGTATCTCAAAGGCACCCATGGAGGGGTTATCAGGATCCCTGGGTTTACCGGCATAATCGGTTGTGATACCAGTACCTGCTTCAGCGATTATAGTTTGTGCCGCTGGTATATAATCAGTAGCAGCAGTGCCACATGAAGTTGCAAAGAGAGGATCGGCAGAAAGACTTGCTGCATCCTGTCCAGTTACAATTGGTAATGTTGACTTATTTGCACCATAATAACCTAAAATTCCTCCTGTTCCTGAAACCCAGTAGTCATTATAATTACATGTTATTGTTCCTCCTGTTGCAGCTATATATATTGCATAATGTAAATTTGTACCTCCAGATGTGGAACGGGTATTTACGAAGATATTATTTCTGAAATCACGTGTATTGAATTGGTAGCGCTATATAAGGCATATGATTTGTTGGTCCCTGAAGCCGGACTTCCACCTATAGAAACAGTATTAAAATAGAGATTGTTATTATTGCCTGCTAATCCTGATTCGTAAATTCCATAAATAGTAGTTGCTGTATTACCACCAAGGGTGATAATATTGTTGGAGTAGGTACTTGCTCCTGTATTTATCCTGATTCCAAAAATTGACGCAGTAGTTGAAGAAGCATTCACTGAAAGACTATGAATAAAATTTCCGGAAATAGTATTACTTCCCGTACTGCCGGTAAAAAATAATCCAATTACACTACCTGTAAAAGATGGATAAGTATTTGATAAATTATAAATTGTATTTCCTGTTATAGTTTTTAAGGGTAGGTCCTGAAAGAGCAATTCCACAAACAGAAGCATTGAGGTTTGTCAGATTATTGGCATTTCCAATGGTCAGATCGTGAATAATATTGTCTGATATAGTATTTGTTCCACTTGAGGAAAATATTCCATTAATTTTCCCAAGTGTGCCGATTGTGGCATTTGTTGTACCATTGGTCAGATTGGCTATTGTATTTTTACTTATGGTAATAATACCAGTTCCTGCATTGTAAATTCCACGGACTGTCTGAGCATTTCCGGTACTGGCTGAACTTGCAAAAATGCTATTGGCGTTAGATGTACTTCCTATAATATTATTGCTTATTGTTGTAGTTCCTGCAGAGCTAGTTTTATAGATCCCGTAAAAATTGCTCCGTTGGTATCAGCATTGGCAATAGTTATGGAACCTATTTTATTATTCAGGCAATTTACTGTCCCGGACTTGCGATATTAATTCCATAAACATTGTTTCCAATGTTTGTCAGCATGTCACTAATATTGATCCTGTCCCTGTTGCAGCTCCAATGGTATTTCCGGTGACTGTGCCAACATTTACATCACCCCTGGCAATATGTATTCCTGTCCAGGTGCCATTCAATGAATTGCTCCAGTCAATATTTCTGATTGTATTATTCTGAATATTGTTTGCAGTGCCTGTTCCGGCATTTAAATAGATCCCGTAAAAAATATTATTGAAAGCATTTGTCTTTGTCCATGGCAATACCTCCGCATAAAGAGGTACTTCCTCCAATAAAATTGTCAGATAACAGAATAGTTTCCACCTGTATTATTTATTCGTATATAATATAATATGCAACACTGGCAGCTGGGAACAAAAGGTGCAGTTTCATAAAAACTGTTTCCTGAGATTGTCCAATCTGAATTATTTGTACTCAAGGTATATTCCATTTGAAGCAATTGCCGTGTTTAGAAATATTATAAATATTATTATTGCTGATTATGTTTCCGCTGTTTTCCTTGAGCAGCAGTTCCTGAGGAATAGATGGCATTAACTGGTCTGTTGGCATCTGTTGAACTGGTGATATCATTATTATCAATAATATTTCCGTTATTTCCTGTCGTTCCGGTAGTTGTACTGAAAAAGAGTATTCCGGAGGCCGCTGCTGGTTTCAGAACCTTTTAATATGCAATATTTTATATTATTGCTGTGGCATCATTTATGAATCGTATTGTTGAAGTTCCTGCAGTGGCAGCAGTACTTGTATTAGCAATTGTCATATCTTTTGCTGTACCAGTGTGATTCACCCTTCCGTCTAATTGTAACATTATCCGCTCCGTTCAGGTCAATAAATGGTGCGGCTAGATTTCCTGGTAATGATAATTCCTGAAACAGTTGGATAAATATTAATAGAAGTCCATGCACCGGAATTCAGAACAGCAGTAGATGTTTCTGTTGTACTGGCGCTTAAAGTAATTGACAATATTGTTTCCTGTTTGTGCAGTACCATTGATTGCAGAAAAGGCAAGACCTAAAGTGGTATATGAACCATCTGCCCCTGTTGATCCTGTTACGGTAACCTGCGCAAACAAACCAGAAGGCAGAGTCAGCAGCAGAAAGATATAAATGAGATATTTTTTCATCTTAAGCAAGGTTTATTTCAAGACCTCAAAATTGCAGGCCGGGTTGCTTTATCAGTTGCAATTTATAATAAACAGTCTTATAAGGCAAATTGATCTGAACAAATGTACATTTTTTTTTGACGAAGAGAAAATTTGGGACAAAGTGCCTATTATAGTATTTTGAAAAGTTGAAGAAGTTGAAGAGGTTGAAGGGGGTTGAAGAAGCTGTATTTTCAACTAATCATTATTTAATGTAACTTTGCATGTTATCGCTGTATTAACCTGACTAATTACAACCATGTACACTTTTAGCTTCGAGAGACTTGAAGTGTGGATTAAATCCAGACTTCTGACAAAGAAAATCTATAAAACAACTCAGAATTTTCCTGATTCTGAAAGATTTGGAATAACAGTTCAGTTAAGGAGAGCTGTAATTTCAGTATGCTCCAATATTGCAGAAGGTACCTCAAGAAAATCCAGGAAAGACCAGTCACACTTCTATAACATGGCCTTTTCAAGTCTTATGGAAACGCTTAATCAACTTATCATCAGCAATGATCTGGAATATCTTGACATTGATCTTTTAACTGAGTTAAGACAAGAAACCCATATTATTTCATTGATGTTGAATAATTTATGCAACTCCATCAATCAGGAATGTTGAGCAAATTAAAATTCAATCTATTGTAATTTGCTTTGACTCATAATAAGTATTGAAGAGGTCGAAAGAGTACTTCAACCTCTTCAACCCCCTTCAACGCCCTTCAACTCCCTTCAACCCCCTTCAACCTCTTCCTCCCACCTTTCTGCATCAGCCACCACAACTTCCCTAACCTGATAGGATAATATAGGAAAACCCTGAACCCGTTGACCGAGATCAGCTTCTATCTCCCCGTGGACAAATCCATCCGCGTGAAGATATATAACACGGCGGGCCAGCTGGTGCGGACCCTTGTAGATAACGTGCGCTATTCGAGCGGCCACCATGTCGTTTACTGGAACGGCGTGGACGATCATGGCCACGGTGTGGCAAGCGGTGTCTACCTCTACAGCCTTGAGTTCAATCAGCAAAGAATCGTAAAGAAAATGATGCTGATTAAGTAAGTCTCTCTCGGACAGAGGATTTTCAAAATGGCGAGGCAATCTGATGGGAATCGGGTTGCCTCGCTCCTTTTTATGGCTTGATGAAAGGGGACATCGGCCGAGCCGTTTTGTCACTGCCTTACATTCAGAAGGCCGCTTACAGGATTCAGAAGGAGAAGGGTGCCATGAGAACCGCCATACTTTTTGTTTTTCTTTCTTGCGCCGTCGTATCCGGCTTTGCCCAGGATGTAAGAGTGCCGGCCTACTTCACAATAGACAGCACATTGTCGGATTCCCTGTCCGCGATTGTGAGATCGGTCGGACTCGACAGTACTTTCAATGTCGGCGCGGACGGAAGCGAGAAGATTTCTCTCGCCGTGGTGGACTTGGCAGGCGGAAGAGCCGTGCTGGGGGGAGTCAATTACGGCGATTTCTTGTATCCCGCGAGCGTCTATAAGATGTATGTGGCAATGGAAGTGCTGAAGGAAATCAGCGACGGAGACTATTACCTTTCTACGCCTTATATAGTCAGGTTCCCCAACGCGGTGGACGTTGCGAAAGAGATCGCCTGGGACCCGCGGCCGCTTCTTCAGAATGGAGACACGGTCAACATAAATTATCTCCTCGATTTGATGATAACGCGGAGCGACAACTCGGCCGCGAACTGCCTGATCGACGTGGCGACGAGGGACAGCATCAACGAGACGATCGACGGATACGGTTGGTACGGCAGCGAAGTGACAAGGAAATTCCTCGGCAGGGAATACGAAGACTCCGCGTATAGAAACATCAGGGGAACGCAAACGTGCGCGCTGCATGCCGCCGACTTCATGTACCGGGTATATACCAATAACCTCGTGAATCCCTGGGTCAGCATGCAGATGAAAGCACTCCTGGGTAGACAGCTGGACACTACGAAACTGTCGGAAGGGCTTCCTCGAAATACGATGTTCTATCACAAGACAGGATGGTGGAGTTACTGGACGAACGATGTCGGCATCGTCGATAACGGTAAGACAAAATATATCATCTCCTGTTTTACGCCGGTCGAAGAAAGTCAGGCGAGACCGGGGCTGAAGGTGTTATCTCAGAAAGTGTTTCGACTGATCGAACGCAGAGACGGGGAATAGCGGCGCCTTCCCGCCAAACCGCGGCGCGTGCGGATAGATGGCCCCGTAAGTTTTACGTGTGACTAAATGTACCTCCTTCAAGGTTCAAGCTTGACAATTAGTACACATGCTGTTAATATCGGAACGGGCAGTCACTCGAGCACAATTCATATGTAAGTAAGAGAAGCACCGCGGCTATCGAATGGAATTCAGCCGGTCCCTGGTATGCAGGGGATCGAATTTGGTTGGAATAGTTGAGGCAGAGCGTCCGCAACCCTTCAGGGGACGGATTAAACAATAACAGCGATCAAAGCACCTCAGGACAATAGTCGCCCGGCTTTCTGTCGGGAGATTCCTTGTCGTCTGTAAATGTCGGGCATTCGGCGTTTACAGAAGGAATAGTGCCGGCGAGAATATCCTCCGCATCGCCAATATTGACGCTGAAAACCCGGCAAAAGTCGAGGCCGTACTGTCTCGGTGAGTTAAGCCGCGCTTGATGAAGCGTTTCGAATACGGCTCTTGATTTCTGATTCAGACCGGGACGCAGGGGATCGCACCTTGTATTTTCGTCGACTTCGCGCCCTGTCGAAAAGAGAACCCGGTTCTTCGCTGAATTAAGGGAGATTAACGGAGCGGTCATGTGGGAAGTTGCAAAAAGAACATCGGACAATAACCACTTCCCGCAAAAACGCATGATTACTCCGGTCGGGTTTCAAGACATACTCTAAGGCTCGCGTAAACATCTGACAGGAAGAAAGTCAAAGGTCGATTATATGTCAAATGTCTGGATTGTCACAACGCGCGATTCGACAGATTATCCTTTCGAGCGAATCTCGACAGAGACTATCCATTGTCATGTGCTCTCACCAACAGAAGTTGAGAACACGTTCACAGCGCCGACTACATCGAGGCCTGATCTGATGGTGATCGATCTGGAGTCGGTCAAGCCGCCGGTCGGCCAGTTTGTCGATAGACTGAGCCGGATGAATCCGGAAGCGAGTATGATCGTGCTCACGGGTACCGATTCCTCCATTGCAGCAACGATTTCGTCGCAGTTCGCGATCGACGAGATCGTCCGATGTCCGGCCGACGCGAAGGTAATGCGGAGCACTATCCAGGAACTGGGGAAGCGGATCGCTCTCTTCGACCGTCTTCACACAGTCCAGGAGAAGCTTCAGAAGGAGATGCACCAACAGCACATCGTGGTCAGGAGCGAGTCGATGCGGGAACTGATAAACTGTCTTCCCCGGCTGGCTGAAACGGCATCCACTATCCTCATAACCGGCGAAACGGGGACAGGGAAGGAGCTGATCGCACGCGCCATCCATTATCTCGGTCCGCGCGCCGGCCGGCCTTTCATTACCGTCGACTGCGGTACAATTCCCGAACACCTGGTAGAAAACGAGCTCTTCGGGCACGCGCGTGGGGCTTATACCGACGCGGGCGGCGGCTTCAAGGGGCTTATCCAGGAGGCGGACGGGGGCACCCTCTTTCTCGACGAAGTCGAGTCGATCCCTCTCTCAGTGCAGATGAAATTGCTGCGATTCCTGCAGGAACGCCAGTACAAGCCGCTCGGGCAATCGGGCTATGTCGGCGTCGATGTCCATGTCGTCGCGGCGACGAACGTCGACCTGGCCTCGTACGTGGAAAGGAGATTATTCCGTGAAGACCTCTACTACCGCCTGAAGGTGATTCCTTTGACCGTTCCTCCGTTGCGCGAGAGGAAGGTAGACATACCGGGTCTTGTGCGGTATTTTCTCCGTCGCTACGCGGGAGATCGTCCTACGGCGGTGGAGATCTCGCCGGAGGTACTCAATCAGTGGATGGAGTATGACTGGCCCGGCAACGTCCGCGAGCTTGAGAACAAGATCCAGGAATGGCTCATGATGACCGATGCCGGCGCGCACTTCCAGCCCAGCCGGCCGCTCGCGCCAGTCGATCTCGTATACACGCTGTCGGAGGTCCGTCGCGAGGCCCTGGCCCGAAGCGAGGAGAAATATTTCCGCCACCTGATGACGATTACGAAGGGAAACATCAGCGCTGCCGCGAGACTCGCGAGGGTCGACCGGAAGAACCTTCGCAAGCTCCTCACAAAATATTCCATTGACCCGGACGGTTTCAGGTTGAAGCGCTGACCCCGCTTCTGCATGCCTCTCTCTCCAATCACGAAAGGTCGTTGCTGATGTCGCGGCGTACCACCTGAGGTTCCGGCATCCCACCTTCGCACACCACATGATCACAACCACTTCCGATCAGTTTCCCGCGCGAAAGATTTTTACGCACCCCACCCGACTTCTCAACGTCCGACGATACTTGTTCGGAGTCGTGCAAATCGGAGCGCTCCGGCGGTCATACTAGAGTCACGCGGCGGTCTGAGAGTTGCAGGTTAGTGAATCGGATGCGGCTCCGTCACGAAGGAGAGTCCAGGCCGGAAGTCGCACCAGTCACGATACAGGTCACATTGCAGAGCGTCCAAGGGAGCTTTACGCTGACCAAAACCTACGTATACCATCAAGCCTGCCGAGTGGCCATTGCAATCGTCACGTACCTCCGGCGACATCCGGACGCGAAGGACAATTTGGACGGGATCGCGTTGTGGTGGGTCGATGAGGACCGCGAAGTGGTAGAGAAGAGCCTTTCGCTATTGGCCGAGCTTGGAGTGGTGAAGAAGGATCACGACCTCTACTCGCTCGCGGACTCGCCGACGGTGGAGTGCTCGGAGGGCGAGTTGGAACAGCTTATTGACGAACTCCGGGAAAAGACGCATCGGTAGCCCGTCCGAGACGTTCACGGGTGAGGTGATAACGAACCTGCACGAGTCTTTGGAAAGGGTTAATATTGGCTTCTTACCATGCCATTGCAGCGACGAGCCGCGCGATCATCGGGTTGCTGGAAGACGCGTGTCCCAAATCGGAGTTCGACAAAGCCGATTTCAAACTCTACCAGGCGAGCAATTATGAAAATCCGATCGCGGAAGGAATCTCGCTATTGTTGTACCAGGTGAAAGTGAACGCCACTCTTCGCAACTTGCCGCCGAGGCTCGCGCCTGACGGAACGCGATACCGCCCCTCTCTTCCGCTCGATCTGCATTACCTGATGACCGCATGGGCATCCGACACGGAGGAGCAGCAACGACTGCTCGGCTGGGCGATGCGGACTCTCGAAGACACAACGATATTGCCCGCCGCGATCCTGAACAAGTATATCGACATGCCAGACACGTTTCGTCCCGAAGAGGCGGTGGAGCTGATCTGTGATTCACTCCCAATTCAAGATCTGACTGCCATTTGGGATAAGCTGAAGCCAAAATACCAGACTTCCGCCACGTACGTCGCACGCATGGTCAATATTGATTCCGATATAAAACTGACGGAGGGCGAGCTCGTGCAAACGCGCAGCTTCGACGCGGTTAAGAAGGTACAGCCGTGACAGCCGAAGAAATCCGGATACTGGAACGTCTGACTATCATCGCGCCGTTCGGATTGCGTTTTCGCGACGCCGTCACGGGGTCCGTCATTGATGACGGACTTTCTGTTGTCGCCTATTCCGCTGAAAACCCGTCGCGCCGCGTGGAAGCTTTCACGAATCGTAAAGGGGTATATGCCTTTCGGGGTTTGCCCGGGATGCGCGACGTGGAATATCCGGCGGAAGACAGCACCCACTGGATAGCCTCGGCGGGAAAGTGGAATTTCGTCGTGGAAGTGGCGGACAAGCGGGACCGCTTCATCCCGTTCAGTTTAAACGTGAAAGCTCCGGTGAAAGGGCTCTATCGATGGGGAGCCGTACCATCGCCGCCGCCAGTCGAATCGCCCGTACTTCTCTATTCCGCGCCGGCGCGTCCCATTCTCCCGGCGATGGCGGTGGTTCGGGCGGAATTATGGGATCCTGTTCTGGAACGGCCCGCGGCGTGGGCGCTTGTCGAAGCTGTCATCGACGGCGTTGTCCAGGGATGTGGAATCAGCGACGCGCGCGGCCGACTACTCCTGATGTTCCCATACCCGGAGCCGAAAGACGGACCGGCATCGCCGCCGGCGACTTCACCGACGCGGCTTGTCGATCGAAAATGGTCGTTGCAGCTTAACTCGTTCTATTCGCCGGCCTCTCCGGTCCCGGCGATTCCCGATCTGAATAAAGTCTTTGAGCAGACGAAGGCGACGCTCTGGTTCACGCTGTCTCCAGGCACGCCGCTGGGACCGCAGACATTGAAATACGGAAGCGAGCTTGTCCTCGCTTCTCAATCTAAATCCGAACTTTTAATCACGCCATTATCTTCGCCTTAATGTTCATCATCATGAGGAGGAAAAGATGCCAGAATATTTAGCCCCCGGAGTATACGTGGAAGAGAAGTCCTTCCGGTCGAAGTCGATCGAAGGAGTGAGTACCACGACTACAGGTTTCATCGGCCCGGCGAGGTACGGCCCGACCGACATGGAGCCAGACATCATCACCAGTCTCGGCGAGTACGAGCTTGTATACGGCGACAGGCAGCAGCTTGAATTCGGCGACACAGGTCTGACTCATAACTATCTTTGGCATGCCGTCCGTGCTTTCTTCGAGGAAGGAGGCACGCGATTGTACGTCGTGCGGGCATTCAAGCCGGGAACCGGCGATGACGGCCGCGCCGGGGGGAATTTCCCCGATGCGGGCGGAGCATCCGCGATCCAGGTGAAAGCGAGATTTCCCGGAGAAGCGGGGAACCTCCGAGTGCGCTTCACAGTGCGCCTCGGCCAGAACATTCTCGGCGGTAAGACGGGAAGTCCGACCGTAAAATCGCTGTATGACCGCGATATCGTCTGGATCGGAGACGTTACGAGCCCGATCAGCAGTCCGCCCGGAAGTGGAACGTTTTACATTGCCGAGCGCGACGACGAGAATGACACGTGGAATTTCAAGACGACGACGAGCCCCGTCGCCGAGCTGGCGCTGACCGACCTCGACCCCGTGCGCGGCGACAACGTCAGGATCGCCACGCTGACCGTGAGTGTCGGCGCGCCCGACGGGTCCGGCACGCAGACCTGGGAAAGAGTGCCGTTCGATCCGGAGCACCAGCAGGGCGGTGCGTTGGATTCAATCTCAGCCCGTTTCGCCGAGGCACCGAGTAATGCAGCCTCAGCCCGCACGCTGCCGATAGTCGTGGAACTTGGCGACGATATCGAGGACGGCCTCGGCGTTCTCCAGGCACTTTTCGATTCGGACAGCGAACTCGCTGACGCGCTCAATGACATGAAATCCACCGACGCCGAAAGGTCCGTGGAAATCGTTTTGAGCGGCGGTGACGACGGGGACCGGCCAGGAGCTACCGAGTACGAAGGTGAAGCGGACGAGGATTCCAACACGAAGACCGGGCTGAAAGCATTCGAAGACATCGAAGATATTTCCATCCTCGCGGCTCCCGGCTCCACGTTCGGTTATGAGAACGGCTACCGCGACGACGCCGCCACGATCGTCAATCTCCTTATCTCGCACGCGGAGCGGATGCATTACCGTATCGCGGTACTTGACAGCGGCGACGGGCAGACGATCTCACAGGTCCGGGCGATGCGCGCCAAGGTGGATTCGAGCTATGCCGCCTTCTATTACCCGTGGGTGAGGATACTTGACCCTGTGACGCGCGCGGAAATTCACTTACCGCCGAGCGGGTTCGTCGCGGGAATTTACGCCCGCAACGACAGGAATCGCGCCGTCTACAAGGCGCCGGCGAACGAAGTCGTGAACCTCGCCATCGGTTTCGAGCAGCTCCTCAACAAAGGACAGCAGGAAGTCTTGAATCCCGAAGGAGTGAACTGCTTCCGGTACTTTGAGGGGCGCGGCTACCGTCTCTGGGGCGCGCGCACCATCAGCTCGGATCCCGAATGGAAGTACGTAAACCTGCGGCGGTACTTTGCCTACCTCGAGCGGTCGATAGACAAGGGAACGCAATGGGCGGTGTTCGAGCCGAACGGCGACGCGCTCTGGGCGAACGTCCGCAGAACCATTGAGGACTTTCTGCTCAACGAGTGGCAGTCCGGCGCGCTTCTCGGCGACAAGCCGGAGAGGGCGTATTTCGTCCGCTGCGACCGCTCGACGATGACTCAAAATGATCTTGACAACGGAAGACTGGTTTGTCTGATCGGTGTCGCACCGCTCAGGCCCGCCGAGTTCGTAATCTTTCGTATCGGTCAATGGACCGCAGACCGAAAGAGCTAATAATAAAGGGAGGATGTTATGGCTGTCCTACGCGAGCGTCCGTACGTTCAATTCAATTTTCTCGTCGATCTGGGCACTGGCAACACCGACGGACCGGAGGCCGGATTCCAGGAATGCAGCGGGATCGGCATGGAGGTCACGGTGGCCGAATACCGGAACGGCAATGAAAAGGAAAACAGTGTCCGCAAGATCACGGGACTCAACAAGTCGTCTGACGTTACGCTGAAGCGCGGAGTGATCGGATCGCTGAACCTTTATAAATGGCTGGACCAAATCAGGAACGGCGATCAGAGCGCATACCGCACGGTTGTGGTACATCTGCAGAACGAAGACCACACTTCTGTGGTGCAATCGTGGAAACTCCTCAGGGCGCGCATCATCAAGCACACGAGCGGCCCGATGAACGCGAAAGGCACCGACGTCGCGATGGAAGAGTTGGTGCTGTCCTACGAGCGGCTGGAGATGGAGTAGGCGTGACTGTCGCTGCCGCACGCCGGCTGCCCGGGATCGGTTTCGAAGTCCAGGCGCGCCAGCCGACGGAAATACTTCCCCGCATGGATGTGGCGGTCTTCGCGGGCTTTGCCTCTTCGGGACCGCTCCATATCCCCGTCGCGGTCGAGGACGCCGCGGAATTTACGGCGATATTCGGCCCGGATGCTCCGCTTGCCTGGGATGGTGAGCGGGGAGAACAGATGTGCGCTTATCTCGGTCCGGCAGTGCGCGGGTTCTTCCAGAACGGCGGAAGCCGATGCTGGGTGATCCGAGTGGCCGATGAGAACGAGGCTGAGTACAACTGTTTCCCCATCCCGGCGCTGGCAAGGGCGACGATTAAGGAAGATGGAACAGTCGGCGATATAAGCCAGGCATTCGCCCGTGCGCGATCCGAAGGGAGCTGGTCTGATTCTATCGAGGTCGGTTCGACACTTCTCCACAGGACGGTTGAACTGGCCGAACTGGAGTTCAAACCAACCGTGGGCGCCGAACTCCCCGGTGTTAATGTGACGGTGCGACCGCTATCTCCCGGAGATATTTCAAAAGGCGATTTGGTGCAGCTGAACTTTCGGGAAAGCGGCTATCAGCTGATGACGCCGGTTCAGGATATTGAAACGATCACCGGCAAAAATGGAAGTCCGCCGGGCCCGGCGGGCAGCGCGGTACGATCTCCGTTGAAATTGACATGTGGGCCGCCGCTCTGGTTCACCTTGAAACCTCCGGAAGGAATATCTTCTCCACCGGGGTTGACAACTGTGACCATCTTCTGTGCGGACATGTCGTCCACGACTATATCCGTCATAAGCTGGTCGGCGGGAGAGGACGGCAGCGCAACGCTTTACCTCGACACGACGTTCGGAGAGTCGCCGGCACCCGGGTCAGTTATCCGCGTCGATGCAGGTTCGTCGACAATGTGGCTTACAGTTGACGAATGCGACACGGCACACATGCAGGGCTCGCCGCCGCAGGAGGCGGTTCGGATCACCGGGCAGGGTTTTTGGGCCGCCGATTCACTCCCGGATACTATCTCCAGCGAGAGCCCGTCGTGTGAGATTCTCACGCTCGAGCTCCGCGCGCGTCAATCCGACAATCCGTCCGTGAGACTTACCGATCTGGGGTTCGACATGAATCACGATATGTATTGGGGATCGCTCCAGACGGACGCTGAAATGTATAAAGATATGACAGTCGGCATGCCGTCGTCGAAGCCCGACATCCAGGCGCTTGCGGCCAATCCACGATTTCCGCTGGCGGGTCCCGCGGATGATACGGCACTTTACTTTCCAGTCGCGATGCCTTTCATTCCGACATACTATCTCGGGGCACAGAATGGCGGGAGAAGTCCACTGGAACGTGACGGGCTTTCCGAATTCGACTTGTCACTATTCCTCGACATGGAGGTCGCGGCAACGGGTACGGATGATCTTCTCAATGAGGCCGATTTTCTCCGATATCAAAGTCCGACACCGCGCGCGTTGCGAGGCATACACGCGGCGCTGGCGATCGAGGAAGCCACAATCCTGACCGTACCCGACGCGGTCCATCTCGGTTGGTACCGTGCCGCGCCGGTGGCTCTCCCGAGTCCGCCGGTGTTCCCGCCGATCCGCCGGCCGGAGTGGTGGCATTTTCTTCCTTGCGCACCTCCTCCGTCAATCCCGGCAGCGCCGGAACCCGCGCGGGAGAATTTTCTTGACTGCTCAATTCGTGTTCTCACTCCGCCGACGCTTGTCATCCTTGAAATGTCTGACGGAAGTGCGCCGTCGGACCGGTTGCCGACGCAATACGGGAACTTCATCCTGAGTTGGTCGACACTGATGGAAGAAGGCGCTGAGTATGTCCTTGAGGAGTCCGCCGATCCCGAATTCTCGGATCCATCGACAATTTATTCCGGAGCTGACGACGAGTTGACGATGTATGGAAGGGGCGCCGGACGATATTTCTACCGGGTCCGCGTGGTGGCGACAGGTCAGACCAGCGATTGGTCCAACGGCGTTGTCGTGCAAGTCGGTCCTGTTCCCGAATGGACTCTCCGGGCGAAAACAGACTTTGAGCCCAACACTCTTCTCGCAGTCCACCGCTCGTCGATGCGAATGTGTGCCGCCAGGGGAGATCTGATGGTTGTTCTGACACTCCCGGGTCACTTCCGTGAAGAGGAGAGTATCAAGTACGCCTCGGCATTGAAGTCCACAAGCATGTCAGGCAGCGAGTTGCAGCCGGTTAATCCGCTCGGATATGGAGAAACGCGCGCTCTGAGTTACGCGGCGCTTTACCACCCCTGGCCGGTAACAACGCCGGAAGATCAGTCCGGTCTCGTCCGGCCGGTACCGCCGGACGGGATCGTGTGCGGGACAATTGCCGCGCGGGCTTCGGCCATCGGCGCGTGGATTGCCCCGGCGAACGAAATTATGAAAGGAATCGTCGCGCTTAACCCGGCCATCGGATCGACGTGGTATCAACGGTTCCAGGATGAACAGATCAACCTTCTCCGTCGCGAGCCGCGGGGATTTCTCTGTCTGAACAGCGATACGCTGAGCAGCGACGAGGACTTGCGGCCGATCAATGTCCGCCGGCTCCTCAGTCTCCTGCGGCGACTCGCTCTGAAGCTTGGGGCGTCTTACGTCTTCGAGCCGAACGATGCCTCGTTCCGTCGCCGCGTGCAGCGGGGTTTCGAGTCGATGCTGAATTATATGTACGTTCGCGGTGCGTTCAAGGGATCTACGCCTGCTTCAGCTTACCAGGTGGTGACCGACTCGACGGTTAACCCTGATGAGAGCGTGGAACAGGGGCGCTTCGTTGTCGAGCTGCGTGTCGCGCCGTCTCTTGCCGATGAGATTTCTGACTATCAGGCTGGTGCAGACCGGTGACAGATCGCTCGTCGCGATCGAGGAATGATGATGGCGAACTCCAGAACAGGAAATACAGCCAATTATCCGTTCACCGCCTTTAATTTCTCCGTGGAGATAAAGGTGCCGGGAGTGGCGGAGGAAGTGTGCGGCGCCGCGTTTGCCGAATGCGACGGCATGGAGATGACGATGGATGTGAAGACGATCCGCGAAGGCGGGAATAACGACAAACAGATCAGGCTGGCCGGTCCGCTTGGGTTCGGCCAGCTTACACTGAAGCGCGGGATGACGTCGAGCTTCGATCTCTGGAATTGGGTGAAGTCCACGATGAGCGATACGAGCCTTCGTGCCGATGCCGAGATTGTTTTGTTCGACGCGGACGGTCAGACGAAACTGGCGAGCTTCATCCTCACGCGTTGCATACCGGTGAAGTTGAAGGCACCCGCGCTGAACGCCAAAGACGGTATGGTCGCGATCGAGGAGCTTCAGCTCGCGTACGAGTCGCTGAGAATCGAAGCTTCATAAACATAATAATCCGAAAATCAGGGAGCTGATGTGATAGGGCAGAGCAATATCCGGGCGGGTGGAGGGATCGATGCCTGATTCTTCCAGACCCGCGAAAGCGGAGATGATAGAGCTGGACGCGAACTTCGAAGTGAAGTCGGGAGGGAAGTCCGTGACAGTCCAGTTCAATCCCGAGACGTTGAAAGTGAGTTTCGCGAACCAGCTCGTGCAGCCGAACAGCGGCGGCGGAGGAGGAACGGGCGACCAGAGCGGACCCGCCTCACGGCAATTCGTCGGCGCTGGCACGACGAAACTGGCTCTCCAACTCTGGTTCGATGTCGGCGCGCAGTCGTCTGAGGCGGGCTCTCGTGTCGTCGATGTCCGCGAGCTGACGAAGAACGTCGCCTATTTTATCACTCCGAAGCGGGAGGGTGAACACTTCATTCCTCCCGGCGTCCGCTTCCAGTGGGGATCGTTTCACTTCGACGGGTTCATGGACTCGCTCGATGAGAGCCTGGAGTTTTTCTCCGATGAAGGAGTTCCGCTGCGCGCGAACGTGACGATAGCTATGTCCCAGCAGAGGATCACGGAGTTTTCAGGGAGACAGGGTGCTCCGAGCCAGACGCCGCCCGGCGTCGGCGGGGCCGCCGGATTGTCTCCGGGCACGAACCCGCTCGTCCAGGCGACGGCAGGCGCGAACATCCAGTCCATCGCCGCGAGCGCGGGACTGGGCTCCAACTGGCAGGCGGTAGCCGAAGCCAACGGTATCGAGAATCCCCGCCTCCTCGAACCCGGGCAATTGATCAATGTTAACATCTCAAGTCAGAAGAAGTAGGAGGTTGAACAGACGATGCCGGTAGTAATCAACGAGTTCGAGGTTGTCCCGCAGGCCGAGCCGCCGAATCGACCGGCCGAGACGGGACAGACAGCCGCGCTTCCTCCGAAGCCGGACAAGCGTGAGGTCGAGAAGATCGAAGAACGTTTTAGGGAACGCATGCTTCGCGTCTGGGCGCATTGAGGGAATATGCCCGACCCGAACGGTTCAGCAATCCGCGTCTCCAGACCCACTATCACGATCGATGGCGAGGACAAACCGACTCTGATCGAAAGGCTTCTCAGCCTGGAAATCGTCGAAAGAGTGGAGGGCTTGTATCGACTGGAGGCTGCGTTCGGCAACCTGGGACCGGCGGACAACCAAACCGGGTTTCTTTTTTTCGACAGGCAAACGATCGATTTCGGGAAGACTGTAAAAGTAAAACTGGAATCCGACACGATCTTCGAGGGACGCATATCGGGCATCGAAGCCGAGTTTCCCGATGGCGACGAACCTAAGATACTCATCCTGGCCGAAGACAAGTTTCAGGATCTCAGGATGAAACGCCGCACCAGGACGTTCGATGACATGAGCGATTCGGATATTGCCGGCCGGATCGCCGGCGATCACGGGTTGACTCCTGATGTAAGTATGTCGGGTCCGACGCACAAAGTGGTGGCACAGGTCAACCAGAGCGATCTGGCCTTCCTCCGCGAGCGTGCCCGCAACGTCGATGCGGAGCTCTGGATGGATGGAAGCACCCTGCACGTCCAGTCGCATTCCGCGAGAGGGGGACAGCCGTTCCAGCTTTCATACGGCAGCGGGCCTGCGGGAATTTCGCGTACTTGCCGACCTTTCACTTCAACGAACGAGTTTCAGCGTGAGCGGGTGGGATGTCTCCGGAAAATCCGCGATCGTGCACGAGGCGACCGCGTCGGTCATCAGCAGCGAGCTCAACGGGGACGTCAGCGGTGTGAGCATACTCTCGTCGAAATTCGGAGACCGCAAGGAAGCGCTCGCGCACGGCGTTCCGTTGACGAGCGGTGAGGCGCAGACCGCGGCGGAGTCGTATTTCAAACTGGCCGCGCGGAGATTTGTCGTCGGCCACGGTGTCGCCGAGACGGACGCGCGATTTCATGTCGGTAGAGAAGGCGGACATCGGCGCGGTCGGTCCGCTCTTCAGCGGCACATATTATCTCACCGAGGTTCGCCACTTGTTCGACTTATCGCGCGGTATCCGGACCGAGTTCACGGCTCAACGTCCGGGGATAGGCCAGGCATCATGAGAATATCCGAATCCTTTGAAGGAGACAACCGTGATTGAACGTTCCGCGCTTGAAGAGTTATTGGATTCGAGGTTGCCAGTTGGGTTGGGCGGCCGCTGGTATGGAGTCTATCCGGCGCTTGTCAGCGATATAAAAGACCCGGACGGGCAGGGGCGCGTTAAGGTGACGCTTCCGTGGTCTCCCGACACGGACGGCGGCCGGTATGAGGCGTGGGCACGTGTCGCGACGCTGATGGGCGGAAACAACCGCGGGAGCTGGTTCATACCGGACGTGAACGACGAAGTGCTGATCGTGTTCGAGGGAGGCGATCCGCGGCGACCGTACGTCATCGGCGGCCTGTGGAACGGGAACGATTCTCCACCCGATTCGATGGACGGTGCCGGCAACAACTACCGGAAATTGATTCGGTCGCGCAACGGTGTAAAGATCACGCTCGATGACAGCGACGGCCGGGAATCGCTGATCCTGGAAACGCCGGGCGGACAGAAGATAACTATGAAGGACGGGCCGGGTGCGGTGGAAATCGTCGACAGCAACGGGAACTCCGTGAAACTTGAAGCCAGCGGAATCACCGTCAACGCCTCGGCCAAGGTCACGATCAACGCTAGCACGGTCGAAATATCCGCCGGTATGGTGACCGTGAACGCCGGCATGTCGAAATTCAGCGGAGTGGTTCAGGCCGATACGGTCATCAGCAACAGCGTCATCAGCGCCTCCTACACTCCAGGAGCGGGAAATATCTGGTGAAATATGACGGTTGAACATAAAATACGCTGGACATCGCCCGAGCCGTTCTGGTCAGAAACGGCGGCAGCCACGGAGGCGGGCGTGAGCCGTCCGTACGGTGAGCCTGTCATCCTCCGGTTCACGACCGACACTTTCATGGACGACTTCATGGCGATGCTCGATAAAGATCCGACGCAGCTTCCGTCGCTTACCGCGCAGCCGGAGACCTGGCGCGGTCCTCTCGATGCTTCGTCGACGGTAACGGGAGGCGGACCCGCGCCCGGTATGCCGAAGCTCCTGCGCAAGTTCGAGCGTATGCGGATCGCTTCGGAACATGCGAGCGGTAAATCATCCGCTCCCTCGACGGGAACTCTCTTTTTCAAGAAGTCCAACGCGGGAATGCTGAAGCTTTACCAGCCCGCTCACCAGAGGTATTATCTCGTGTCGACTTGCCTGGTGTGCGGGATGACGGGCTTCCCCGATCGCTCGGTCGATCCGGGCCGCAAGGAGAAAGCTTCCTTTGTCATCCGCCGGATGCTCCCGGCCGGAGAACTCAAGCGAGGAGAGCCGTTACCTGAGTATGACGCGACCACATGGGAAGAATACGCGTATGTCGTAACGCAGGATGGGACGGGCTGGCAGAAGATAGGAAAGAACTCCGATCCGGCGGTCGGATCACTTATCAAGGGTGAGGAACAGCTTCCGCTTTTCGGAGTGAAGTACCTGGAGAGTGATGACCGCTCGCGGCGCCTCTTCGCGGGATTGATCCCGGTAGGCAAGCGCGAAGCTTACATGGCCGCTGGGACTGCCGCGGGTGAAGACGGTGCGGCATCGTCCGCCCATGTCCTTCCAAAGACATCTCGCAAAATCCATTTCCGGTCACAGGTAGCCGAGCCGTGGAAAAACATAATCGATCAGGCTGAACGTTTCAGGAAAATTCTGAACGAGCCATCTTCCGAGAGCCCGACGCAGGGACAGATCGACACTCTCAAGAAAAATGCCCGCGAACAGATCCAGACGCAGTCGTGGCTGGTGTTGCTCGACTTTGCCGATTTCTTGAAGCGGTATGTTACGGATGTCTGGACAGCGATCACGGATCCATCGAAGGAAAGCCTGCTGAAACCGGCCGGGACGACACTTCTCACTGCTCTAAAGAATACCGGGACCAGCAGCGGTCTCAAATCAGCACTGACAAGCAGTTGGAAAGATACAGACGACGCCACACACTACTCAGCCTATTCGGCAGGTGATGTCAAAGATTCATTATATAGCGCGCTTCAGGCGGTCGCCGTAGATCAAAAGCTGGAGAGCGCGACCGGCTCGTATGATCGTGCGGTAAAAGGTGGAATGTGGCCGGCGTTCCTGTTCCAGTTTGCCGACCCCGCGGTGACTGCGCTTACGTTCTCCGACGGCGTGACGCCGCTTGGAGCGGCGGACCAGGTGGATGTGGGTGTGGAGATCGCAGCCGGTGAAACATCCGGCGTGCAGAATGAAAAGAAGAACGTGGACAGCCTTGTCGCGCTTGTGGTTCGGGCGATGCCGACCGATTCCACCGAGCCGGCGCCTCCGATGCCGGTGGCCGCGCAGCCGGTGATAGACACGCGCGAAGGAATCTTCGTTATCCGTACTGTCTTTGAGCGTCCCAACTGCGGCCCGCTAAAGCCGACACTGTTGAGCGAACCGAGCAGACCGTTCCAGCTTGCAGGCTTCTTCGACCCCGACGCGCCCGCGCGCCCGATTCGAATCGCGCTCCCGATCGACACGTCGCCCGCCGGCTTGCGCAAGTTCGACAAGAACACCGCCTTCATGATTTCCGATGTGCTCTGCGGACAGATCCAGAGGGCTAAGGGACTGACGCTCGGCGACCTGGTACTGTCTGTGCTCCCTTGGCCGTTTCACAAAGACCTATCAGTCCCCGACGGTGGACCGTGCAAGCAGGGCGACACGGGAGCGCAGCTTGGAATGATCTGCTCGCTATCTATCCCGATAATTACGATCTGTGCTTTGATTCTTCTGATGATCATCGTGAATCTCCTTGACTTCATATTCCGGTGGATACCCTATTTCATAATGTGTTTCCCGCTGCCGGGATTCAAAGCGAAGAAGTGACGAGAAATGGATAAAGGAATAATTTTCGGACGAGGTATCAGCTTCCCGCCGCGCGTCGGGCCGGACGGCCGCGTCGCCTGGTCGGAAGGCGAGGAAAACATTCGCGAATCGATCAGGATAATTCTGCTCACCGAGATGCGGGAGCGGTTGAGGCTTCCTGATTTTGGAGGCGGGCTGAGACAGTTCCTCTTCGAGCCCAACACTGTCAGCACGCGCCACACGATCCAGGAGCGCATCACCAAATCTCTCTCCAGGTGGGAGCCGCGAATTCAGATAGAGTCCGTCAGCGTGGATGCCGACCCGTCCGACGCCGAATCGGCGATAGCCACGGTCACTTACAAACTCGTCGCGACACAAACTGTCGAACGTGTGAGTTTAAATGTGAAACTTAAGGATTAGTGAGGCGGGAATATGCCATTGATCATTCCGAATCTCGACGACAGGAAATTCCAGGATCTCCTGGATGAAACTCTCGCTCGTGTTCCCATCCACAATCCGGAATGGACAAACTTTAACGAGAGCGATCCGGGCGTCACGATCGTCGAGCTCTTTTCGTTCCTGACCGAGAACTTGCTTTATCGCAGCAACCAGATACCGGAGCGGAACCGGCGTAAGTTCCTGTCTCTGCTCGGCTTGCCGCTGAGGCCCGCGTCCCCGGCCAAAGGGATAATCGTGCTTACGAACGAGAGGGGACCGCTCCAGACGCTCACGTTGAACGACGGTCTCGAAGTTCGCGCAGGCCAGGTTCCTTTCCGAACCGGGATGGGACTCGATGTCCTCCCCGTGGAAGGGAAAGTGTACTACAAAAGAGTCATGACGAACCCGCCCGAACAACTCAAGGCTTACTACAAACAGCTTTACACTTCGCTGCGAGGCCAGCCGCCGACAAAGGAAGTTACGCTGTACGAGACCGTTCCGTTCGTTCCCGGGAGCGAGATCGATCTCGGGCAGGACACGGTCGACGGTTCGTTGTGGATCGCGCTCCTGTTGCGCGCGACCGACAAGCCGTACGACGATGATATGTTGGAAGCGGCAAGGGAAGCGATCGGTGGAAAGACGATGAACCTCGGGGTCTTCCCTTCGCTTACCGACGTCACAAAGCAGTTGAAACCAGGCGGCACTCCGGCCGTTACCGCGACCGCCCTCCTTCAATACCAGCTCCCTAAGATCGGAGCGAGCGGCGGCCTTCCGACAGATCCCGCGCAGCGCGTTCCGCAGTATCGGACTATTGATTCACGGTCAACGGCAGACGTCCTCTCTGAACCCGGAATAGTGGAGCTCACGCTTCCCGCGGCGTCCGAGCTCACACTCTGGAACAACATTGATCCTCTTGAGTCCGGCGCCGGCGATTTCCCGCCCGGGCTGGAAGACAGCACGCTTGACGACCGTCTCATCACATGGGTCAGGGTTCGATCGAACGCGGCCACTGGCGCGAAGATACTTTGGGCCGGGATTAACGCGGTCTTTGTCAACCAGCGCAACCGTGTCGCGAACGAATCGCTGCCGCTCGGCACGGGCGAACCCGATCAATCCGCCACGCTTTCGAAGACGCCGGTTATCCCGGAATCTGTCAGTCTCACCGTGACCGTGAACGGAGTTTCGGAAAAATGGGAGGAAATCGACGATTTGCTCAGCGCCGGGCCTGAAGTTCCGGTGGAAGACCGCCGACAGCCTCCGATGACGAAAGTAGCACTCGACAAACCGACGAAGGTTTTTGTCGTCGACGCGGAATCGGGTGTCATGCAGTTCGGCGACGGAATTCGCGGTGCCCGTCCTCCGTATGGAGCCGTTCTGCGCGCCGATTACGACTACGGCGTGGGACGCGACGGGAATGTCGGAGCAGGCTCAATCAATACCGGCCCGAGCCTTCCGACTGGTCTGAAGGTTACAAATCCCATCCCGACATGGGGAGGCTCCGAAGCCGAATCAATCGAAGAAGGCGAGAAACAAATCGCGCGTTACCTGCAGCACCGCGATCGCCTGGTGACACAGGAGGACTTCATCACCATTGTCAAACGCGCTCCAGGCGTGGATATCGGGCGGGTGGAGGTACTTCCCGCTTATAATCCGCGGCTGACGCAGAATGAACCGGGCGACGCTCCCGGGGCGGTGACCGTGATGGTCATCCCAAGATATGACACCACGCAGCCCGACGCTCCTTCACCGGATCGGTTGTTCCTCGACGCGGTCTGCGAATGCCTCGAGCCGCGCAGGCTCGTCACGACCGAGGTCTTCGTGCGCGGACCGGCGTACAAGAAAATCTGGATATCGGTCGGCATCAACGTCGTCGCCGGAGTAAGCGTGGCACAGGTGCGGGAGAGCGTCAAGAAAGCGATACTTGAGTATCTGTCGCCGCTTCCACAGGAGGCTGATACGTCGGTGAATGTGACACAGTCGGTTTCCACCCGCCGGTCCGGCTGGCCGCTTCGGAAGTCGGTGGTGAGCATCGAGCTCCTTGCAGAGGCGAATCGTGTAGACGGCGTACTCTCGGTGAATTCGGTCCTCCTCGCCGAAGGGACCGGCGCGGCTGTGCCTGAAATAAAAATGTCGGGACTTGAACTCCCGATGGTTGCCGGCATCTCCGTGACTCCCGGTGATCCCACGGACCTCGACCAGATCAGAGGACAGGGTACCGCGGCGTCAGCCTCCGCGGCAGCGGGCGCCGGTGCCGGTGCTGAGTTTGTATCTATCCCGGTTGTCCCGGAAGGATGCGTCTGATATGGATGCGAACGGCACACGGCTTTTCATGTTGCTTGGAGAAGGGGATTGGTCCGCCTGCGCGGACGAAAACGGGATCCCGTTCTCTGCAATCATGAAATCCGGGCCGGAGGAATATATCGAGTCGACGGTCGGGTTGGGTTGGGACGGCACGCGCAGCGAAGTGATCCTTCACTCTCGCCTGATGAAATTCAAGGCGGCGCCGCTCGATATTCCGCCCACCATATATGATCGCCGCGGCGCGGCCCGCGACCGGTACGGTAACTGGTACTGGATCGATTCCACGAGGGCCGAGATTCTCGTCAATTCTTCGGGAACAGGGACGACCGCGCACTTCTGGTCATCGGCCGATCTGGAATCGCGGAAAGAAGAAGCTGTCTCAGGCGAGTTTCGCGCGAAAGAATCGGCGCCATCTGTTTCTCCATGTGAGTTCCAGGGCGTAGCGGTCACCGAAGATCATTTTCTGCTCGTCGGCGTCCTTAACCCTGCAGGACTCCTCGTGTTCGATCTTCATGCCGGCGGAGCACCCCGACAAATCCTGTGGCCGGAATCTATCGCGTTCGAACCGTTCGACATGTCGGCCGCTCCGGGCGGCGGAGCGTGGATCCTCGACAGGTCAAACAAACGTTACTGGCGCATCGACCGAAACCTGAACGTGGTCAATCATGACCAGACTCCTCAGCAGGTCACGCCTCCGGAATCGGATGACTTCCGCGCCGAAGCAGGTTCTCCCGAGCAGCCACAGCCGGGACTCTTCCCGACCGGGATTCAGCTCCCCATTCCATCTCCGTTTGTCGCGTTCGATCCGATCGCGATCGAAGGGCTGCCCGACGGTACGGTACTTATCCTCGATACGAATTTTTCTCTCGGCTTATCGACTATCAGCCGTTACAATTTCAGTGAGAAACTGGGCAGGGCGGTTCTGCTCGATGAGTTCGAGTTCGCGGCGCATGACTTCGCGTTTGTTCCGGAGCATGCGACCACAGAAGGGACTGTTCCTGACCGGCTATACGTCGCGTCCACTGAGGGGAACCAGGCATACGCGTTTGGGATATCGCTGGACGAAGAAGGGAACCTTCTACTCAAACTTCTCAACGAATATTATCCGATGAGGCTCTTCGGAGGAAAGGCGCTGGTCGCGTCGGGCGCGATGGTTTACTACGATTTCGGCACTGGCTGGGTCCCACTTATGCGTCAGCTCCGTCCGCAATACACGGTCGAGGGGACATTGGAGACTCCTGGTGGTAATAACGGGCGTCCTCCTTTCGACGGGCGTGTTCCGGATTGCGTATGGCACCGCGTGATGCTCGACGCGTGCATTCCGCCCGGAACCGAGGTCGAGATTTGGAGTCGTGCCGCCAACGACATCGACCAGCTCAAGCTAGCGGATTGGCGGGAGGAACCTGCTCTCCACCGTCGCGCGGACGGATCCGAACTTCCTTTCGTCGCCCCCGAAACGCGCAAGGACGCGGGGACATGGGAGCTGCTATTCCAGCGCGCGGCCGGTCGCTATATGCAACTTCGCATGACGTTTCGCGGAAACGGGAGAGACACTCCGCGAGTCCGCTGCCTGAGAGTCTACGCGCCGAGATTCTCCTATCTCAAGGAGTATTTACCGGCCGTCTACAGAGAGGATGAGACTTCGGCGTCGTTCCTCGACCGGTTCCTCGCAAACTTCGAAGGGACATTCACGGCGATCGAAGACAAGATCGCGGCGGTCCAGGTTCTCTTCGACGCGAGGAGCGCACCCGCGGAATCGCTCGAGTGGCTCGCCGGCTGGCTGGGCGTCTCCCTCGATCCGAAGTGGGACGAATCGCGGCGCCGACTGTTCATAAAACACGCGATGACTTTCTTCGATCTCCGCGGTACAATCCCCGGACTTAAACTCGCGCTGCGGCTGGCACTTGACGAGTGCATCGACGAAACGGCTTTCGACGAGCCATCTCAACAATGTGCCTGCGCCGGCGGGATTAGGATCATCGAGAAGTTCCGCACGCGCACGCTTCCCGCAGTTATGCTGGGCGACCCGACCGAGTCTGCAGGACTGAGGACTGTCTCCACGACAAACCGGTGGCAGCCAACACAGGGAAGAGACCTCCTGCAGCAGCGGTATCGGGGGAAACTCGGACTGTCTGATAAGGATTCTTTCCCTCTGAAAAAGACCGGCGCGAGCGACCTGGGCGATTGGAAAGAGTTCACCGACGACGCGTTGGGATTTGTACCATCCTCCGCATCAAGCGATATCGAACTCTGGCAGGAGTTCCTGGCGAGGCGGTACAAGCAGCCCGCGATCATGAACGACTCTTACAAATCCGCCAGGGGGAAAGGAATTGGATCTTTCGCCGAGGCGAGCCTTCCCGATTATCTTCCCGCCGATGGAGCGCCTCTTCTCGACTGGTACGAGTTCCAGGCAATCGTCCTTGCCGCGCAGCCGCTTGCCCACCGCTTTACGGTCCTCATACCGCTGGCGGGTATCGATTCGGGCGATTCGGAGAGTCAGCGTCAGAAGCTCGAGCTCGCCCGCCGTATAATCGATCTCGAGAAACCGGTCCACACGGTTTTCGAAGTGAAATTCTATTGGGACCTTTTCCGCGTAGGCATGGTTCGTCTGGGAATCGACACGGTTCTCGACGCTGGTAGCCGCGCGGCTTACTTTGTCCCGCCCGCCGTCCTCGGGCGGAGCTACCTGCTGGAAACCTATCTCGCCCCCGGACATCCCCAGGATGTCTCCGACCGCGTGATCCTGGGTCGCGATAGCCTGGGGACATGAATTTATTCGACAGGAGAAATGAGCATGACTACATTCGCATCAACATCTACGCTGTCGCCCACCGCTCCGCCTGATCCGGCGAAGCATGTCAACTACACACTCGGCATGGTGCTCGGTGTCGACGATTTCAAGCAGGAGTTCGCGTACCTGTCGGGGCGCGACCAGTGGCTCGCGCGGGACCTGCTCGGCTACGGGACGGTGTGCGGCCTGGCTATCGGGAAGGAGAACGGGAGCAATGGCCCTCAGGTCACGGTCTCGCCCGGTGTCGCGCTGAGTCCGCGCGGCCAGCTGATCCATGTGTCTCCCGCGCAGTGCGCCTCGCTGAACGATTGGTTGGCCGCGCATAAGGAAGATGTCGTCGATGCCTTCGGCTCGCCGCCCGATTCTCCGGTGAGGCTGTACGTCGTTCTGCGCTACCGCGAGTGCCCGACTGATGACCAGCCGATTCCCGGCGAACCCTGCCGGACCGAAGATGAGGCGACCGCCCCATCGCGTATCATGGACGATTTCAAGTTGGAGCTTCGCCTGAAAGCGCCGGATCAGCAGGAGGAAGATGCCCTTCGTGAATTTGTCGCGTGGCTCGGCCAAATCGAATTGACGGATGTCGATGGCGAGGCGACGCCGCTTGACGAATTTGTGGATGCTGTCAGTAGCTCGCTCGTCATCCCGGACTCACCACCGGCTTCTCCGCCTGTTCCCCTTTTCGGGTCGCCTCCGTCGGATCTGAAGATTGCGGCGACCGAAGCTTGTGAATACTTCCGCACCGCCTTCCGTATTTGGGTCACGGAGCTTCGTCCCCTCGTGCGCCATTGCTGGCTGAGCCTGAACGCTCCATGCTCCGAGCCGGACGCGAACGTCGAGTCTGAGCTGTATGGTGAACTTCTGCTGGCGGAACTGAGCGTCGGCATCACCTCCGAGATGGTCGTTCAGGATATGTCATCGATAGAAATTGACGAAGAACACCGCCCCTTCCTGATCCATCTCAGGCTGTTGCAGGAGATGCTCCTATGCGGCCGCTCGGGAATCGGCGGCGGTGCCGGGTTACCCGGTGAGAGAGGACCGACCGGCGCCAAAGGGCCGACCGGGGACAAGGGCACCACAGGCGACAAAGGACCGGACGGTTTCAAAGGTCCTACCGGCGACAAGGGCGCGACCGGAGACAAAGGTCCGATCGGAGACAAGGGTCCGACGGGTGACAAAGGTCCGACCGGAAACAAAGGACCCGACGGAGATCCGGGCGCCGGACTCGAAACCGATCTCACGAGGATTGTAGCGCTTAGCTGGACACACAACGCTTCATCGATGATGGAGTTTGAGCTCGACGGCAAACCGGTGAAAGGGCTCGTCGTGGGATTCGGAAAGTGGAATCTTGGAGACAGCGGCCGAGTGCTTGTAAGTAGCGGATCCCTCGATGACAATTCTTTTCAGGTTTTCACCGAGCGGCGGCACCGCGAAGGGAACTACGACTGGTACGACTACGTGAGGATAGGCCCCCTGAGCATCCTGGGCGTGAAGCCTGAAGTCGACCCGAACGGAATTATCGTCAAAGCGGCGACCGTAGGTGGGCTGGCGAGCGGTGCGGCATTCCTCTTCTCGCCGGACGCATTCAAAACTGTGTGGGGACAGAAACTTCTCATCGTGATACGAGGGGATCTTGTACGTGACGAGTCCGAGAAGCGCGCGATCGACGCCGAGTTCCTGCGTGCGGAGCTTCCTACAGGCGACAGGCCCCGCGGCGCCAAGGCCGGAATACAGGGAGGGCGTTTCGAGAGCTGGGTAACGGTGGAAATGAAACTGAACCTGAACACCGCGACCCTCGAAGAAATCACGACCCTTCCGCGGATCGGACCGGCAATCGCGGCACGTATCGTCGCCGCCCGCAAAGCGGCCGGTAGCTTCAATTCCGTCGACGATCTGCTCAACGTCGGCGGCATTGGCCAGGACTTGCTGAACCAGATAAAACCGTTTATTACCGTTAGCTGATAGATATGTGGAGGTGACGATTATGGCCAACGATCTTCTTACCTCGATACTTGAAGGCGGGATTCGCTCGCCGAATTTCTTCAATGGGCGGCTTCTAAGCGGCGAAGACCTCAACCTGGAAAAAGCCGCGAACCGGGATGCACGAAGACAACTCGGCAGAGCTCTCGGCGACGGAGTAGCATTCGGCCTCGACGTGAATGAGTCTGCGGACCTGAGCAGCGTCGACCAGCCTATCGTGACAATCATGCCCGGCCTCGCGGTCAACAGGAGAGGGCAAACGCTAATGTTGACGACCAAGATAGACATTTCACTCGTTCGTTCGCTGGAGTCTGAGGGAGGCAACGGTCAGACCTTCGACGACTGTAAGCCACCCAGTCCAACTGTCTATGTGGCCGGAGCCGGCGTGTACCTGTTGGTCGTTTGTCCCGCGACAGGGAAGGAAGGACGTGCTCCCGTCAGCGGCCTCGGCAATGTCCCGGCTTCGTGCAATTCAAGATACACCGTGGAGTGCCTGCAGTTCCGACTGATCAAACTGGATGTCGGCGACGATGACCTCGCGGATTCCGACCATCTGCGAAACCGGCTTGCGTACAAGTGTTTCGGGCTAAACGACGACAACTACGCCGATTATGTGAATAAGCCGTTCAGCGAGCATGAGTCCGGTTATGGGCTCCTGGATGATTTGCGGCCAAAGATACTCACGAATTGCGATGTCCCCCTGGCGCTTCTCTATTGGACCTCGACGGACGGGATCGTGTTCATCGACGCCTGGTCGGTTCGCCGCGGAATCACGCCTCCCGGCTCGGAAGACGAATGGCTCCCGCTCACGGGCGCGCGCAGGAAGAGGGAAGGGGAGGCTATGTTCAACCAATTCCAGGTACAGATTGAAACGATTCGACAGAAGGAAGCGCCGATCGGACTGATCGAGGCGAAAAGCCGTTTCGATTACCTGCCGGCGACCGGGATTATTCCTTTCTCTATGCCGAAGACGTCCAGGACTTTCGACATGAACTTCTTCAAAGGATTAACTGTGAGAGATCCTGTTTTCATCAACGGCGCGAAACTCCAGTCTCTCATCTGTAAATCATTTTCATATCCTCCAATCGATCTCGGCAGCGAAGAAATGATCTGGCTGTACCGGGTACGAGAGAACGGCGAGGCGATAAACGACGGCAAACTGGCTCTGTCGAACGGCTACCTCGTTTTTTCAACAGGACATATTCACTACCAGGGAGCGGCGCAATTCGATCTGTCGTATTGGGACTACAGCAATTACGCCGGCTGAAGATTCAAGAGAGTTGAATCAGGAAGGAGACTTGCAATGTCAACCCAAATCACGAGAGTGAAACCGGGCGATCTAATAAAGGCCGAGTACTGGAACAGCATGGTCGATGAGCTCGAGGCGCTCGACGCCAGACTGGCCAGTCTTGAGGAGAGCGCGCCCGGAGGTGGGCCTCCGCTCATAAAATCGCTCGATCCGTCGGGTCCCCTCACGATGGGCGACACGCTACGCATAATCGGAAATAACCTGGGAACGTCGACGCTCGTATCGGTTACTATCGCGAACGACCCCGTTACGAACTTCCTTTCAGGAAGCGGCGACTCGATCCTGATCATCAAGATCCCGCCCATCCTGGGAATCCCGGATGCCGGTAAAGATGTCGACCTGGTCGTCACGAACACCAAAGGCTCCGACTCGGCGCGGTTCAAGTTGCTGCCGGGTGAGACGACGGTGTTGAGCGCGACACTGACCGTGACAAATACGGCGGTGCCTCAGAAGGAGATCAAGGCGGATGGCAGCAGCTACGATTACACTTTCACGATATCGGCGGTGAGCTCCCTCGACGAGGTCTACGACCTTAACCCGACCATCGACGGGAGCGGTTGGAAAGTCGCCGTGATTAAGGACGGGGCTGAAATCACCGAGCTGCAAATACAGAAGAGCCAGCCAAGCCCGTCGACGCGCGACGTCATAGTGAGAGTTACAATTCCTACCGGTGCAACGGGAACCGGAAACCTGAGACTCGGACTCGCCTCACAGAAATTTCCGACTGTCACCGGAACATCTTCAATTGTTCCGATTGCGATCGGAAGCACTCCGGGCCCGGTCAGCACAGCCATCACATTCTCAACACCAAGCGTCATCCCCGGCGCGAATTTCGTCAATGGGGAAGTCCTCGTGTCGACAACCGCGAAAGTCACCTACCGGATAACCGCCACGCTTGCCGACCCTGGAGACTACGTCATCAACTCGCCGCAGGTCTTAAACGATAGCGGCGGCTTATGGATGGCTGTCGCCAAGAACGACCCGATGACGTTCACTACTTCACAGAAAGACGAGACAAAAATTGTTATTGTTGACCTCACCGCCAAGGCGCTTGCTCCCACGACTTCGCTTGTCGTAAAAGTCACGAAGGCCGGCACTACGGTGAGCGGAGAATTTACGCAAACAATCAAACTGAAGACTTAGCATTGAGTCATCGGAACTTGAATTGATCTGATTCCTTGAAAGGAGGAAAGACGCCATGCGAGAACAAATGAAAGCGATGCTTTCGTGGCTAAAAGTGTCGTTTTGGGCTGCTTTGCCCATCATGATCTATCTGACGTTGAGCGGGGTATCCTGTCCCCCGGGGCCGCCCTCGCCGACCGCTTTCGATCATGACTACAGATTGATCTTCCGCCAGGCAGGACCAACGTCCCCAACGATCGACGGACTCGTGACGGGCGACGCGGGCTGGACCGGCTCATTCACCTACCTCTTCGAACACGGTGGATCGGTCCCGGTC
>CAWEBD010000005.1:0-5835 GCA_963806435.1 uncultured Bacteroidota bacterium
CGGGATGGGCGACCTCGTATCGAAAGTCACATCGAGCGCCACAACCTTGGCGCCCGCGCTGTAAAGATTCCTGATCGCGCGGGCATAATAGCTGCGCGGGAAGACAAGAGAATTTGGGAGAGCCTGAAGTGACGCGTCGCTTATCGCGACGATTACGACCTTCGAAGTATCGCCAAGTTTGATCGCGCCACGGTATTCAAAACGCGCATCGAGAGTACGCAACTGAGCGGTCTTTAAAAACGGCACACTGAATGGGATGTCTCTGGAAAGCAGGAAAGCCCCGGTCGCGGAGAGGATCGCGATTACCAGCGGCAATATCAGCTTACGAGTTCTCGAGAGTGTGGCGCCGACAGGTTGCATTTGTTGAATGTTACGCCGAAGCGTGTTAAAAATCCACGGCGTAAATCAATGAACCCACAAAATCATCAGAGCCGGTCACCGCGAAATAGTTGACATTCAGGTTGATCGATTGACTTTTCGCCACCCTGTAGCTTGCAGTCAAACCGAAGCTGTTTCTCACGAAATCCCCGAAAGTCGGCGTGTAGTTTACGCCAACGCTCAGCTTGTTTTGAAACAACGCATATTGAGCGCCCAGCGTAAGAAATGTGTAATTGAACATTTGTACCTGCTCAGTGAGCGCCATCGCCGTCGTGTCCCTCATAGTAGTTTTATTCCCGTTGAGATTGAAGCCAATCGTGGTTCTGAGCGGCGTCGCGCCGAAATCCGAATTCAGCATGAACATCACATTGAAATTGTTCAGATCAGTTCCGAGCAATACGCGATCCTTCCGATTGCTGATTCCAAAACTCACCGACACGTTGTGTCTCACGCCGTAATTGAAGCCGTAGCTCGATTCAATGTAGTATCTGATGGTCGTGTTGTCCACCGCGAAAGCCGAATCGACCGCGAGCGAATTCGAGTTGTAGTACGAGGAAAACCCGACGGTGACGCTCGGCAGGGTCGTCATCGGAAAATAGGAGGCCGCGACGTTGGTGTTTACGTAGTTTGTCGTGGCGAACTTGTTGTTCTGCAGGTTGTCGAACAGGTTCTCGTAGGAAATCGAAAGGAGTACCTGGTTACTGAAGAGGCGGGGACGCAGGAAGAAATTCAACCCCCTGATATCGGTGCGGATGAACGGTTGTCCGAACGAATTGTAGTCCGGTCCGCGATAAACGTAGCCGATCTTCGCGAATGTGTTGAAATAATTCAGGCCCAGACTGACATCCCACGAGAGTGACGACAGTTTGCTCGGGTCGAGAGGGATCAAAAATTCATTTATTGTTATCAGCTGAGAAAGTGTAGAAATGGGGACTATTTTGTCGAGTTGAGTCCCGGCATCGGAATTCGAGATAGAGTCGATGTATGACGCCGATCGGGTTCCCACCGCGGTATTTTGATTGAGCATGCTGACCGCACCTTCGGCGAGGAAGTTTATCCTGTGACTGTCGAAGTTCATCGCGAAGTCGCTCCCGAGCACCAGGTTCTGGTTGGGAGAATTGCCGAAGTTTATGGAGCTGAGCTCGTCAGAGGACTTAAGATAAGTGAAGCCGAGGCGAGCGTGACTCCCGAGGTCGAAGGACGGACGAATCACAAAAAGGTCCCTCGAGTAAGTCCCGTAGTCGACGTTCACGAAAGTCGAGTCGTTCAGGCGGATATAGTTCGCCCCCGTGAGCTGGCCGATGGAACCCGACGAAACAACAGTGGTGTCGAGATACTGGCCGCCGATTCCCCTGACCGTCTGGCCATAGGCCGCTTCAAGATTAAAAAACCCTAAAGATAATTTGCCTGATGCACCCCGAACACGGAGTCCGTTCATTATCAGCGGACTGAAAGTCGGGTAACTGTCCCCCAGCTTCAGGCTGAGCCACGATGTGCCGATAGAAAGGCCGTACCTGTCCTGCGGCTGCCGGTACGACTTCTCTTCAGAAGTGAGATGCAGATTAGCTCCGAGGTTGATACCGAGCGCCGTCGCGCCAACAGCCAGGTCTCCCCTGTTATACCATGTCGAACTGCCGCTTATCGTCTCGTTTCTCAGCTCGATCTGTCCTCTTCCCTGATAAGTGAACCCGCTTGCCTGCTCTTCTTCACCCGGCGTAAGTACGAAGAAGCTCCATTCAAGGCTCCTATACTCGCTGCCGTCGGATTTGTACAGGACGACCTTCGCGGTATGGATGCCGCGCGAGACAGCCATCGGAAATTTCGAGGGCGAGTAGACTATGATGTCTCCACTTACCACGGCGTCGGAAGTGACATCAATGCCGTCAAAATACAGCTTCGTCTTTTTCCTATCGACGGACTCCGGCGCATAAATCATCGACGCGGCGATCATGAGGTTATCGAGAGTGAGCTTCTGGTTTCGCTCCGGACTGATGACAAGAATATCCTCCTGGGACTCCGGGGATCTCACGCTTATACGAACGGGGTTTTCCTCAGGGCTTTCCATCGGATAGGTCTCGCTCGTACCGTCACGCATGACCAATCTTATATAGACTTCGATGAAAGGACTGAGCACATAAGCGGCTGGGACCGTACCGTTCAGTGTCATCGACGATTCGTCGAAGCTCATCTCAGTCTGCTGGAAATCCATCGACAGGTCGTTTCTGTAGAACAACAGGGCCTGCGATATATTCGTGAGGCTTCGGACTTCCGCCTTCACGGCGACGGGGCTGTTCTCAACCGCCTGCGCCGAGGCAGTGAGATTAATTACCTGTCCCTGCTGTGCGTACGCACCCCCGAAAAAGAAGAGACAGACTATGGGTATGAGTGAAACTACAGATGCTACTCTCCGCCGCGCACTTCTCCCGCCAACTTTCCTCACGATCCCTCCGACCAACACTGCTCTATGTGATTAAGCTTCTATTACTACTCTTGCTGAGTTTCGATAATTATCTCGTGCATTTGCCCGTCGCTGCCGCGATACTGCATCTTCAATTCATGTTTCTGACCAAAAAGGTTATTCAACTGGGAGAGCCTGTTCAGGTCATCCTGTGTGGACTTGTGAACGCTTATTTTTCCGTCCCCCGAGGACTCGCCCGTCTCGCCTGCTCCCACGTCGACGGTGTCATTTGAAATTTTGTTTGAAAACCGGACGAGGCCTTCGATAATAGTCAGGAAGTCTATCCTGTTGATTTGGATCGCAAAGAAACCCTCGGTGCCTCGTATCGAGGCCACGGCGGTGGGCGTCGTGAATTGAAACGGCTTGTCTTTTTGCTTCGCCATATTGAATCCGACTTCGCCGCGTTTTAAGTCCGTACTGGACGGGTTGTTTTCACCATAAACCTGAACTTCAGCGTCCGGGCCCAGGCGCAGAGTACTCGTGTCGTTAAATTTTATAAGCGCGAAAGCCTGCTTCTGTGTCCTTACGACATCGTTGTCATAAATTAGTCCGCCTTTTTTAGCAGCTTCCCAAGCCTTGTCGCCTTGTTTCTTCTCCACGTTGTTCTTTATAATCCAAAACAGTGCAACGTTTTTGGAATCCGCTTTGAACGCGAGGGACACGGCGAACACGAACAGGGCGGACAACAGGACTATTTTTCTTTTTTTCATCGCCGTCTCCTCAGTGAACAATAACGTTGGTTAATTGGGATTTGTCGATATTCTGTAGAATATCGATCAGCTCCTGCGTGCTGATCGTGCTGCCGTCGTAAGTCGCCTGACCGGTCAGCATCTCTATTTTTGCCACAAGGTCTCGGTAATCGGTCCCGGAAAGAAAACTCTTCAGCGCGATTGTCGCCTGATCGTTGATATCCCCACCGGCCATGGATGTATCCTGGCCTCCGATGGTGAAACTCCAGATGTCGCTCCTTATACCGCTGCCTCGTGTGGCGGAGGACGGGATCTCGACATACCAGTAGTAAGTCTTACTGTTCTGCAACAGCCGCACGCCGGGACCGGACGGTGGGTAGTTAAACGAACCGGGAGAGGGCGAACTGGAATTTGGAACCGTAACCCGAAGGAAAGGCACGCCAGACACAACGTCTTCGGGGCTCATCTGGCTCGGCAGTTTCTCATAGACGGAAAGGACCACCGTGTCCACGTTAGAGGACCATTGGAAGTGAGGGAATAGCGTCGTAATATTTCCTTGGTCGATCGGAAGAGCCAGGTCGATCTGACTCGGATTCGTCACCACGATGGTGCCTCGAGCAGGCTGCGAGATTGAATTGTTGTTAACATCCGTACACTGGAGGACAAACTCATATATACCTGCCGGCGCCTTGCCGGTCGCAAGGGCAACGTTTTTCAGCTCGTTTACCTGGTCCGTATTGTAGTGCGAGGTTTCCACACTGAGAGGAGGATTCTCACCGGACAGGTCAACATTCGTGATGACCTTCATCTGCGCCGGCTGGAGCCAAAAAGGGTTCGTAGTCACGTCAGCGATATCCGGATATGAATTCCCATTTGCCAGGGTTACGTTGACGGTCAGCCTCAACTTGACCTGAATTGGTGTCGAGGCCAGGGACTGAAGTTGGGCTGTGAACAAGACTCCGGTACTCTGGACATGCTTAAGATCAAGATCGGCAACATATATCTGGTTGTAATTCGGAAGGGTCAGCATAAGGTTGACCTGATCCGTCTCCTGCGCTCTCGCAGACAACGATAACAGCAGCACGCTAAGCGCTAACTGCACCGTATGAAAACGACGCATAACTTCCTCCCTTTTCTCGACTAATTTACGGTTACGGCCGTCACCTGGATGTTGACGAGTATCACGGTCAAATATACCTTCCTTCTCACATCCACGCGCCCTGGCGGAACACGCAACAGCCCAAATTCCGATCCGGACTCCCTCCTCCCGTCGAAACGGAAGAGCCGGATCGGCGCAGATACTATAAACTAGAAATGCACAATATCGTTATATATGACAAACGCCATGAAAAGCAGAATCAGGGCGAATCCGACCTGCTGTGCGAACAACTTCACCTTGGTCGGGACTTCTCTCCTGAAGATTGACTCATATATAAGAAAAGCGAGATGACCGCCGTCCAACGCCGGAATCGGAAGTATGTTAAGGACGGCGAGGCTTATGCTTAACAGCGCCATGAAACCAAGGAAGCTCACCAGCCCCATCTCGGCGCTTTGGGTTGCAAGCTGGGCAATCTTTATAGGTCCGCCTATAGATTTCGTGAATGAAACCTGGCCGGTGACCATCTGGGAAATCGACCTGATGAGCAGCGAAGTTGCACCGACTGTCTGATCGAAGCCGACCGGAATGGCTGAAAGGACATTGTAGCTGTACTTCTGTATAGGGCCGGTATACTGAGTCCCGATTTCGATCCCGATCTTGCCGTCGGAGTTGGGCATCACTTGAATCTGCTTCTCCTCCGCACCCCGTTTGATACCGAGTTGAATAAGCTTTCCCTTCTTTTCCTTAACGAGGGACACAACCTGCGTGTTTGTCGCGATCTGCTGACCGTCAATAGACAAGACTACGTCACCGCCCTGAATTCCTGCCTTGGCCGCGGGCATCCCGGGAGTTACGGCGCCGATTACAGCATGCATATGGTCCGGGTATATCCCGATTTGCTCATCGGGCTTCACCGCACCCTTGGGTATATCGACCGTCGTCATCTGCCCCGCGCGATCGACTTGAACGGATAAAGGAGATGCCACATCATCCAGGTACAAATCGGTCTGGACATCTTCCCAGTTCCCGACCGCTTTTCCGTTGACTGCGACGAGTTTATCTCCCTCTTTGAACCCAACTTGTTCTGCGACAGATTTCGGCTCGACGAATCCGACCGTCGTGGTGGCGTGGAACACCTTGCCGTTGGCCAGGTTGATGCCGTAAAAAATCAGAAATGTCAGGAGGAAGTTCATTATGACGCCCGCGGAGAC
>CAWEBD010000006.1:0-15818 GCA_963806435.1 uncultured Bacteroidota bacterium
GTGACACCGTGAAGCGCCTCGCTGCCGTAGTTGTATGCCTTTATCCCCAGACGCGGGATCGCGGCCGCGCCGGCATTCAGCAACGATACTTTCTCATCGGGCGTAAGCCGCGAAAGCAGATCGGCGACGCGCGTCTCTGTCGGCAGCATGTAATCTTGAAAAGGCAGAATTTTTACGCCGCCGGTTTCTCCTGCGGCAATTCCCCGTGCGAAAAACGGAGGTGTAGATAGAGCACAAATCCGATCAATAAAACAATATTTTCGCAGCATATTGCCTCCGATATCATATAGAGTTACGGAAAATTTGGACTGCGACATCATGATGTCGCTTTCATTGCAGGCAACATGTTGCCTGACGTTAAAGCGGCGTCATGCCGCCGCACTCCAAATAAATGAAAAATCACAGCCGCAATATAAAACTATTGCAGTACACATTGAGTAATTCAGCGCCGTTTTTAAAAAGCATCAGAAAATTGATCTTCGGCAACTGATAGACGGATTTCCATCCCTTGCTCAGCGGCTCTTTCAGATATGGCGCCATTTCCGCTTCGCCGTTCAATCATAACCCCCGCCGCACAAGGAAACTGCTCCTCCACAAGAGAGAGATCAGGAAACTAGTCGGCAAGATCCGGCAAAAAGGCCTTTCATTGGTTCCCCTCAGGTTGTACTGGAAACACGGCATGGCGAAGGTTGAACTCGCCGTCGCCAAGGGGAAAAGGGCCTACGACAAGCGTGATACAATAAGACAGCGCGATCAGGACCGCGAACTGCGCCGGCACGACGCTGACGCCTGAACAGTCCATTAATGTACACCCACCATACATTCCAGGAGAGAGATAGCTAGGGTTGTTTCCAACACTTAACGAGCAATTAGACCACATCAAGCGGGGCACCGCGGAGATTATTCCAGAAGAGGAACTGGCGAGAAAGATTGAGAGGGCTATTAAAGAGAAGGCCCCTCTCAAAGTCAAACTCGGCTGTGACCCGAGCCGCCCGGATTTACACCTCGGACATTCCGTAGTATTAAGAAAGCTGAGACAGTTTCAGGACCTGGGGCACACCGCAATACTTATCGTGGGAGATTTCACCGGGATGATCGGTGACCCATCCGGCAGGAACAAGGCCCGCCCTTCAATGACGCTCGAAGAAACAAGGCTGAATGGAGAATCATACTTCCAACAGGCGTCGAGAATTCTCTCCAAAGACAATCTCAAAATCGTTTATAACTCCGAATGGCTCGGTAAGATGTCATTCGAAGATGTAATCAAGCTCGCGAGCAAATACACGGTCGCACGGATGCTTGAAAGGGACGACTTCGAGAAGCGCTTCCAAACTCAGGAGCCAATCAGTGTCCATGAATTCCTCTATCCCCTTGCCCAGGCGATGGACTCCGTGGCGATCAAAGCCGATATTGAACTCGGCGGAACGGACCAGAAATTCAATCTCCTGGTCGGGAGAGACATTCAGCGAGAATACGGTTTGGAGCCGCAGGTAATATTAACTATGCCTCTCCTGGTCGGAACTGACGGTGTAGAGAAGATGTCCAAATCGCTGGGGAATTATATAGCGATTACCGACACGGCCGACGAGATGTACGGCAAGACCCTCTCAATCCCCGATAATCTCATCTACGACTACTTTGTCCTCACGACCAACGTTCCCGAACGCGATCTCACTGATCTCAAGAGTCAAATCGAAAACAAATCGGTAAACCCCAGAGATTTAAAGAGAAGGCTCGCGAGAGAGATAGTATCACTTTACCATAGCCGCGAGGCCGCGGCTCAAGCCGAAGAGAATTTCGACAAGGTGTTCATTCGAAAAGAAGTACCCGACGAAATTGAAGAGGTTGTTTTGACAAACGACGGCGGCCAGCTAACCGTTTTCCAACTGTTGGTCAGTATCGGTGCTGCAAAGTCAAATGGCGAGGCACGCCGTCTCGTTAACCAGGGAGGCGTAATGATAGATGGCGCCAAGGTGGCTGACCCCAACACCCCCGTTAATCCGGACGCACCGTTCATTCTGAAGGTTGGAAAGCGTAAATTCTACAAAATCAGACGATGAAAAAGGAGATGTGAAATTGTATGTCCCAACAAAAATATTCTTTACAAAAGGGGTAGGCCGTCACCGTGACTACCTCCAGTCGTTCGAACTCGCCCTCAGAGACGCAAAGATCGAGAAATGTAATCTGGTCACCGTCTCGAGTATCTTCCCTGCCGGATGCAAACGCATCCCGCTCGACGAGGGGATAAAGCTCCTTCAGCCGGGCCAGATAACTTTCTGCGTCATGGCGAGGAACTCGACAAACGAACCGAACCGCCTTGTGGCAGCATCCATAGGCGTCGCCACCCCGAATGAGTCTTCCCAGTACGGTTATCTCTCCGAACACCATCCTTTCGGCGAGACCGACGAGAAGGCCGGCGAGTATGCCGAAGATTTGGCCGCAACGATGCTCGCGACAACGCTCGGTATCGAGTTCGATTCGAACGCCGACTGGGACGAACGTGAGAAAGTATATAAAATGAGCGGCAAGATCGTCAGAAGCTTCAACATCACGCAATCCGCCGAGGGAGATAGGCGCGGCATCTGGACAACGGTTGTCGCCGCAGGCATCCTCCTCCCCTGATTGACGATTTCACAGGTATCTTCAAACGCGAAAGCCCCGTTCAAAGAACGGGGCTTTTTCATTTTCTCGACCGGAAAAAACCGGCTTCTTAACCGGCGGCGGTCAGAGCTTCCGCACCGGAAACAACCTCCAACAATTCCTTCGTTATCGCGGTCTGGCGCGCTTTGTTGTACTGTAGGGAAAGCGTCGAGATGAGTTCGGTAGCGTTCTCGCTAGCATTGTCCATAGCCGCCATTCGGGCCCCTTCGCCGGCCGCGTTGCTTTCGAGAAGCATTCTCCAGATCTGAAACTCGAGATGTTTAGGCATCAAGGATTCGAGTATTGAAGCTATGCTCGGCTCGTAAATGTATTGAAGCTCCACATGCATGGGGGAATGGCCGTCTTTTGGCGCGGGTCCGTTGGTTTTCAGGCTCTCCTTCGGTATCGGGAGAAAACGGTCAACCACGAGATTCTGGTGCATCACGCTTTTGAACTCACTGTATACGACATCCACCCTGTCGAAAGACCCGTCGAGATATCCCTTTACGACTTCCGCCGCAAGTTTCTTCGCGGTTGAGAACTTGAGGTCGTGGAATATTCCCGAGTAACTGCCGGCGATTTCATAATTCCTCCTCGAAAAGAAATCGGACGACTTCTTGCCGACCGTAAACAATTTTACGCGGCCGGAGCGGTACAACTCCGCGTAGTTGTCCCGGATGTGTTCAACAGTCGCCTTGATGATATTTGAATTGAACGAGCCGCAGAAACCGCGATCAGCCGAAACTACAATGATCGCGACGCCATTCACAGGCCGTTCGACTACAAGCGGGTTTTCGTCCAGCTCCGTACCGCCGGCCAGGTGGTTCACCAGTTCACCGAGCTTCCTGGAGTAAGGCCTGGCCGCAAGCAATGCAGACTGAGCACGGCGAAGTTTCGCCGCGGCAACCATCTTCATCGCCTTCGTTATTTTCTCGGTACTCTTAACTCCGGAAATGCGTCTTTTTATCTCGCGAAGAGTTGCCACTGCTTACTCCTTGATGGATGCCTTGAAAGAGGCGACAAATTCCCTGGTGATCTCGTGCAGCTTTTTGTCCGTCTCTCCATCGATCTCTTTCGAGTCAGCGACCTTGTTCAGCACGTCCTGGTGTTTCAGCTCCATCATCTCGATAAACTCTTTTTCAAACCGCTGCACCCTCTCAGCCGGAAGCTCGTCAAGGTATCCGTTGGTTCCGGCAAAAATAAGGACTACTTGCTTCTCGACTGGCATCGGCATGTACTGGTTCTGTTTCAGCAATTCCACCAGCCTCTGCCCCCTCGTGATCTGGGCCTGCGTCACCTTGTCAAGATCGGAGCCGAATTTTGTGAACGCTTCCAACGCGCGGAACTGGGCTAGATCCAGACGGAGACCGCCGGCAACTTTCCGCATAGCCCTTATTTGAGCGTTGCCGCCTACTCGTGAAACCGAAATACCTACGTTGATAGCCGGTCTGACGCCGGAATTGAAAAGTCCCGGTTCGAGATATATCTGACCGTCCGTAATTGAAATAACGTTCGTGGGAATATAGGCAGAGACGTCGCTCGCCTGAGTCTCTATTATAGGAAGAGCGGTCAGGCTTCCGCCGCCCTCTTTCTCACTTAGCTTTGAGGCTCTCTCAAGCAGTCTGCTGTGCAGGTAGAAAACGTCTCCGGGATATGCTTCGCGTCCTGGCGGTCTGCGGAGGAGTAGCGACACTTGCCGGTAGGCCCATGCGTGCTTGGAGAGATCGTCATAAACGACGAGTGCGTCGCGACCGCTGTCCCTGAAAAACTCGCCAAGCGTGCAGCCTGAATATGGAGCGACGAACTGCATCGGAGAAGGCACACCAGCCGTGGCCGACACGACCGTCGTGTATTCCATCGCGCCTTCTTCTTCCAGTCTCGCGACCACCCGGGCAACCGTCGACGCTTTCTGGCCGATCGCCACGTAGATGCAATAGACCGGCTTAATCCCTCTCTTCTTTGCTGCCTCGGTGTGCGTGTACTTCTGGTTCAGAATCGTGTCCACAGCTATGGCGGTTTTCCCGGTCTGTCTGTCGCCGATAATCAGCTCGCGCTGTCCGCGGCCGATCGGGATCATGGAATCGATCGCCTTCAGGCCGGTATTCAAAGGCTGCTTAACCGGGCTCCTCGAAATAACTCCGAGCGCCTTTCGTTCGACCGGGAGCGTTTTTTCGGTTTCGATGGAGCCTCTGCCGTCAATCGGCTGGCCGAGAGGATTGATAACGCGGCCGAGCATCGCCTCACCGACAGGCATCGACATGACCTTTCCGGTTCGGCGGACCTGATCGCCCTCTTTCACGAGCGTGTCGTTTCCGAACAGAATACATCCGACGTTGTCTTCTTCAAGATTGAGCGCCATTCCGAAAACACCGTTCGGAAATTCCACCAACTCACTCGCCATCACTTTCTGAAGACCGTACACTCGCGCGATACCGTCTCCGACCTGCAACACGGTTCCGACATCGTAGACATCGGCTTCCCGTTCAAACCCGGATATCTGTTTCCTGAGAATTGCAGTTATTTCATCTGGTCTAACTTCAGGCATGAAATCCTCTTTCAGTATTCAATTTCCATTGCTTTTATTGCGTCAGCGGAGAAGTAAACGACGCGTTCTCCGTCAGCCTGCGTTTAAGAAGTTCAAGCTGACGACGCACGCTTCCGTCGTAGACGGTGTCGCCAATTTGCGCCAGGAATCCGCCGACAAGGGACTTGTCGAGCGAGAAAGACACGCGCACTTTCTTGCTCGTAATTTCTTCCAGCTTCACCCGGGCCCGCGCTATGTGCTTCTCATCGAACTCGAACGGAGCCTTCAATTCCGCGTTCACAATTCCCATCATCTCGTCCAGCAGGTCGGCGTACTCTACTACTATCCCCGCCAACAGACTTTCCCTTCCCTTTTCGACAAGGAGCAGGAGGAAGCTCATGGTCATCTTATCGACCTTCGCTTCAAACAGTGCCCTGATTACGCCCTTTTTCTTGGAACGGTCGATGACGGGGCTCGCGAAAAACAGCTCGAGATCACGTGACGCTGAAATCGCCCCACGGATGAGGCGCATATCAGCCGAAACCTGATCCACTTTCTTCAATTCCGCGGCGAGCTCGAGCAACGCGCCGGCATATCTCCTAGAGGCTCTTGATCCTTTCACGACCGGCCTAATTCTTTTGAAGCGAATTCAGGAAGTTTTCGACGAGCTTCTTCTGACGCGACTCATCCATCGCTTCGTCGAGAATTTTTTCGGCAGCCTTCACCGCTAATTCGGCCACAAGACCATGAAGCTGTGAGATAGCCTGCTGCTTGTCGCGTTCAATCTCTTCCCTGGCTCTCTCAAGCATCTTGTTGGTTTCGGCGTTCGTCCTGGCGGCCGACTCGCTCCTCAGTTTCTCCGCGAGCCCTCTGGCTTCGTTGATGAGCTGCTGAGCTCTTCCTTCAGCCTCGGCAATACTTTTGCGGCTCTCTCCCAGAAACTTCTCCGACTCTAACTTGGCCTCTTCCGCCCGTTCGATCGATTGGCGGATGGATTCTTCCCTTGTGTCGAGTGCCTTTAGTATGGGCTTCCACGCGGTTTTACTGAGGAGAAGAAGCAGCAGTCCGAAAGTCAACGCGGTCCAGATTATTACTCCCGGATCCAATTGCACAAGCATATAAGCCTCCTGTTCGATCTGGAGTGCGGACCGACACCGGTGAATTTTATCCGGCAGTTCGAGATCGCACTCCGCGTGTTTAGGGTTTCAGCGCCATGATGATTGCAATAACCTCCGCGAAAAGCGTGACGCCTTCGATCAGAGCGGCGGCTATGATCATCGTTGTCCTGATGTCGCCCTGCGCTTCAGGCTGACGTCCGCTTGCTTCCAGTGCGGCAGCCGCGAGCTTACCGATGCCCAGGCCGCCTCCGATGACCGCCAGACCTGCAGCGAGGCCGGCAGCGAGGTGAGCTAGTCCTTCTGTTGGCATTTAAACCTCCTGTTATCCTTTTTTAGTGTTCTTGATGAATTGCCATCCCGACAAACAACGCGGTCAGGATAGTGAAAATGTATGCTTGAATAGTTGCGATCAGTAATTCCAGGACTTCGATGAACAGCGCGAAGCCGACGGAAATCGGCGCGATAAGCACCGTCCCGAATATAAATATCAGGCCTATCAGAGAGAAAATTACGATGTGCCCCGCGATCATGTTTGCGAAAAGACGGACGCAGAGTGCGAAAGGCTTAGTGAAGAGTCCGAGTATCTCGACTATTATCATGATGGGGAGCACAAACCCCGGCATACCGGAAGGCACGAGGCCTTTAAAGTATCCGATTAAACCGTACTGGGCTATGCCAGCGATTTGAATAACCAAGAAAGCGATTATCGCCAGCGCCGCGGTAACATTGATGTTCCCTGTGGGTGTCGACGCGTAGGGTAGTAACCCGAAAAGATTAGCGAAAAGGATGAAGAAGAAGAGCGTCAAAAAGTAGGGGAGCAATTTCCTACCCCTCTCACCGACTGCCGGCAGGACAATATCATCCCTGACAAAGAGTATCAACATTTCGATAAGCCCGGCGAACCGTCCCGGTATAAGCGACTTTCGATAACTCCTGGCGGCGATCCGCATCACGATGAGAAGAACAATTCCGGCCAGCCAGAGCATGACGATATGCTTTGTAATCGACATGTCGATGGAAAGCCCTGCGATGTGGAACGGTCCGATGTGAGGAAGATGTATTTCTCCAAAAGGAAGCAAATCCAGGGTATGTGAGTCCGCAACGTGACGGATTATCCAGCTTCCGTTCGAGGCATCCCCGCCGTGAGCGGCCACTGCCTTAGCTGTATCCGCCACCACCTTCGCGACCGTCGTACTCAAGGTAGTATCTGCGGCAATTCCAAGTATCACTGTTTACTCTCTTTCGTCGCCTTTCTTAGCTCGATCCTTTTGTTCAGAAAGATCACTTCGAGTACCGTCATTGTGAAATAGAAAACGAACAAGCCGCTGACTAAGCCGGCTATGTGAACGTGGGCAACCTTGATGAGCAACACGAAAACTCCAAGGAGGAGCACGAGCCGTACCCCCATCCCGAGGAATACTCCCTTAAGGAATACAATCGCGCTTCTGTCAATGAATTTTTCGATGGTGACAAACCCGATAGCACCGTTGACAATTCCGAGCAGGGCACCGAGAAAGTACGATGCTCCAAAGCTGCGGTCGGCAAATTGCCATATCAGAAATGCCGAGACCAGTCCAAAAACAGACACCACGATCGCAATTGTCTTAATGGTCTTCCGGCGCATCAATTGGAGCGGTAGCTCAGTCTTTTTTTCCGGTGCCAATCTTACCTAATTTTTGTACTTCTCTGAAGAAATTATAGAAACCGCCTATTGTTCCGATTGCAGCTCCTGTCAGGAGCAGCCAAGGCGATGTATTGAAATGTTCGTCAAGAAAATAGCCGATTAGAAGCATACCTGCGACCGATGCCGCCAACTCTGTACCGAGTCCCATATAGGGGCCCACCTGCCTATACGCATCACTTAAACTCTCACCAAGACTTTGCTTCTTCTCTTGTCTGGGCACGAATCACCTGAACAACTCACCTCTTTGGTCCGCGCGCTTCTCGCCACTCATATCGCATTTGCCGTCGAAGAAGGCTCCCTCGTCGATCACAAGCTTTGAAGCACGGATATCGCCCTTGATCCTGGCCTTATTTTCCAGAACCAGCTTTGCCTTCGCGGTGATGTTCCCTGTTATTTTCCCGCCTACCGTCACCGTCTGAGCTTCGACGTTACCGTTGATATCGCCGTTGGCGCCGATAACGAGATCGCCGGTCAGAGTTATGTCGCCGGTCACCTGGCCGTCAACTCTGAGACTCCCCGGGCTTGTAATCTTCCCCTCGAAGCGCGAGCCGTGCGCCACTATGTTGATCTGTGCTTCTTCTTTTGCCATGTCAGTTCTTAGTTAGTAAGTATTTTTCTGGATTCAAATTCTTTCCATCGTGCCACAACTCAAAGTGGAGATGCGGTCCGGTGCTGGTGGTTCCGGTGGAACCGACAAGCGCGATCGCCTCGCCTCTTGTAACCATCGCGCCGACCGCGACAAGGACTCGTTCGCAATGTTTGTACACCGTCATGAAGTCGCCCGGATGAACGATAATGAGCGTATTCCCTCCGGTCAAGGTCCAGTCTGAAAAGACTACTTCGCCAGGTGCGGGAGCTACGACGGGCTCTCCTTCCTGCGCTGAAATATCGATACCGTAATGCTGGATCGCATAATTCACGCCTCTCGTCACGAATCCCTGGACCGGCATTAGGAGTGGAAAGATGTCCTGATCGGCTCCTGCGGTGGAAGCAATGACATAACCCCCCGACGCCGGTGCACGGTATTGCTGGGAATACTCTGGCTCGTTTTCGTACGCGGTCTTCTGTTCGCTCTCCGCGGGACTGGCAGATGCATCAGGCTGCCGCGGCTCGGGCAACGTCGTGTCGCCCACCACGCTGTCTCCCAGCGCCTTCCTGAGCTTTATGTTGTAAGAAGCCAGATAGGTCAGCTGTCTTTGGACTTCATCCACCTTCGTTTCCAAAACCTGTATCTTCTGAAGCTGCTCTTCCTGAGTACTGAAGTACGATGGGAGAATTATTTTTCCAAGCGGGGTGTTGATCAACGCCAAAACGCTGAACGCACCGATAGCTACAATTCCAAAAAGAACGATCAGCGTGAGTTGAACCTTTGATGCCTTGAAGCTCCGCGATGGTTTCTCAGCATCTGATAATACAACAAACGTCAGCTTTGCTGACGCCGTCTTGTCGTGTGATGATTTGCGCTGCATCTTAACGACTATCAATATAGAAACGGGACGCCATAATGTCAATGAACTAAGTTTCCGTAAGATGCAGATAACCGAACCCTTACGTCTGTTCCTCCCGCCCCGTTCGCCCCCTTCCTGCTGTAATCGGGTACCGGCTCAGTTTGAGGATTTTTTCTCTCGCTAAGCCGCAACGACCGCAAAGGGGAAATAATTTCATCCCTTTCTTTGCGAGCTTTGCGTCTTTGCGAGATATTTCTTACAAATTGAGCCACTACCCGTAACCGACTGTTCTTGATAAATGGGGTGATATTGAATAATCTTAGAGAAACAAATGAACAAATGATCGCTCCGAGACCCCGGCGGGCCGCTGTTCCATGGCGGTTCCGGTACCGACTGATCCTTCACACCGAAGAGAACGAGGGGCACGCACCTTCAGAGGCTCTTCGCACACTTAGGAAAAAATTCGCGAGGTTATACCATGAGAAGTTGCGGCAGTAAGATCCAGCACGACGACCTCTATCTGCAGAACGAAGACATCAACAGGACTTTGGCGCGGAAGCTGAAAGCGCAAGAGGACCTCGTACGCAAGGGCGGAGGAGACGAAGCTGCATCCCGACAGAAGAAGCGCGGGAAGATGCTTGCGCGCGAGCGGGTGAAAAGCCTGATCGATGAGGGCTCTTCCTTCCATGAAATCGGGACACTAGCTGCTCTCGGAATGTACGAGGAAAGCGGCGGGGCTCCGTCCGCCGGAATCGTAACGGGTATCGGCAAAGTTCATGGCAGAAACGTGGTCATCGTCGCCAACGATTCGACGGTCAAGGCAGGCGCTTACTTCCCTATGACGATCAAGAAGAATCTTCGCGCCCAGGAGATCGCGATCCAGAATAAGGTGCCTATTATCTATCTGGTTGACTCCGCCGGGGTATTTCTGCCCATGCAATCGGAGATATTTCCGGACAAGGATGATTTTGGAAGAATCTTTTTCAACAACGCTGTGTTGAGCTCTCAGGGAATCCCACAGATCTCAGCCATAATGGGGCCCTGCGTCGCAGGCGGCGCCTATCTTCCGATTATGAGCGACGAGTCCATAATCGTCGAAGGTACAGGCAGCGTTTTTCTTGCCGGCCCGTACCTCGTTAAAGCCGCAATCGGTGAAGATACCGACGCGGAGAAACTCGGCGGCGCCGAAACTCATTCTGCTATTTCAGGTTTAACCGATTACAATGTCAAATCGGACGCGGAGGCTCTCAGCCTCATTCGGGACCTGGTGTCCAAGTTCGGTGCTCCCCCGACTGCGGGATTCGACAGAGTGAAATCAATACCTCCGAACTTCGATTCGCGCGAGATTTTTGGAATTATTTCGGGAGACCGCTCGAGGCCGTATGATATGTATGAAGTACTGGCACGATTAGTCGACAACAGTGAACTCGACGAATACAAGGCCTCTTACGGAAAATCGGTCATATGCGCGTACGCGAGGGTCGACGGATGGGCTGTTGGAATAGTCGCGAATCAGCGGACGACGGTGAAATCGAAGCGCCCTGATAACTCCAGCGAAATGCAAATCGGCGGCGTAATATATTCCGACAGCGCGGACAAAGCCGCCCGATTCATCATGAATTGTAACCAAAAGAGAATACCGCTCGTATTCTTCCAGGACGTTGCAGGTTTCATGGTAGGAACAAGAGCGGAAAGAGGAGGAATAATTAAAGACGGTGCCAAGATGGTGAACGCTGTTTCCAACTCGACTGTACCCAAGCTGACTTTCATACTCGGGAACAGTTTCGGCGCCGGTAATTACGCGATGTGCGGAAAGGCATACGACCCGCGGCTGATTTTCGCACTCCCATCTGCCAGAATCGCCGTCATGGGTGGTGACCAGGCAAGCCAGACGCTGCTCAGTATCAGACTTCAGCAGATGGAACGCGACGGGAAGAAAATAACTAAAGACGAACAGGCGGCACTCCTTGCCGAAATCAGAAAGCGCTACGACACGGAGATGGACCCTGCATACGCCGCGTCCCGGTTATGGGTAGACGAGATAATCGACCCGGCACGGATAAGAGAGATGATTTCCCTGGGCATCGACGTAGCGAACAATAACCCCGTCCTTGAACATTTTAACGTTGGGGTAATTCAGACTTGAAGTATCGTTCGATCCAACTACTTGCCGCAATTATTCTGGTCTTTTCCCTCGCCGGGCAGGCGTCAGCCCAGCTTGAATTCCTGAAGAAGACTTTCGCGACGTCGCAGATCTCGTACACGGCATCGAAGGGCGCGGTGCTGTCGATGAGCTGGCGAGCTCGGCGTGCAGTTCGCGCGTCAGGGCGTCCGCGTGAATGCGCTCTGCCCCGGACCGGTGGAGACGCCGCTGCTGCTGCGGATCTGGAGCGAGACGCCGGGCGCCGCCGAGCGCCGCCTCGTCCACGTGCCGATGGGCCGGATGGCGAAGCCGCGCGAGATCGTCAACGCCGCGCTGTTCCTTGCCAGCGACGAGTCGTCGTATGTGAACGCCGCGACCTTCCTCGTCGACGGCGGATTGACTGCGGCGTACGTCACTCCCGAGTAGGCGCGCGTCGAGCGCGATCTCAGGGCCGAGCTAACGCGGAGCGTTAGCGAGGACCGACGCAGCGGGCGGGATCGCGAAAGCCACCACCGTCCGCGCAGCCGCACGACTCGCCGAGACTCACAGAGAAGAACAGCCTGGAGCGTCGACGAGACCGCGCTCTCGTCGACGCGGAAGTCCGTCAGCGTGTTGGCAACGAGCTACTCGTTGCCAACAACCTGGACGAGCCAGCGCCGGTCGCGCTCGCGGTCGAGCTCGATGAACAGCACGCGCTGCCAGGTGCCGAGCTGGAGCTCGCCGTCCCGCACCGGGACCGACTCGCCGGCGGTGCCGAGCAGCATCGCCATGCAGTGGGAGTGGCCGTTGCCCTGCTCCATGTCCTCGGGGCAGATGTTCTCGGTGCGGCGGTCCCAGTCGTCGTGCGCGTAGTAGCTCTCGCTCGGCACGAGCCGGCGCAGGAGCTCGGCGAAGTCGTCGAGGAAGCCCTGCTCGAACTCGTTGACGCGGACGCAGCAGGTCGTGTGCGGCGAGTAGACGCAGGCGATGCCGTCCTGGATGCCGCTCTCGCGCACGGCGCTCTGCACCTCGTCGGTGATGTCGGTGACCGTCAGCCCGCCGGCCGTCCGGAGGCGTCGTCTCGCGCTGGAAGACCTTCACGGGGCTGCATTCTGCCGCATGGCGCGCCGCGATCGACCGGAGAACCGCCTGGCTCAGCAGAATCTGCAGCCGCGTTACGCTCCGCACCGCGGGCCCGTAGCTCAGCTGGTCAGAGCAGGGGACTCATAATCCCTTGGTCGTAGGTTCGAGTCCAGGCGGGCCCATTGCAGAACAAGCCAAAACAGGGCGAGGGCGTGACGGCCGAAACCTTGACTGCGCGTACCACACGTAGGTACAGGTTCGGGTCAGGTTCCACGCCTTTAATTCGATAGGAGGCCCGAGATGGCATCACTACAGGCAAGGCATCAGCGCAAGTGCGCTCTCGCACCCATGGACGCCGTTCGACGAGGCGGTCGTCAAGACGATGCAGGACGGCACCGAGCGGCGGTGCTCCTGCAAGCCCGCGCCGCACTACTACGTCGTTCTCCGCCACGACAACAAGCTCATCCGGGAGCCGGTCGGGCACAACCGGCAGGGAGGCGAAGTCCGCTCGCTCGACGCGCGACTCTCCGGCGACGTCGCCCGCGACGAGCTACCGGGTGGATCCCAGAACATCAGCTTCGCCGAGTGGGGGAAGCAGTGGCTCGCCTCGTATGGCCGGAAAGGGAGAATGCCCCGCCGCTCCTACCAGACGGACGATCGATCCTACGCGACCGAGGCGTTCGGGTCCCCGCAAGGTTCGCAAGCTCGAGCCGGAGGCGACGTGTCCCCGCTTCCTCGATGTTGATTCGGGAGGCGAACGTACGCCGAGGCCGACGATCGGAGGCCGACGTGGCGGCGCGTGAGGTGGTCGTCGTAGACGTTGGTCAAGCCATCTCCGCTCGCTCGGCTCCTGCTTGCAGGCTGCGATTCCCGCAGTTCTACGCGCTCGCAGAACCCGGTCCGCCAGTTGCACACGAGGTGCGAGGCCGAAGGTCGGCAAGCACCGGCCCGCCTACTACACGGACTCCGAACTGTCGCGGCTATGGCCCGAACTCGCGTATCGGCCGGTGTTCCTTGCGCTGTGCAAGACGGCAGTTACGACCGGGCTGAGGTTTGGCGAGCTGGCCGCGCTCCGCTGGAGCGACGTTGACCTGCTCAACCGCGAGGTACACGTCGCGCGGCAGGTTCACGGCCGGGATCGGTGAGCAGTCAACGAAGTCGGGGCGAGCCTCGCACGGTTCAACCTGGTTCCTCACGGCGTCGGCGATTCCTCGAGGAGTGGTACGCGGAGTCGGGCGGCGACGGGCTTGTGTTCGCCCCGCGAGGACGGCAGTCACATCGGACTCGCCGTACACGCTCCGCCATGTGCTCTACCCGGCGCTCGAGCGGCCGGTATCCCGCGCGTCGGCGAGCGCGGCCGCGAACGCAACTTCCACAGCTTCCGGCACTCGTTCGCGAAGGGTGGCGCTCGAGGCATGGTGCGCCGATCGGCTGGGTGAAGCAGCAGCTTGGGCACTCGTCGATCACGCTGACCGTCAACACCTACGGCGAGTGGGAACGCGAGACGCAGAAGGCACAGGCCGAACGGCTCGCGGACGCGTTCACGTTGTAGGCTCGCGGCGGGGCGGCGCCGGCTGGTGGTGTGGAACCCGCGGGCCTCTGCGCCGCCCCGTTCTCGCCTCCGACCGACGAGCGCGCTAACCTGCGCAGAAGTCGGTTGATGGTTCGGTGAAAAAAGCTCGGCGCTCGGCCCGCGAAAGCGGGCCGTCGTCGTTGTCATCCGACGCCAATGGCACCATGTCGGTCATGCGGGTCATGCGCTTAGCCGCGCCATCGAAGCCATCGAACACACGCCGACCGTGGATCACGTAGCCGCGGCTGTCACTGACGCGTTCGAGCAGGCGGTCGACCGGATCGTCGACGCCTATCCGAAACTCGCCGAGAGCGACGTGGAACTCCTCGGAGCCGCAGGCGAACAACTTGCCGAGGCGGCGCACGTAGACGAGGACGATCCGAACGGATACGTCGACTTCGGGATCTCCGTCCAGGAGGCGATACGACGAGCGAAGCGTTACCGCGTCGAGTTGCGCGGCGTGAGAATCCAGCGGATAACGGAGCGGCGCCTGACACTTCCTCGAGCATGGAGCCGAGGGACGAGCCGCGCGGCGCGCGCACGGCGCCGTGCGTCTGTAAAGACTCGCGTCACTCGGCGGGCCGCACGCGCGGCCCCGTCACGACCATCGGACGCTGACCCACCACTAGGACGCCGTCCCGATCGGGGGCGGCGATGACACTCCTGCTGACGGTCGAGCAGACGGCCGAGCGGCTGCACTGCTCCCGCCGCACCGTGCAGGCGCTCATCGCGAAAGGCTCGATCCCGAGTCGCCGCATCGCTGGGATGCGCCGGGTGCTCGTGCCCGCCGACGAGCTCGAGGCTGCGCTCGACGGCGCGGAGCTCGAGACGGTGACCACCGCGAACGGCGGCCGCATCGTCAGGCCGAGGAGCGACGCGTGAGAATCGTCCCGCGCGATCCCTTCGAGCCGATCACCGGCACCATCGGCTACTTCTCGAGTGGGACTATCCGGACGCCGACCGGATCCTGCTCGCGATGCGGCTCGCGCTCGATATCGCGACGTGCGAGGCCCTGCTCCGCGGCGAACCCGTAGACCCGTCAAGGCTCGACCCGGACGAACTCGCGAAGGCCCGCGAGCAGACACTCGTCCAGCTCGTCGCACCCATCGACGCACTCGGAAACGTCGCCGCATGAGTGCCGAACTCGCCCCCCGAACCGGAGGACTGGGCCGACGATCCGTCCCGCGGTCCCGACCTCGACGCCTGGAACGCGATGCGGCAGAACGGCGACGCGCCGGCTGTCGCAGGCAAGCACCTAACGATCGACGGCGAAACCTGGCTCACCGGGGTGACAACGAAAGTTTTGATTTCTGGGCAGCTGCTTAGCGGATAAAAATGGGGAGATTCAACCGTTTACGATCAATGCGCACATCCAGGCCCACGTGGATGAGCTGGGTATCTTGGAACAATTCGTCTCCTACCCGCTGCAAACAGGCGCATCCATGGGATTGCCTCTCTGCAAAGGCTCACAGCATCAGACTGGTATTCGATGCCGATGCCAAAGCCGCCCAAAGGCGAGATCGCATGCCCGCCTGACGCTCGATAGACTACGTCCCAGCTCAGCTACAGACCTGGACATCCGGCACGCCGACATCCCATCGCTTTTCACCCTCCTCGCCACTCCCT
>CAWEBD010000007.1:0-3503 GCA_963806435.1 uncultured Bacteroidota bacterium
AGAGAACGCATGGTCGCCGTTTATTGTTAAGACTGTGGCGAGTGAAAACAGGGGCATCGATGAAGTCGTCAAAGGAATTGAAAGGCATCATCGCTATTTGGTAGATACCGACAAGCTGTTTTCAAAGCGTAAAGAGAGAGTTCGAAATGTCGTCTTCGAAATTGTCGGAGAAAACCTGCGGGGGAGGTTCTGGACGGAAGAACGCCTGTCGGAACTGGAGAACAAACTAGAGCTCGTTTTGTCAAACAAGTTGTCCGCGGCACAACTCGCGGAAGAACTTACCAAAGAATAACGGAGCGCCCATAAGGCGCTGCCATCTCAAAGTACCAAGAAGACTTTGACGATTCTTCAAAGGAGAGGTTATGGACTTCACACTTACGTCTGAGAACGAACAAGTCCGCGATCTGGCGCGCAATTTTGCCCGGACAGAAATGAAACCGGTCGTAATGAAATATGACGAGAGCCAGGAGTTCCCGATGGACATGATGCGCAGGCTCGGAGAGCTCGGCTTCATGGGGGTAACTATCCACGAAAAGTACGGCGGTGCCGGGCTAAGCTACGTGGACTACTGCAGCATCATCGAAGAGATATCGCGCGTCGACCCTTCGGTCGGATTGTCGGTGGCGGCACACAACGGGTTGTGCACCGGACATATATATAACTTTGCCGGAGAAGAATTAAAGACGAAGTACCTGCCGGACCTTACCTCCGGAAGAAAAGTCGGAGCTTGGGGACTTACGGAGCCGGCGAGCGGAAGCGATTCCGGGGCCATGCGGACGGTCGCCGTACGCGACGGCGATTTCTACGTGCTCAACGGAAGCAAACAATTCACGACTCATGGTTCGGTGGGTCAGACCATAGTTGTTTTGGCGTTGACCGATCCTTCGAAGGGAAAGAAGGGAATAAGCGCGTTTGTATTTGACAGAGGCACGCCGGGATTCTCCGTCGGCCATAAGGAAAACAAACTCGGGATGCGCGCAAGCGACACTTCGACGATGATTTTCCAGGACATGAGAATTCCCGTGGAGAATCTGATCGGAGCGGAGGGGGAGGGATTCAAACAAGCACTCAAGATACTCGACGCAGGTAGAATAGGGATTGCGGCGCTCGCAGTTGGAGTCGCACAAGGCGCCCTCGACGCGTCCGTTAAGTACTCGAAAGAGCGCGTCCAGTTCGGACGATCACTGGCGGAGTTTCAGGCCATCCAGTGGAAGATCTCGGAGATGGCCACGAAGATCGAAGCGGCGAGGCTTCTGACTTACAAAGCGGCATTCCTCAAAGATAGGGGAAAGGAAATTAATTTAGCCGCCGCCACCGCGAAGTACTACGCGAGCGAAATAGCAGTCAGGTGTACCGAAGAGGCTGTTCAAATCCACGGCGGGTACGGCTTCATCAAGGATTTCCCGGTGGAAAAACTCTATCGCGATGTGAAACTTCTCACTATCGGCGAAGGGACAAGTGAAATTCAGAAGATGGTAATTGCGAGAAATATACTCGATATTTAGTCAATGGAACTGATCAGGATAAGCTAATGCTGAAGGCTGGCGCCCTCGTACTTCTGACTCAACTCGCGGTCTTTGCCCAATCGGCCGGACACTCTCCATGCAACCAGCCGTTGGGTAACGTCAACACTTACGCCGCCGTTTACTTTGCATCGAAGTCGTTCGAACAGCTGTCGAAGTTTGATATGGTGATCCTCGATCCAGCCGGCTATGATTCTTCCGACCTGTCAAAGCTTAAATCGAAAGGATGTATCCCTATAGCCTACATGAATGTCGGAGAAGTTGAGACTTACCGGTCTTACTTCAATATGGTTGATACGTCCATGATTATTTCGCCTGACCCGTATTGGCGCGACAGGTATTACGTGGAAATGTGCGACCCTCTTTGGACAAAGATAGTGACTAAGGAGCGAGTGCCGGATGTGTTGCGCAGAGGATTCTGCGGCGTGTTTGTCGACTTTGCGGGGATTTTAAAGGAATATCCGGACATGGACTCCTGTGCGGTGGCGCTGGTCCGGCAAATCAGGCGCGCGATCGGGAAGGGTTATCTGATATTGGATGGCGCCGGCCCGATAATGGACAAGGTGGGAGGAAATGTCGACGCAATTGCGGAGGAAGGCCTGATGGGGTACTACGATTTCAATACTGATAGTTACCTCATCCGCAATGACAGTCTGGAAGACTACGAGTCCCAATCGCTGCTGGCTATGGCGAAGAAGTTCAAGATCAAGGTCTTTCAGCTCGATTACGCCGCTCCCGCGAACACACTCATACGCGACCAAATAATCATAAGATCCAGGCAGCTTGGCTTCGTCCCGTATGTCGGGACGATCGAGCTCGACACTCTGTTTACCGACACAATCCGCAAAATAAAGCTCCCCAACGCGAAGAACGGCAAACCGTTTTCTGATTGAAACACCCGCATTAGGTTAATGCGAAAAAGTTGGCGCATGGATATGGCGGGCACTCCTGGTCTCCTTGAAATTTGGGGCAGCGAGAGGTATTTTTATGTCAGCACAGATTACTAAAAGGAACGATTGGAGATTGATTGATGACGCGCGATGAAATAGTAAGAGTACTTGCGAATATACAGGACCCTGACTTGCATAAGGACATTGTATCACTTGGGTTTATCAAGAAAGTCGAAATTACCGACCACAAAGTTGACATAGAAATTCAGCTGACGACGCCGGCGTGTCCGGTCCGCGACGAAATGAAATCGCAGGCGGTGGAAGAAGTCCGAAGACTTGGATTTACCGGCGATGTGAATGTCGTGATGACGAGCCAGGTCGTCAGCCATTCCAATCAAACCAGGGAACAAATTCTGCCGGGAGTCAAGAACACCATTGCAGTCGCGAGCGGAAAAGGAGGAGTCGGTAAGTCCACAATTGCCGTCAACATTGCCGCCGCGCTGGCCAGGGATGGCGCGAAGGTTGGGATCATTGACGCTGATGTCTATGGTCCTTCATTGCCCCTCATGCTTGGCGTCACGGAAAAACCGGAGACAGAGCGGATTGACGACAAGAGGTTTCGAATTCTCCCGGTGGAAAAGTTCGGCATCAAGATGATGTCGATCGGGTTCCTGGTCGACACTGAAACGCCCATGATCTGGCGGGGCCCGATGGCCAGTGGCGCCGTCAAACAATTTCTCACGGACGTTGTCTGGGATGACCTGGACTACATGATTTTCGATCTTCCCCCTGGAACCGGAGATGTTCAGCTTACGCTCGTCCAGACAATTCCGCTGACCGGAGCGGTCATAGTGACGACTCCCCAGGACGTATCGCTGGCCGATGTACGGCGCGGCGTGCGCATGTTCCAGAAAGTGAACGTGCCGATAATGGGGGTCATCGAAAACATGAGCTATTTCATCTGTTCACATTGTGGTAATCGTGAGGAGATATTCAGTCATGGCGGCGGTAAGAAGACCGCCGAGGCATTCGGCGTCCCCTTTCTGGGTGAGATTCCTCTCTATACGCCTATTCGGATCGGCGGCGATAC
>CAWEBD010000008.1:0-49768 GCA_963806435.1 uncultured Bacteroidota bacterium
CGTCAGCCCAGCCGCTTGGACCCGGCTCTGCCGCGGCAGGACCGTAGTTGGGAAGCTGCACACACAAGAAAGGAAAATCTCCTTCTCCCCATTTCTGTCTCCAATCGGTGATCATGGATTTCAACATCTTGCCGTAACCTGCCGGCTCTGAGCAATTCGACTCGCCCTGGTACCAGACGGTCCCTTTGATTGTGTAATTAAGTAGCGGCGCGATCATCGCGTTGTAGCACCCGGTTGGTTCATAGATGACAAAAGTTTGCTGAGTCAACTGCGGGGCGGTGGTTCCGATCCTGTATCGCCACTCGCCAGCGAGAGGTATCTTCTGATTTCCTATTTCCAGTTGGTAAGGTTTATCGGTTATGAATTGAACTGGACCGTGGCTGCCGAAGACGTGAACCGCGATTGTGTTTTTCCCCGGCTTAAGGATTCCCGGTGCTACATCGTATCGTCTCGGCGGATACTGATATGAGATTGAACCGACGAATACGCCGTTGATATAATCATAATCGGCGTTGACGATCCTTCCCATTATAAGCTTAGCCTTCTTTCCGGCAAACCACGCAGGTACGTTGAAATCGCGCCTGAACCAGACGACGCCGCGCACGGTGTCGAGCTGCGACGCCCCGCGGAAAGAAGGGATTTCGACCTTTGACCAATCCGCGTCGTCGTACGCCGGATCGTACCACGGCTTGTTGCCGCTCAAGCCTTTGTCGTTCTTCCACACCGGCTCGTACCACGTATTGTTCATCGCGTTGTTCGCGTTGTTGACGCTGTCGATGTAGCCCGGCCGGCCGAAATCCGCCGCCGTCTTAAGCTCTGCCGGGAAGTCTTTCAAGGCATCTGTGCTCATCCACGCCTGTATCGGCGTTCCGCCCACGCTTGAATTTATCAGGCCGATCGGAACATGATATTTCTCCCAGAGATTCCTCGCAAAGAAATAAGAGACTGCGCTCCACTTGAGAATGCTCCACGGGTTCGCCGATTCCCACTGGCCGTAGCGCAGATCTTTCTGTGGTCCTTCGAAGTTGTACATGTTCGGGACGATAAACTCTCTTATGTTGGGGTTATCCGATCTCGCGATGAGTTCCCTGTACTTCGGCCGGACCCGTATCATGGGAAGCTGCATGTTCGACTGGCCGGAGCAGACCCACACGTCGCCGATCATGATATCGTTGAGAACGATGTGGTTACTTGCGTCTATCTGCATGCTGTACGGTCCGCCGGCTTTCATAGGAGAAAGCATGACGGACCAATCGCCGTTTTCTTTTGTGACGGTTGAGTATGTCTTGCCCAGAAACCTTATCGTGACGTCCTCTCCCGGTTTGGCCCATCCCCATAATCTCACGTCGGTGTTTCTCTGAAGGACCATCCCATCGCCCACGAGTTTCGGCAGTCTGACCTGTCCGAAAGCAGGGAGCGAACCAATTATCAGAAACAGACTCAGTGAACAATATATTATCTTCTTCATTATCTGGCCTCTTCCTTGGCGAACCTTTCGAAGGTCGCGCGAGTCCTGCTCTTTGGACCATCGCAAGGTTCCAATTCAGTGATATGTATAGAGCTTGACTTTCTGAATGCTGAACTCGTTTCCGGGAAGGAAGAACTGTCTTCCCTGGTTTGTCTGGTCGCCGTTCAGGACAAGATCGGTGACCCACTTCCCATCAACGAACTTTCCGAGATAATCATAGCCGATTCCTGCCCTGGACTCTCCACCTGTCTTTGGACGGAATGTAACCAGCATTCCCGTGCCGGCAATGATGAACTCATCGGGCGAGAGCTCAATGATAAGGCCTCCGACTCTCGGGGGCGGACCGGGCTCCCGGTGCCAATACCTCCACGCGTCTTCATGCTGGAACCTGAACTCGAAATCACCGAGAGACACATATGTTTCCTCGCTCGCGCTGTCTAGCAAGATGCCCCGCATCGTTCCCTTACCCTGATTCTCGAGTATCAGTGGAGTGAGATCCCGCAACACCTTGTATCCTTGCGCTATCTGGTTGTTCGAGGGATCCGGCACTGACTCAATCGCAAACGGACTGAAGCCCATTACGTTATCCTCGGCAATAGCATAGTAGGCGTTCGCGATGCCCTGCGTGTTCTGGCACTCCGGAATAAAGAAGTGATTGTCGGGCCGTTGGAATTTGTCGACCCACTCCTTGAACGTCGGGAAATAGATATCGGGTGCAAGGAAGTCTATGTCGGGTGCGGCGGCTTTCCATATGTCCATGAGATGAGGAAGCGGCCCCGCGCTCGGGTATTGTCCCGGTTTATATCCTGGCCGGATAAGTGCCGCGTTTACGTACATCGGCAGCGGGTATTCACGCTTTCCTGCCGCGGCAACGTAGTTCGCATATCTCCCGAAGTACCACGCCATGAAGAACTCGTCGGTAGCTGTGCCTTTTCCGAAGACTTCTGTCCATGTCCCCGATTGCTTGTAACCCGCGTCCTTCCAGCGCTCCTTCAGCTCCGGCGTCAGAGAATCCCTGCGTTCCTCGAGGTATTTCATCAACGCGGCTGGCACGTCCTCGTTGAAAGCCTTGTCGGCCTGCGGCGAGTAGTCGCGCGCATCGGGAATCATCCCGATTTCGTTTTCAACCTGTACCAGGATAACCGTATGCCCCCGCGAGTCGAGTTCCCGTAAATGTTTCATGAAAGACCCAAAAGCTTTCGCATCGACATCCCGGTTGTTCGTGCTGAACGGCGTGAGTATCTCCTGCGCCCAACCGCTTTTCGTTCTCGCCCTCGGGAAACGCTTTTCGTCGGTCTTGACCCAGAGCGGAACGTAGCACGACATGCTGTTCTTCCACGACCCGAACCAAAGAAAAACGATCTTCAGATCGTGACGCCGTGCGGCGTACACCATGCTGTCGATAGTCGAGAAATCGAAATGTCCTTCGCTCGGCTCGATCAGTTCCCAGTAAGCAGGGACGACGACGGTGTTCATGTGCATCTCGTTGAAGTTCTTCCAGTACGGATCGAGGTAGCTCGCAATCGAAGCGGAGGAGTTGCCGAGTTCGCCGCCGAGGATTAGAAAGGGCTTGGCGTTTACGACCAGGTGAGTTGCTGATCCGTGTTTAACTAAATGCGGTATGTTGGCATTAGGCGTCTGCGCTTGTGCAATGGCCACCGCAGCAAAGGAGCAAATCGCCAACGCGACAATCGTTATAATCGGTCCGTGAGCGATCGGATCATGTAACCGGTTTGAAGGTTCGTTCGCCTGCACATGAGATAATCCAGGTCTTCTCATCCAGACTTCTCCTTCCTTCAGTGATATTGATCGATTTAAACGAGAATATGAATCCATTCCTTGAGTACTATTCAGTTTGCGTTGTAAAACATTTCACAGAGTTCCACAGAGAGATCACAGAGCTACACAGAGAAGAGAATACTATATGTTTCTCAGCGTGACTCCTTTTTCCTCTGTGCCTGCGCACCTTGCCTTCGCCGAAGCGATACTTCGCGCAGGCAGGCGGAGTGCTTCCGCCTTCGGTTCTCTTCGGCGGACTGGTCGGCACATAGGTCTGGCTCTCTGTGTAATGTTCATTTCTTCAGTGAGTCCTATTTAGAATTTGAACCTGCATCTGCGCCGAAATACCTCTCCGCGAATTTCAAAAAGTACGGCCAGTTCGGTGCGACCGCGTGTGCGCCATGATGCTGGCGGAAAGCGAGTGTACCGGTCATCAGCGGAGTTCCCATCGGCGGCATGGTATCGGTACCGAGTCCTTTCTCACCGAGAAGCTCATACGCCGGCCCCGCGGCAACTTCAGCCATGAACTGTCCGCGGTCGTCAACCCAATTCCCTTCGACTTCAGGAGAACCGCAGCTGATAAAGACCGGGCGCGGCGCGCAGAGCGCGATGAGCTCGTTCGAGTCGACCGACAATCTGTCGGGATGCAGAACATATTCGAGAAGGTTGCCTGCAAACCAGTGGTATTCGCCGGACGAACATATATTTCCCATGTCCTCACCGTAGTCCCGTCGGAAAAGTGCTGCGCCGCCCTTTCCGGAAGATCCGACGAGCACAATCGCGAATCGTTGGTCGTACGCCATCGTCACGAGGACGGCCTTGCCGTACCGGGACAGTCCTTCGAGCCCAACCTTATTCGCGTCGATGGCTCTGTCCGTTTCGAAATAGTTCAAGATCTGGCTGGCTCCCCATGCCCAGGCACGCAGCGCCCCCCATTGATCTGGGGTGCAAGGTTCGCCTTTGTTCATGAGGCCAACAATTCCTTCACTAAGACCGGCACCGTTGTCCGCTTGCACACTTGTCGGATCGTAAACCGCGCAGCCCCAGCCTTTGTCGAGCACCTGTTCCTGCCAGCTTGGGCCTTTCTGTTCCGGCATTCCGGGAAAATGAAATCCTGGCGGGAATACAAAACCAAATTCTAATATCACCGGCACAGGATGCGTCGCTCCGACCGGAAGGGTCAGCGTAAACTTGATGTTCACACTTATTTTCGGATCAATTGAATTGTCGACGTGACCGACCAGTTGACTCGTGACTGCCGGAATATTACCGATCGTCGTATTTCTTTTGCTGACGACTTCCCAATGCACTGGCGGCGTGTGTGTCGGCGTCCAACCGTAGATCTCATTGTTGAAATCCTTCACGATCTGCGGTCTGCGCTCCTTCCACCACATCTCCGCATTCTTGACCGGCTTTCCGTCGTTGAATATCAGCGGGTTTGGCAGGTTTGGATAAGGATTGGCTTTGGCCTCATCGTAATTATTCCAGGTTCCCCACGCTGAACGAGTGTATGTGTTCCCGGTGCTGTCGTACCAGTCGGACGATCCTGTCTTCTGAAAAGTATTCCTCGGTCGCTTCGGATCTTCCGCCGGCGAGGGTAAGTTCTTCGGAAGGTCGATGCGCAGGAGGCCGATCACCTTCGTCCAATCCTGATACGATTCCTTATTAATCTTCGCGAAGTAAGCGGTACGTTCTTTCTGCGACATCTGAAATATATTGTGGGCCCGGGCGTGAGGGACAGGAAATATTAAGAGGAGAAGTATTAGGGTAAATGCGATCCTGAGGTAGTTCGGGAGTTTAACTCCCTCACGGCTTGGGGTGGACCGGAGTATCGACATTGTCATTTCGAGGAGTCCGTCTTCATTCGTGACCGGACGACGAGAAATCTCATTTGGAACTCCTGAAAACAACATCGGCTAATCCTCCACACAAGATTCCTCCACTCTCCCGACACGAATACCTGCGTGTCGGGATCGGTCGGAATGACAATTGTCCACTCTTCTATTCATCTGTCGTTCGCGACTCCACTGTGAAAACTCTCGGGCGGACCGAGATAGCTCGGCTTCACGCCGCCGAGGTTCACCACTATTTTCTCCAGCACCACGCCGGGATCCACCATCCGGACTTTTAATGTGTGATAACCGGGTTTATCGATAGTGAAAGAAGTACTGCTGTAATGGGCATTGTCCATCTCCGCTCTCGCCTGCACGAAGTTGAACCCCCATGAGTTGAAATCTTTCGGAAGCAGTTCCACAATTTTCGGGGGCTGGTCATCAAAAGAAACAGCGTAGCGCAGCCCGTGTGCCGGATTGAAATTCAGCGTCGGACTGAACATACCTTCCACATCTACTTTACCGGAATCGAAAAGGTACATCTGATACTCTATGGTCGGCGCATTTTCCGTGAGACCCGAGTCGGGGAAATTAACCGGCGCCGTCGCTCTCATTCCTGACAAAGTACGGCCATAGTTTTGTATGTTTATCCATCGACGACTTCCATCCTCAGTCAACCGGGTATAATGAGCCGCCTCTATCGAGACGTATCCGTCCTCCTCGACGAAACCATTCAAAGTCTTCGGCGTTACTGCAGTCGGATTGATTACGTTCACTCCGACGGAGATTTCGTGACCCGTGCCGGCGATGACGAGCGTTCCGGTGGACCTGCCCGCCGGCGCCTTCTTCCAATCTATGCCGACCCGCAGTTTCGTCTGCTCGTCAACCTCGCCGGCATCGGTGGACAGCTGAATCCACGGCTCATCGGATATTGCGGTGAACTTGAAGGGCGTCTTTCCTTTGTTGAATACGACCACGTAGTGCCGTGTCTCATTGAACGGATCAAAACCGCGGAGAACAGGTTGCCCATCGGCACCCGGCCAGGCCGACTCCGACCCCTGAACGGCGACGCCCATGTTTGCCGCTTCAGGTACGTCAACCTCTTTCAGATCGATAGCGTCGAGGTTATTTTCCGGCGGCTGACTCCAGCTCTTGTAACCGATGAACGGCTGATCCATGAAACCGTTCCATTTGCCGCCAACGAAAGTGCGATTGAAGTATCCCATCAGACTCGTATCGGCCGCGAAGAGTTCCTTCGTCTTCGAGGCCATTTCGTTAGTAGCCGCGCGGCCTTGTTTTGCATACAGCTCATTACAGCCAGCAGCATAGTACATATCGTTGAGTATGTAACTTGCCCTGGTCGGGAAAAGAACGAGTTCATAGAATGCATCCCGCTCTTCCGCAGGAACTTCATTGTAAATTGTCTCCGCCTCTTCAGTTATAGATTTGAAATCCGCAACGACATTCTCCGCCTCGTTGTAGTCGATTACACTGTATGTCTTCGGACTCAGCAGCTCCGGCTTCCTCCGGCTATTGTACTTCGAGTATTTCAAAAGAATGTCGGCAACCTGGCTTGCATACTCGGGACCAAATTGTTGCTGTGCCCACATGCGCGCATATTCGTCGATGTTGTTGTTAGTCCATCGGCCCGTATTCCATGCAAGGTCCATGAAATATGAAATCGGGAGCTCGTATCCCTTCAAATGACCGACGTTGACGATCCATACCCGGTCCGCGCCATACTCCTTAGCCAGAGTCATCTGGTCCCATATTTGAGGAAGCGTGTTCGTATTGATCCATTGGTAACTTCTCGGTCCGCCGTGAAGATCGAAATGATAATACACACCGGCGCCGCCGCTTCGTTCCCTTTCCACGTCGGTCGGAAGTCTCCTGATATTCCCGAAGTTGTCGTCCGGCCAGAGTATTGTGACGTAGTCCGGCACTCGGAATCCCGCATTATAATACCCCAATACCTCACTATACGGGCACCACAGCTGAGGGATCTTTGTTACATCCGGATTGATTTCCTGTGAAAGTATTTCTTCCTGTTCCCGAATGATGTTACCGAGAAGAGTTGTGTCCTGCGTGAGGCTGCCGCCAGGAATCATGGGTGTGTCGTTCTCCCCACGCAACCCAATCGTAATAATGCTCTCGAAGTCTTTGTTTCGTCCGATCCCTTCACGCCAGAAGTTGTTTAGCGTGTCGGGGAACTTAGCGTAGTTCCACGGTCCGAGCGTCTTCATGTATCGCCGGTCCCATTCCTTCTGTGCGCGTATCATCGGCTCCTGATGTGACGTTCCCATGACTATTCCGTACTCGTTCGCGAGGCGCGGGTTAAGCGTGTCATCCTCGTTGAACGCGTTGTTCCACATCGCCGGCCATAGAAAGTTCGCCTTCAGCCTCAATAGAAGGTCGAACACTCTCTCATAGAACGAATGACCATAGTTCGCGACATTCGGCGGTACGGGAGGATGCACACTCTGTTTTGCGTAGCCGTAAGTGTGGATCATCCAGTTTGTCAGGTCGGGCCATTCATCGTTGAGAAAAATGCCGCGATACTTTACCGAAGGCGGACCCTCTTCGAATGTCCCGGGTTTCACGTACAGGGCACTGAGATGTCTCGGCGGCACGTCTGCCCACCAGTGCCACGGTGAAACGCCTATTTTTTCGGAGACGTCATAGATGCCGTAGATCGTCCCTCGCTTGTCGCTTCCCACAATGACAAGGGCGCGGTCGACACCCGGGAACGGCTTCGTTACAACTTTTATGATGAACGATTCCCATTTCCCCTCTATCTCGCGCACGTCTAATTTCCTGTTTCTGATGAGTTCATCTATTAATGGACTTTTCCCGATTGTACCAGCGATGACCATTTCCTTCGCCGACGCAAGTCCGTCGGTAATGAGTTCAGGCTTTGTGCCGGTGACTTTCTCAATGTCGGACTGCAGAGTCTGTTACGGCGTGAGCCACTCCCCAATAATCTTCCGAGCTGACGCACAGCGGCGCCGATTTGCCCGACGCGGAAAGCACGAATTCCCCCGGCTCATACTTTGAGGTCACGTATGATGCCCCGCCGAGCGCAAACGCCTCCTGCACGAAGACCGCAAAGAGGGCGGCGGCAAGCAGAAACAAAACCGGTACTCTACCCGGCATTCCTTCTTCCAATCTGCTTAAGACCGCCATCTAATCAGCTCTTCAATCCTGATTGTCATTCTTTACATCGCGATGAAAGCTCTCAGGCGGACCGAGGTAGCTCGACTTAACTCCGCTCCCGAAGGGATCCCGACTTTTCGGGACGAGGTTCAGGACGAGTTTCTCCAAGCACAACGCCGGGATCCACCAACCAAATCTTGAGCGTGTGATATCCGGGCTTGTCCAAGGTGAAAGATGTAATGCTGTGTCGGACGTTGTCCTCGACGGATTTCTCCCAGTCTTTCCCGTACCCCGCGACGTAGTCTGCCGGAACGAGAGTGACGGTGTCGGGAAGAGAGTTATCGAACGAGATCGCGTATCGCAGACCGCGGCCGGGCATGAAGTTCAACGTCGGACTGAAGATGCCGTCGACATCGACTTTACCCGAATTGAACAGAAACATCTTGTATTCGAGACAAGGAGCCTTCCCAACGGAAGCAGACGCCCCATCATCCGTCGAAGAGGTGGCTCTCATCCCCGACAGAGTATTTCCGTAATCTTCGATTCTAATCCAGCGGTTACCGGCGTCGACACGCTTCGAGTAATGCGCGGCTTCAATGGAGACGTAGCCATCGCCCTCGACGAAACCGTCCACCTGATCCAGGTTAGGGTAAATCGGATTGTTTATCTGAGCATAGACCACCACTCTGTTTCGGTGTCCGATCTGATTTATGAAAATAGGAACACGATGTCTTCCTTTCGGAGCCCGTCTCCAATTCACGCTTACATAAATCCTGCGTTGATCTTCGACTCTCCCCCTTTCAGATGACACCCTCACGTAGTATTTGCTGGACTTTACGGAATATTCGAAAGGGATACTACCGCGGTTGAAAATGTCTATGTAATAAATCTGTCGATTGTAGGAGTCGAAATCCGGCAGCACCGGTTCTGACTCCCGCCTCCGGTCTCCGTTCTGCACTGAAGGCCATGAGTCGCTTGAACCTTCAACCGCGACGGCCATCGACGCGGTGCGCGGAATCTTAAGTTCAGTGAGGTCAATCGCTCCGAGGTTATTCTCTTGAGGCTGGTTCCAGCTCGTGTATCCTATGACCGGCTGGTCCATGAAGTGGTCCCACTTCCCGCCGGCAAACGTGTGGTTGAAATACGCCATCAGGCTGGTATCCGCGCCGAACAATGACCGAGTTTCAGCAGCCATTTCATTTGTACTCGCGCGGCCCTGTTTTGCATAGAGCTCGTTTCTCCCCGCGGCATAATACATTTCATTCAATATCTCGCTCGCTTTGGTTGGGAAAAGAACCAGCTCGTAAAAAGCGTCGCGATCGTTTTCAGGAAGCTCTTTATATATCTGCTCGGCCTTGTCGGTTATGCCCTTGAAATCGGCGACGACATTTTCGGCTTCCTGGTAATGCACAAGGCTGTAAGTTGTCGGACCGAGCAATTCGGGTTTGCGCCTCCCGTTGTACTTCGTGTATTTGGAGAGAATGTCCGCGATTTGTCCGGCGTACTCACTGCCGAACTGCTGCTGAGCCCAGAGCTGCGTATACTCGTCGATGTTGCTGTTCGTCCACCGGTTCGTATTCCACGCAAGGTCCATAAAATATGAAATCGGTAATTCGTAACCTTTCAGGTGTCCGACGTTGACTATCCATATCCGATCCGCGCCGTATTGTTTCGCGAGCGACATCTGGTCCCAGATCTTCGCGATCGGATTCTGTGTTTATCCATTGATAATTCCTCGGACCGCCGTGATAATCGAAATGGTAGTAGATGCCGGCTCCGCCGCTGCGATTGCGTTCTTCAGGAGCTGGGAGCCTTCGGATGTTTCCCCAGTTGTCGTCGGTCCAGAGCATCGTTACGTCGTCGGGTACTCTCATACCGGCGTTGTAATATGCCATAACCTCTTTGTACGGGCACCAGAGCTGGGGGATCTTCGTGACATCGGGATTCATTTCTTCCGCGAGTATCTTTCGCTGCGCGGCGATTATATTCTTGAGGAGATCCATATTCGAGTCCAAACCGCCCGACGCCATCGGTGTATCGTTCTCGCCGCGGAGGCCGATCGTGACGATACTCTCGTAGTTCTTGTTCCGTTTGATCCCTTCACGCCAGAAGTTGTTCAGCGTGTCCGGGAACTTCGCGTAGTTCCACGGGCCGAGCGTTCTCATGTACCGCCTGTCCCACTCCTTCTGCGCCCGGAGCATCGGCTCCTGGTGAGACGTTCCCATGACTATGCCGTACTCGTTCGCGAGCCTCGCGTTCAGCGTGTCATCTTCGTTGAATGCGTTGTTCCACATCGCGGGCCAGAGATAGTTAGCCTTTAACCGCAGGAGGAGCTCGAATATATGTTCATAGAACTCGTGTCCGTAGTTCGCGACACCACGGGGAATGGGAGGATTTTCGCTCGTCGGCGCGAAACCATATTTCTTTATCACCCAGTCAGTAAGGTCGGGCCACTCGTCGTTTAAGAATATGCCCCGGTATTTGACAGATGGCGGACCTTCGGTATGCCGGCCCGGAAGCACATATAGATTGTCGTGATGTTTAACCGGAACGTCGGCCCACCAGTACCAAGGCGATACGCCGATCTGCTCCGAAATATCAAACATCCCGTATATCGTGCCGCGTTTATCGCTCCCGGCAATAACAAGAGCACGATCCACACCCGGAAAAGGGTTGTCAACCGGTTCAATCAGATATGATTCCCATTCTCCTTTGATACCGGTTACGTCTAGTTTATTGTCAGCTATGAGCTCATCTATCAGCGGGCTCTTCCCGATAGTCCCGATAATTACCACTTCTTTCGATTCAGGAATCGTGTCGACTGAAATTTCAGGGTTCGCTCCCGTCACGCTTGCGATATCGTTGCCGAAATATTTATCCACAATAAGCCGGACACCGGCATAGTCTTTCGGGCTCACACAGATCGGCGCGGACTTGCCTGACACTGACAACGGAAATTCACCCGCCGCGCTCGCAAAGCGAACATAGGATTTCCCACCAATGGCAAAAACACTTGCGGGTGAAACAAGCATGGTGATCAAAAGAATTTTCAACAGGAAAGTCCGGCCCATGACACCCATCTCATATCTCACCCCTGACGGGGTTATCATTTGCCGTTGAACGGCTTTCTCTACAAATATGTCACCCCTGCGGGCTATAAACATCTCGTCCCTACGGGACTTGGTAATCCATTCATCCATAAATCCATTATTCCCAAATTCCATTGTTCCAATATTCCATCTACTTTCCGTATCTGTCATCTTACATCTTGCCTCTTGCTTCTATTTTCCCGTCGGTCCATATATCCTGAAATTCCCGCTGACCTGAAGCATTGCAAGCATATACAGCATTCCATCGTAGTATCTATATAACCCGGTAGGTATCTTCGCGTCCCACAGTGCTTCGACAAATTCTTTTCTATCTGCATTCGTACTCGCCAGTGCGGCTACAGCGTTCATCGCCACGAGACCCGTGCTGTGGTCCTTTCCTAGTTCTTTACCATCAAGCGTATATTGATTGCCGTAATCGTTTATTCCCTGGCCCCTGAAGAAATCGAGGAGCTTATCGCACTCCATTACCTCCCACTCGTCCTTTCCGAACCACTCGTAATCCATTGCCGCGTTCATCGCGACACGCCAGGCGTCGAACCGAAAATCCTCGTGTCCGCCGCGCCACCACTTCACCGCCGTCCCGTCGAAATTGCAGTAATCAGGTGATAGTCCTGTTTCGGGATTTGCCGCTTTCCTAAGAAGTGCCCGGCTTGCCGTCGCAGCCTCCCGCCAGAAGTCGTTGTCCTTCTCCGCCCACTTCGACCAGAGCTCGTAATAATGTGGAAGCTGATACGATGGATCCGTAAATCCGTTTGCATGGAGTGTCGGAACAAAAACGACAAGCTTCTCTTTCCTGTTGAACATGTCGGTCACTTCGCCACGTCCCGGTTCGTCTTCCTTATGGAGCATCGTATTAAGTATCTCATTCGCCTCTTTCTGGTAATCGAATATTCCCGTCCCGCTTCCCCACCTTGCTGAAGCGAAGAAGAGCGACATTACAAACCATTCCTCGCCATCGGAAGCGGCATTGGAATCAATGACCGTCCCGTCAGTTCTGCAATGCCACGCGAAGTAACCTTTGTGCGGCCCGCTCTTGTTCTGCATGTACGTCTTCGCCCACTTCCATATCCTGTCGAACACGTCTTTCCGGTTCATTTGGACGGCTATCATCATCCCGTACGACATACCTTCCGTTCGCGCGTCATGGTTCGCGATGTCCTCGACGTAACCCATGCCTGCGGCGTCGTAGGCGACGTCCTCGCCGGTCGAAGATCCCGCTCGCGGGACAGGATAGTAAACGCGCTCAGTGCCGTCGTCGCCGAAGAAAGAGCTGGCTGAAGGCAGAGTCGATCCTCGCGCGCACTTCCTTCTTATCCTTGCCAAGGAGTTGCACGAAAAGATTTGCGTAGCTCTTTTCATGGAAAGCGGAATGCTGTTGCGGGACGGCCGCAGCAGTTGAAGGTACGACGCAAAGGAGGGAAACGATTGACAGAACCAGCGCTTTCTGGAAAAGAGGCCGAAAACGGCTTGGTTTCATCTCTATATTTAATCTACTCGAAATGCTCGTGATTTGTAAACCCGTACCTAAGAATTTTCCCTTCAAAAAAATCATCCCGGCCCCGCCGTACGGCGGAACCGGGACAATCACCACAAGGAGAACTACTACTTAAGAAGCATCATCTTTTCGGTGTGGACGTATTTACCAGCAACAAATCTTACGAAATAGATACCGCTGGCAAATCTGTCCATATTGAAGGTCACGTGATATGACCCTGCGGCCTGCTTGTCGTTGACCAGTGTCGCGACTTCTCTGCCGAGGACGTCGTAGACCTTGAGAGTGACGTTCGATGCATTCGGCAAATCGTACTGGATCACGGTCGATGGGTTGAACGGGTTCGGATAGTTCTGGTATAGTGCGTAGTCTTTTGGAACCATACCTGGTTCGCTACGCACACCCGTGACTCCTGTCCCCGTCTTGTAGACCGTCGGGCTTGAGAAGGCTCCCTCACCGCCCAAATTGATTGAGCTGAGACGGTAATAGTACGTTGTACTCGGTGCGAGAGTATCAGCTATCTGCACAGTCGTGTCCGGAATCATCGTGGTATCAACAACGATGTCGCCTGAGAAATCACTCGCGGTTGCGACTTGCAGGTGGTACCACTGTGCATTCGCTGCAGGATTCCAGGTGAAGAATGTTTTCCTTCCGGCAGGAGTTGCAACGCCCTTCGGCGAGATGGCTACTGGCGGGCTACTCAGTTCGATGACGCTCGTGAATGAATCTACTGCGCTGAAAGCGCTCGCGCCACCCTGATTGTAGCATTGCACCTCCCAGTAATAGGTCGCGCGGTTCATTAGACCGCTCCCTATCGTCCACGAAGTATCATGATTTGTCGTATCGGCCATGAGAACCTGTCCGCCGGTCGTGTAAGTCCACAACCGGACGACGAAATTGCTGTCGCCGGCCTCATGATGCCACTTCAAGGCCAGAGGGTTGACCGGCACGTTCGCCTGATCTGCAGTCGGATACACTTTGACAGGCGTCGCAGGCAGGTACATGATAGTGAACGAGTCTACCGGAGACCATTTCGACGATCCTGCGGGATTGTATCCACGGACGCGCCAGTAATACGTCTTACTCGGAGTCAGGGCCGTCGTGACGGTGTAAGTGGTATCAAAATCGCTGGTCGAGTCGTTGACGATGAATCCGCTCGTGTTTTTGAAGCCTGTGGCGGAGTCCGATCTGACCTGGAAATGATAGGTCGATGCCGTGGGGACATAGCTGACCACCAAAGTAGGCTTATTGGGCGCAGTCGTCGAAGCGTTCAACGGCAACAATTGTGTCGGGGTTACCGTATCAGGGACAACTTTCGTACGGAAGCTATCGATTGCGGAGTATGGGCCCGGCAGCTGATTGTCGAACGCCTGCACACGCCAGTAGTACTTCGTGGAAAGTCCAAGTCTGACTATTGTACTGGTGTCGGGTATTGAAGATACCGTCTTCGCTATCGAAGAGAATGAAAGGTTTGAAGCTATCTGAACCTGATAAGTTGTGGTACCTGCACCTGTCACCGGTTTTTGCCAGTTCAGTGTGTCGGTAGATGCCAAAGAAGTGTCATGCGCTGCCCATGACGGTCTTATGGTCACAGGTGCCGATGGTATTACAGATTCTTCCTGAATGGTGTAGTATTTGTTGAGCGCAATGGTGTTGTTCGCAGCTCCGAAGTTGTAGGTCTGTCTTGTGCCATCAGGCCACCAGACATTCACGCTGTCGATCTTGGTGTTTGTCCCGAGACCGAAGTTTGCCCTCACTTCTCCGCCCATGCCTGCGCTGCCGCCTTCCGCTTTGATGACCCGAATCTGCTGCTTCCCTCCCGTCCACACAGTGAACTTTGCTCCGATTGCCGACATGTTATGGCCCGTGCCGATGGGTATGAAGCCAATCCAGTGGTTGCTGTTGCCGTTGTTCTTCTGCAAAATACTATTCCCACCGGTATACATGAATATGTCAAGGAAGCCGTCGTTATTGTAATCAACAAAGCCTCCGGATCGCTGACCACCTGCCGATAGGGCATCCTGGCTTGCTACGTCAGTGAACGTACCATCACCGTTGTTCCTGTACAAATGCTGGGGTCCGTAAGTCGCGGACGCATATATATCTGCCAACCCGTCATTATTGTAGTCGCCTATGTCTATTCCGCGTTGGTTCCCAGCCTGAACAATTCCGTTGTTGGCAACGACATGTACTCCATCCCACTTGTACGTAAACGTGCCGTCTCCCTTTCCGTACAGGATAACATCGGCCACGTATTTTCCATTGCCATCGCGGTTATCGTTTGCATTAAGCCCGTTCAATATCAGATCCTCGATGCCATCGTTGTTGAGGTCACCCCATTGTTCGCCAATGGCAGCAAAATGCCGAACCGTATCATCGACAATGATTCCTGTATCCGGATGAAGACTGGCATAAGTGATACTGTCGGCTTTTCCGGCAGAATTAAGCACCACAGAATCGATCGCATAGATCGGACGTCCAAGGGTTGCAGCAGTTGGAATATAAAACTTGCCGGATCCATTGTTAATAAAGAGGACGCATCCCTTTCGAGCACCCGATGTTCCGGTGTCTACTTTGGTAAATCCATTTCGGAAACTCGGCATCAATAAATCGGGATAGCCGTCATTATTTGCGTCGAAGAAGCGTACATCCCAGGATTCGAATGAAAGCGAGGTGTCTATTGCGAGATTCGATGCAGTTGCTCCTCTTCCTACATCAGTAAAACCGGAGGCACCTCCCTTAAGTAGCCATATTCCGCCTCCGGAAGCTACCGGTGCTGCCTGATTACTACCGGCAATACCTGTGAAGCTTCCACTCCACGCAAGGCTAAGGTAATTACTATGGTCGATGTCTGCCGCCGCAGTTCCAATGAAGACTTCGCCAGTAGGCCCCGCCGTGGCAAGATCACCGGTCCCCGTTGCTGGGACAAACACCCCGGCGGTGTTATAAAATAGACCAGAACTGGGAGTGCCGCCATTAGTTGTAAACAGGTCAGGAACGCCGTCGCCGTTGAAGTCAGCCAAGAGTCCGCCGACATCGTTTGTGTTAAGCGGAAGATTTGCGGACGCCGTCGCATCCTGAGTGAAGGTAGTTATATTATTTTTGATAATGTTGATGGATGGAATAAAGACATCCAAATTGCCATTCCCATACAGATCTGCCCACGCGAAGCCACCGTTTGAGGCGGCTGCTGATGGAGAGATCGCCGGTCCGGCAGAGTACGTTACTTCCTGCGCGTTCGACGTACTCAATCCCAGCAAGAACAGGAACGCTCCAGCTGAGAACAAACGTACAAAGGTTTTCATATCTCCTCCAAAGTTTTTGTTGACTAGTAAAATCCTGCCTCTTTAAGGAGTATCAGTTAATTGTTCGAAGCGGAGTTCTTAAGTCGCTTCGCGCCATTTTAGAGAGCGCACACAGCTACGAACGCTTTCCCCTCACGATAGGATCACCTCCTTTGGCCAAATGGTTGCCTTTGCGACCGGGTAACCGCGACTCACTGTTCCTTGAGATGGGTGCGAGTGAGTCGCAGTTATCGTGATTGCAAGGTGAAATAGTTATTTGATTAACATGAGCTTCCTGGTTATGGACACGCTTCCGGCTTGCAACCGATAGAAATAGACTCCGCTAGCAAACCTACTTCCGTCGAAAGTTGCGGCATAATTCCCGGCACGTTGTACACCTGAGAAGAGCGTTGCTACTTCCTGTCCCAGAACGTTGTACACTTTCAGAGTCACGAAGCCGTTCCTCGGTACCGAATATTTAATCTGAGTCGTCGGATTGAACGGGTTCGGATAGTTCTGAGAAAGCTCGTAGCTTGCGGGAACGGTAGGCCCTGTTTCCCTGACAGCCGTGAGCTTCCCGGTGTTCAGCCAAGAGGAGATTGTCGCATGCTCTTGCGCCGCTTGTGCCAACCACGGAGTATAGTCGTTCGTTGACGAAGATGGTCCCCACCAGTGATAGAGGTCCCCCAGCGGGAAGCCACCCATACCGGCGGTCATCAACGTGGAGTTCGTGTAAGACAGATCCTCATTCATCGGCCAGACCTGCTGAACGTCGGACGAAGGGTCGTAAGCCCAGCTGACGTTCTGCCCCGTTATCCATCTGCCAAGGCAGAAACTCTCTATGCTGTCGATGTTGGTGGGGGGTAAAATAAAGCCGGGATTCGCATTCGGGTCATAAAGACCACGCGTAGTGTCGGTGGTCAAATCAGCCGGATAAATCTTGACCATATTGATATAAGGAAAGAGTTTATTGCCAGCCGGATCGTCTCCAAAGAACTCCCTGTACGTCTTGCCGCTCATCAGCGGCATGAGGTATAGCTTGTTGAGGGCGCTCGCGGTGTCGTTGTATTGATTGTTTGCCAGGAAATTTATATACCAGCTGTCGTAGCCGTAACTGCAGTTCGCAAAGAGTATATGACGCTGCCGCGCCACCGGAGCGGATGAGGAATCGGTGAAGGGCACCGTGAACCCGAAAGTCGACACACTGTCTACGTTTATCGTGCCACCGACAGGGGTCATGCTGGTTCCGTCCTGCGAAGGTATATCTCCCATTAAGTATGAGTTCATGAAAATGCAGTTTGTCACCGATAGGTTCCACCAGTAAGATGATTCCAGCGTGTACATCATCGTGTTAAGAAAAGTGCAGTGATTGAACGAGACGTAGTCGGCATATTCCGGCGATTCCTGCATATAGGCATATCCGCAGTTTGCAATGGTGCAGTTCTCGAACGAGATACTGTCGGTGTGCCATGTTGTACTTTGATACGTCCAAGACACCGGTCGGCCATAGTAGCGATAATGGGGATCAGTGAAATTCCGGAAATAAGAATTGGTAATTGTGCAATGAAATTGTTTGCACGCGGGCTCTATCGCTCCACCGCCATTACCTATATTCATGTAGTCAAATATGCAGTCATCGAACTTTGCGTGTTCACCTTTGCCGCTCAGGTCTGCGAGGGAATCATCCTCTATCACGATACTCGAACCCACCTGAGAGCCGGCTGTTGTTGCGCATAGAATCCAGACGTTTTTCATCGTGACATCGCCATAGCAGTCGAAATTATATGTTGTGGTCACGCCGCCGCTGCTGGTCCAAACTATTTGAGGCAAGGAGGCCGATTGAGTGTTGCCTGGATCCGGTCCCACAAGGTAAAGATGCGAATGCGGTGGGGTTGTAATTGTCCCAGTCAGAATATAATAACCATAGGGCTGGAGCATGAAAACGGTATTCGACAGGTTATTGGTGTGATTGGCTGAGTCAGCCTTGATAACGTTGCCGATAGCGTTATTGAGGTTCCCTTCGGTACTCGTAGTAAGATCACTAGTGACCACCACGGTATCCGTCTGTGCAAAGAGGGAAATCGGTAAGACTGCAAAGAGCAACGCAATAAAAAGTAACTTCATGTCACCTCTCCTTTTTTGGTTGTTTTGAATTCCGCAACAAAAGACTCAAAGTACTATCAGAAAGGACGCCGGTGCTCCCACAATTGAAGCATTTCCGCTCGGCGGCATTCTTTCCCGACAAATTCATTTTTACACCTATCCTTTCTTCACAGCGTATATCTGATTCCCAGGTCCGCGGTAAGGCCGTAGTATTGCTCCGACGTGAAACCGCCAATCGCATTCTCCGTCGAAATGTTTGTTTCGCCGTTGAGATTGTTCGCATCGAAATACAACTGAAGTCCCTTCCAAGGCAGCATTTGCCTTGCCGAAGCATCTATTCGGAAGTAGTTGTTGGAATATCCGTCCTGCTCAGGATATGCACCGATGTAGGTGACTGAGTTTCCCTGAAAGACGAAGGATAACCGGGCTGAGAATCCTCTGTAATCATAACCGATGTAAGTGTTCATTATATCGTTGGGTTGATAGACAAGTCGTCCGATTCTTGTGCTGTCTGTGTATTGGGTTATTACTCCTCTTACGGCCTTGACATCGAAGTATGGATAGGTGGCCTTCGACCAGATGTGGGTGTAGTTGATCCCGAACACTACTCCGTTTAAAGGAGCGGGCAGGTACCAGAACCTCGTTTCAAAGTCGGCCTCGATTCCCTTCACATAGGCCGTGTAGCGGCTGTTGACATAAGTGTTCAAAGTCGCACCGGCATCCGCGGTGGTCAAGAAGGGAGCAAATGAATTCAAAGAGTCGAGCCCTGTTATCCCGAGCTTATCGTAAACGCTCTTGCTATAGAGCTGGTACGACGTCGCATATGCAAAGCCCGCCACCTCCTTGTAGAAACCACCGATAGATAAAAGCCCCAGGTCATTGCTGTGGAAAGTAAGCTCCACATCCTGGTTGTACGCTTGCGCCGGTTTAAGACCAGGGTTGCCTGCCCAGATACTATGAGGGGAATCCGCTGAGATATTGAAATGCGGCGAAAGTTGCGTATAGTCAGGCCTTGCAAGTGTCTGAGTATATGAATAACGCAGGTCTGCCCACTGAGCTAAGTCATATTTAGCCTGCACCATGGGCAGCCAGTAATGGTTCTGCGGATAGGCCGTTACGGGGAAATACGGCTGGACCAGTGGGTTGCGTTCATCCAGCAGGTTGAAGGCGTGGTACAGACCCCTGGTTTCTTCATAACGTGCACCTCCGACCACCATGAAATCCGGACCGAAATCCAATTCCGACATCAAGTATGCGGCGTAATATTTTTCGATATATTTGTATGTATTGGGGAGGTTCTGGTATGGTCCATCGAACCATCCGCCGACAGAATTATACGCCCGAAGTGCCGGATTCTGTGCTATATAGTTGAGCGCCCAATTCAGGATGGCCGGGTCTGCGGCCCAATCCACACTTCCAAATTTGTTGCTCAAGAAACTGCTTAGGAGTTTTGAATCAGTGGAAGTGAAGTTAGACGCCTGTAATTGGCCGGTACTCGCAAACTTCAGATTAGGATAGTATGATAAAAGAGAATCCACGACCTTGGCATTAATGTCGGTGTTGCCGGCGCTCCCGCGGTTTATCGAAATGTATGGAGTGCTCTGCGCGTTAGTATGATAATTATACCTGTATTCGCCGCCGAACTTGAAGAAACCTGAGACGAATGAACCGGAATTCAGCGGTATCTTGAAATCGCCTTTGTAGACCTGATCGTTCTCGTGGTAATCGGAGCTGAACAGACTTGTCGATCCCAACAAAGTCGTGGTATCCGGACCGTAGTTGACGAAATGCGCCAAATCTTCAGGGACTATATTTGTGTCGCCAGTAACAGAATTTGTGAGGGAGTTGTTTTGGAAGAAGGTGTAATAAGGCGAGCTTGGGAGATGATTTCTCGAATAAGTGTTAGCCGCCTCGATGTCCACGGACATAAATCCGAAGTCATTCGTAAACTCCAAAGAATTGACCGCGAGATCTGTGGTGGTAGTCCCTCCCCTATATGAAAAATCTATGTTGTGGTTTATGCTATTATAATTCAATGTTGTATTGTAGTCACTGGCGTCCGAGTTCAGCCGGCTGAACATGTTGACCGATTTGATGGAGCCGGAAGGGAGCCTGTAGTCAAGAATCACATTACCGCCGTATCGCTGCCTGGTCTCTGCATGTCGATTAAGTGTCACGCTGGTCACACGGACAGGCCGGTACCCGGAGGCATCCACGTATGAAGCCGCGGTTTGGTAACCCGCACTCATGTTATCGGCGCTGCGATCGTACTGTTCCGCGTCCCCAAGGACGTACACTCCAAGTTTGTCGTTGAAAAACCGATCACTCAGAGAGACCACCGCGCGATAATTTCCGTAGGTGTTGCTTTTCTGTGTGTAGCCCGACTGCCACAAGGCATCTCCATGAAATCCGGACGGAGCTTCCCTCAAAACCATGTTCACGTAACCACCGATGGCATTTGCCTCCATATCAGGAGTGAGTGTCTTGTAAACCTCGATGGTCTTAATCATGTAAGGGGTTACCATCGTGAGGTCGACACTTCTGTCGTCACTGACCGATCCGGCAGTATTTTCAAGAGAAGATGCCCCAATCTGATTGCTGCCTGTAGAGGCGAGTGTAATCCCCCCGACGGCGACTTCGTTGTATTGAGGAGCCAAGCCTCTTATCACGACCTTATCTGCTTCGCCGGAACTCTGGAGGACTGAGACACCGGGCAAGCGGCTTATCGCCTGTGCCGCGTTAAAATCCGGCAGCTGTTGAATCTTCGCACTCGAGACAATGTCGACGATCTTGTTTGAAGAAAGCTGCTGGTTGATCGCCTGCATCTGGCCCTCGGCCTGCGCGGTGACCACCACGACTTTTCCCTGCACCGCCGTTGCTTCGAGATAGAAATTTTTCTCAAGTGTCTGGTTGTCCGGGATATTCAGCTTTTCCTCGCTCGAGTGGTAGCCGACGTACGAGACCGCAATCGTCTGCTCGCCCGCCGGGACGTTGTGTATCACGAAATCCCCGTCAAGGTCGGTCGAAGCTCCGGTGCTGGTACCCTTCACGAGGACGGTGGCTCCCGGCAAGGCTTCTTTCGTCTCCTTGTCGAACACCCTCCCTTTGAGAGTTCCTGAACCGGCAGCCATGGCAAACTGGGCAGTAAACAAAACGACCGAACCCAAAATAGCAAGCACTTTGATGAACAATTGCCTGGAATACATTGGCATGTGCTTCTCCCTATTCTAAATTTGTGTGAACACGCATAGTTAACTTAAAGGATATCATGCAACTCGAACCGGCCAGCACGCCTATCGGGCCTGAGCGGCCGACTCGAGAAGAGAACCCTTCACGAACGTACATTGTATCCTCAAAAACTCTAGACTTCTGAATGTTGACCTCTCATCTTCTGGTCCGGTTCCTCTGCAGGATAACCTCGGACCGTAGCACCAACTTCGGATCCGAAATTTTTCCGGCAGGAATCGCCCGATTTCGTCCGATGGCAGACCCGTTCATCCGCGACAGCCGACGGCCCATCGCTACTGACGTCCTTACAGATTTTGCCACTGGATTTAAATTCGTCCCGCCCTGGCTGTTCCGAAGCCCGGGCGGGATTGACCTTAGGGAGAAGCAAACTTCAATCGGAACCGATTCTGCAGGAATACAGGACCGGCATGAATCCGCTTTGAAAGCGACAAATTCTTCCGACACGGAATAATCACCCAAAACGCATTCGGCGTCGACGCCCGCAATTGCGCGAGTCGACGACATGTTGAAACGAGCCCGAGGGAGTACGGCCGAAATCACTTCACCAACCCTGCCAGAGACATGATCGTGGCTGCGATCGACGTACTTCCCCCGACCTGCCACGATAGCGCCGCAACAGAATACGGATTCCGCATCCGTCCTCTTCAAACCGCTCATCCCACTCCGGAAGCCTATACGGGTTTCCGAAACTGGAAATCCCGGTTTTCTACCCGCCCTCTTTCTGTAGACTGTGGTACTTGGCCGTCTTCGCATTGGTACAGACATCGTCCTTGTAGTTGCTCAAATTGGTTGCTGCGCGACCGTGCCTCATCCTACAGCCCGGAGCGCGCCTTGCATCACAAATCTATTTCATCCGACTTTCAACCGGCATCGCCAAAATCCCGATGACCATTTCCGGAAATTTAAAATTTTGAATCCCTTTTTTCTGATCGGGTACATCTTTTCCTTTTGATCAACTGTACTCGAAAGCCTTATGCCGTTCAGCCAGTTCGTTCTGAATCTGTATGTTCAGTTTCTTGTCTATCCCGTAGAACAAGATCGCGACAACACCGATAAAGAAAGTCAGTGCGGGATAAATACTGGCGGCCATTCGAATTCCGAAAAGGGCGTGCCCTGTCTGTACGGCATTCGGGGCATAGTCATAGGCTGAAAGAATCCAGCCGCAGATTGCCCCGCCCAATCCGAGTCCCGCCTTCAGGCCAAAGACAATTCCTGCAAAGACAAGCCCTGTAGCCCGCCTGTTTGTTTTCCATTCGGAGTAGTCCGCGACGTCGGCCATCATCGCCCACAACAGAGGAATGGTGGGGCCGTAGGCGAGCGACTTAAGTATGTTCAGCAAGAACGCAAACCCTATCGCCTGAGCAGGCAATACTATGAACAGCGCAGTGAATACCGCGGTGAAGAACAGGCCTGTGACAAAGACCGCCTTTTTGCCGTAACGCTTCGCAAGGGCAGTGGAAACAAGGACGCCAATGATCGTTACGAACTGACCGGCCATGTTGAAAAGACTGAATCCGACCGAGGTGGTGTTGCTCCCGTCCTTGCTGACAATGAGACCGAAAGCATTAAGAATACCGTACACAAAACCGCCGTTCCCCGATTGGACTTTTCCCAGGCCAATTGCCTGAAGGAAGTTGAACAGCGAATTCTTGTCAGCATAGTAGGTGAAGTAGTAGAACATACCGCTTCCCCACATCGCCAGAGTGACGAAGATGAAGAGGGTTGCCAGAAACATGGAAACCCACGGTCCGGTCTTCAAAAGACCGATCAGGTCCTTCTTCGGGGAAGCCTTCTGCTTCGGATCGGGCTTGATGCGCTCTTTGGCGCTGAGGAAAGTTATAAGGAAGAAGACTACGCATATAACGGCGTACACCCCGATCGTCAACGACCACCCTTTCTGCGCGTTCCCCTGGCCGAACTTGTCAACCAGTGGCAGTGTCAATCCCTGCACGATAAATGCCACCGACATCGAGAAGAAAAACCGGAACGACGAAAGAGACGTCCTTTCATTCACGTCGCCGGTCATGACACCGTTAAGAGCGGAATACGGGGTGTTGTTCATGGAATAGAGCGCCATGAGGAGTATATATGTAACGTAGGCGTAAACCAGTTTTCCCGTCGAACCGAAATGGGGTGTAGTAAAAGCGAAAACGAAAATTCCCGCGAAAGGAATCGCGGTCCACAGAACCCAGGGTCTGAATTTTCCCCATCTTGTTTGCGTCCGGTCCGCCATAATTCCGACAAAAGGATCGAAGAACGCGTCCCAGAAGCGTCCGACCAGCAGCAAAACTCCCGCCGCGACCGCGCTGATGCCGAAAACATCGGTGTAAAAGGGAAGCTGGAAGATGAGCATCGTCTGAAAAACAAAATTCGCTGCGCCGTCTCCAAGGCCGTAACCGACCTTCTCCCTTACCGAGAGCTTCCCGAAGGCCTCCCGGATTGCGGCTTCAGCTGCGCTGTGTTTCGCCTTCTCGTCTAACGACAGCTGTTCTGCGCTGTTCTCCACAAGCTCACCCTGGATCCTTTTCAAATGAAACGGTTTGATTATCGCGCAGAATTTCCGTCTCCACCAGGGTCTTCGCGTTGGTGGCCGCGGTTGGGCGCTGAAGATTTAGAACGGGTTCCGGAAAGAGTTGTACTTCATGGGTATGACTATACATTTGCTCGCGGTAAAAATTCAGAGCGAACGGAAGGCTCATCGTTAATGAATTGGTTGTATCGAAGAGAAGCCGGGGTTCCTTCTCTCTTCCAAGTCTTTTGCCTATGAGCGAGCCGCTCGCTTCCGCAAGCCGGCCGACACTCTGCTTGCCCTGAGAAGTGGAACCTTTGCGAGACAGGTTCTCATCCTCGCCGAGCAGCACCGAACTATCCACTTCCTCGATGCCAGGCATTCGTGCTTCTCCCTATTCGATGGTTGTTTGGTTCAATGAATCGGCATCCCGCACATCGAGGTACTTTCAGCCGAGCATCTCTTCCTGTATCACTTGTTTACCACACCATCTGCAGCGACTCAGAACTCTGGTCGTTTTGAGTTACGCTACTTAACAATACCATGGGCGATAAATTCAAAAGTGCGTGTCCTCAACCAACTCGCTGTCACACCGCCGCTTACGGCAACCGTGGACAGACCTATTTGTAACAGTTCAATTTCAATTGAACCGGTTTAATGATACAAACATTTATTCTGAATGTCAACAAGTCGGAACCCGTTTTTTTGGTAGTGTCTCAGTTTCAACTTAAATCGAACCGCCATTTCAATTCAACCACATAGGCACACCTGTGTGCCGAAGCACTTCGGTGCGCAGGCACATAGAAAAGCATAGAAACTCGTCCTACCCATGTGTTCTATGTTTCTCCCGTTCATTAATATCAAAAAGGATATACGGGATGCCGCACCGCGTGGCGCGGTATCCGCGACAAAGCGGCATATGTGGTTTAATTTCAAACTGAGACACCACCGTTTTTTTTGCGAACTTGACTACCCAGGCAATCTTCAACAACTCCTTTGCCCGGGATAGTTCCGGCCAGTACAGATATGACCAGGAAATGAGCGCGGGCAAAGAGTGACGGTCCGCGCTTCCAGGAAAAGTCCCAAAAGTAAAAGTGCCTTGCCGGACAAGGTTTGGCTTGTCAACTGGGCGGTCTCAGGCAATTCGTTCATTTCTGGAGCGAGCTCATTCGACTTGACGACTTGTTTCAAGGGACGGAAATGATTTCGCGATGTTAAGAGGCGGAAGTGCCTCGGACTGTTTCTCGACTTGCGGGTCTTGGAATGGATGTCCGCCCCGGCTCTTACCGGGGCGAACAACAGGCAAACTCATTCGTCCAGTGAACTCAAAGCGAACGCGTAAGCCCCGATCGCGATCGCTCTGCTCGTGCCGATTTTGGATATCCCGACACCAATCCTTATCTCTGGGTCGTATTTCACCTTCCTCTGAGAGCCGTAGACCTGGATTTCCTTCGACGAAACTCGAACGAACTTGTCGACGTCCGGTGGATTCTCAAGGTTGTAAACATTCGCGGCGAGACGGCGAAACTTGTTGCCGTCCGGGCCTGTGTAGGTGCTGTTCATCTCTTCCACCAGGAACGGAAGAAAGACGCTCGAAGCGCCGGCCAGTCCGCCGCCGATCACGACCAGCCCGTCGATCAGGGTGATCGCATTGGATATCGCGTCGCCGGTCGCCTCCGCCATTTCCCTGAAAGCCCCGATGGCCGCCTGTTTGTTCCCTTCTCTCTTCCCAACGGCAATCTCATATATGATTTTAGGCTCGGGCGTCTCTTCGAATTTGATCTTCTGCCCCCGCGCATAGGCCCGCTTCACGCCTCTTATGCTGGCATGTTCCTCGACATTCATCGTCGGGTCAAGTTTGTCGCGGAGGAGCCATATCTCGCCGGCTATGGAATTATCTCCGATGAATGGGTTCCCGTCGCGTACTATGCCCGCTCCGATGCCCGTCCCGAGAGTCAGACCCACGAGATTCCTGTATCTCTTCGGGTTTCCGGCCTTCTCGAGCAAGGCGTTTACATACGGCAGGAAACCCGCGATGGCTTCACCGTAAGCATAAAGATCCCCGTCGTTGTTGATGAACACCGGAAGCCCGAATTTATCCTCGAGCATCGGGCCAAGCGCGACGCCGCCGCGAAACGCCGGGAGGTTGGGCAGCTCTCCGATAATTCCGTTTGGATAGTCCGCCGGTCCCGGAAATGCAAAGCTAATGGCGGCGGGTTTATCTCTAAGCTTCGACTTGATTTGGCTGAACCCGTCCACGACGGTCGACATGCACCTGTCGAGATTGTCCGCGTTCGACGGGAGTGAAATCTCATCTACGATCTGTTCGTTCCCCCGCATCGCGGTGAAGACGAAGTTGGTTCCTCCCGCGTCAAGGGTCATCACGGTCCTTTTATCTGCGCTGTAATTCATCCGAAATCCCTCAAGTAAGAATCAGTTCGATTGCAATCGGAGGCATCACGCCGCCGCCTGGGGTTTGTTGCGACCGATGCGGTGCCCCTTCAAACCGTAAAAGCCCACATAGGAGTAAGCGATCAGCGGCACTATGTACGAAATCTGTAATCCGCCGAGGTCGGCAATGTGGCCCTGCAACGGCGGAAGAATAGCGCCGCCTAAAATGGCCATGACGAGAAGCGAAGAGACCTGGCTCTTGTATATTCCCGTTCCTTCGAGGGCGAGAGAGAATGTGTTGGACCAGCCGATGGATGTGAACAGGCCGACCCCGACAACGCACCACATGGCGACCCTGCCGCCGGCAATAATGGCCGTCAACAGCAGGAGCACTATCGTTGCCATGAATATCGATAATGTCCGGCCCGCGTTTGCTTTCCCGAACTGAAACATGAACCAGCAGCCGGCAAGCAAGGGCAGATAATGCTCAACAACGTTCCAACCGCTGAGGAAGCCGAGAATTACAAAGGCCGCGACAGGGATGGCGGCAAGAATGATCTGCTTGTTTTTTCGTTTCATCTCGCTCAGCTCCGCCGCCCCCATGAACCGCCCAATCAACATGCCGCCCCAGAATAGCGACACATATTTGCTCGCTTCAATGGCCGTCAACCCGGCAACGCTCGGCTGGCCAAGAAAATTAATTATGGAACTTCCGATCGACACTTCGCCTCCGACGTACATGAAAATCGCGATCATACCCAGGACAACGTGCGGAAATTTAAGTGCGCCGGCGCCACGCTCGATTTTCCCTTCTCCCACATGAGGCAGGCGAACGAAAAAGAAGACCGCGGCAAGGACCAGGAAGACAACGCAGAACACAATGTAAGGCACTTTAACGGAATCCGCCCCGTTCGCGCCCGCACGGTTGAAATACTCAAAAATCAGATAACCTCCGATCAGCGGGCCAAGAGTTGTTCCGACCGAGTTGAAACCCTGCGCCAGATTCAAACGGCTCGACGCCGTCCGCTCCGGTCCAAGTATGGTGACGTACGGGTTTGCGGCAATCTGCAGCATTGCGAACCCGAGGCCCACAATGAACAGCGCAACGAGAAACAGCGGATAAGACGTCATGCTTGCCGCGGGCCAGAACAACGCGCTCCCCAAAGCCGAAACCAGCAGACTGATCACGAGGCTGTTCTTGTAACCGATCCTCGCAATCGGGTCTCCTTTGGTAACGGAAACGGTGAAGTAGACCAGCGAGCCGACAAAGTAGGCTCCGAAAAACGCAAACTGGACAAGCATCGCCTGAAAATAGTTCAGTGTGAAGGCTTCCTTGAAACGCGGGATAAGGATATCGTTCCACGCGGTCATGAATCCCCACATGAAGAAGAGTGTCGTCATTATCGCGAACGGGCCGCGATAGCTCTGGGCCTTGCCCGAATTATTCAGCGACCCTTCGCCGGGAGAACTTGTATTAATCATTTGCCAATTCCAATCGCTTTAGTTTCAGAAGAATCATGCTTCAGATAGAAATTGAAGAGCGACCTCCAACTTCACGGGAAGCTTACAGTGCTCGTATCGGAGACCGCTCCGGAAGTGACCAGGGTGTATGTCGAGTTCACAGCCGGTGTCATCGCCATGGAGCCGGATGCGTCCACTTTCTTGCCGTTGAGAGTCACCGTCGAACCGGCGGTCGTCTCCCAGTACAGCGTCACGTGACCCGCCGCGTCGCGAGCGCCCGCACTGAAATCCCTTATTATCCCCGACGGACTCGACTGGATCGCCTCATACGCTATGTGTGCCATGATAGAATCGCCGGTCGAATCGGGATGAACGCCGTCGAAGAAATCCGCACTGTCTGCCGTCATTGTATTATAGAAGTCTACCGGATATGAATCGGACGCTATCCTGACGGCGTTGACTATCGGCACTACTTCGCGGTGAACCACCGAATCGGTAATCCCGAATTTCGAATTGAACACCGGAGGCGGCAGGCATACGAAGATCTGAACGTTCGGATTAACTTCCCTGAACGAATGTATCATGTCCATGTAATCGTCGAAGAAGTCTGCTTTGTATTTCCAGTTCCACGGCTTGCTGTCGTTAGTACCGAGACAGATAGTCACGATCTGCGGTTTAAACGCGAGAGCTTCCTTGTAGAACTTTTCCTTCCAGTACGGGTAATCGCCTTCCTTCAGCATCGTTCTACCGCTGACTCCGAAATTCCTTACATCATACTTGCTTCCGAGAAGCCTGCCGAGCTGTTGAGGATATGCGGAGTTGGGATCGGGAAGGCCATATCCGATGGTTATGCTGTTACCGATACAGGCGATCCTTATCGGCGGCATTTGCGCGGCGGCGGGGATAACCCCGAGCAGAACCGCCATCACAACGATCTTGAGAACGAACGATGGCTTCGCGGCGATCATTTTAGCTCCTGATTCTTTCATAACTGTCCCATGAAAATCCTACTGCGATACCACAATTCTCTCCAGCTCCTCCAGTGATTTCCCTTTTGTCTCCGGCATCACTTTCCAGACAAAGAAGAAAAACGGGATCATCATAACCGCAAAGAACATGAAGACGTCTCCGCCGCCGAAGCCGGCAAGCGCGATCGGGAATAACAGACCGATGATCGCGTTCATGATCCAATGTGTGAAAGAGCCGAGCGCCTGCCCTTTAGATCTCACTTTGTTCGGGAATATTTCGGCCAGGAAAACCCAGATGACTGCGCCCTGCGAGAAGGCGAAGAACGCTATGAAGCCGACGATGAAGACAACGACGCCCGTGCTGCCGAAAAGGGTCTCGTCGTAATAGTGCAGTGCCGCGCCGGCGAGGGAGAAGAACATGCCCACCGCACCTATCAGCAGCAGCGTCTTCCGGCCGAACTTGTCTATGAAGAACATGGCTATGATGGTGAAGATCATGTTGGTTACGCCGACCGCGACGGCTTCCAGCATGGCGGCGTTCGTGCTCGCCCCCGCTTTCTCAAATATCATCGGCGCGTAGTACATGATGACGTTTATGCCGGAAAGCTGGTTGAAGACCGCAAGGAGCATCGCGCACATAATTACAAACCCGTATTTCTTCTGGAGCAGTTTAGCCGCGCCCTGTCCCGTCTCCTCTTTGAGCGAGTTCACGATCTCCGATATTTCATTCCCCACATTTTCCGCGCCAACTTTCTCGAGAACCGATTGAGCTTCCGTCACACGCGATTTCTTCACGAGCCACCGAGGGCTTTCCGGAACGAAGAAAAGGAGTATGAAGAAAAGGGCTGCAGGTATCGCCATTACTCCGAACATCCACCGCCAGTTGTCGGGTCCGACGCCGACGAGAAGGTAGTTCGAGAAGAATGCCACCAGGATGCCGAGCACAATGTTGAACTGAGCCACCGCGACCAGCCTGCCCCTCAGTCTGCCCGGTGAGATCTCAGCAATGTACATCGGCGCCATCACCGAAGCCGCGCCGATCGCCAGCCCGCCGATGAACCTGAAGACCAGAAGCGTGTACCACCCGGTGGCAACGGCGCATCCGAGCGCCGAAAAGAAATAGAGCGCTCCGCATATTGAAAGGAGCTTCTTCCTTCCGAGTATGTCCCCCGGCTTGCCCACCGCTATCGCCCCGACCACCGTGCCCCACAATGCGATAGAGACCGTCATGCCGAGAGAGGCGTCGGTGAGTTGGAAATAGCCGGTGATGAATTTGGTGGTTCCGGAAATGACCGCCGTGTCGAAGCCGAAAAGAAAACTCCCGAGGGCAGACACGACCGTCGCAAAAAGCAGCTTTCGGTTCATCAGGTTCTCCGATCGATAAGGAAATAGAATTTACCACATTTGAGTGTGAATTCAACTTGGAAAAACTGCGCGCACATTAACCGGAGAAGCCGAATCAATTACCGTGCAGCTTCGTGACCGCCTCTTCCGCCTTCCTGAGGCGCCACGACACGAATAGAAAGACACCGCCGGGGATAACCGCGATTAACCCGGCCAGCAACAGGAGAAACCACCACGGGACCGCGTCCGTGAACTCGCTCGCGCCAGTTACAAGCATGAGTAGGCCAATCACAATGAGAATCACACCGGGGACGGTGAATAGAACTCCTATTACAAGTGTCGCTCCCGCGAAGAGTCGACCCGGCGTATCCCCGCTGCTCATGTCAAACGTCCTTCCCAACCGTTCTGGCAACTAGTACTTCCGAGCTTATGCCGAATGCTGAGATGACTTCGTCGTGAACCGTATCCCATCTGGTTTTGTCCAGGGATCTGCCGGTTTCGATGGGCCTGCAGCCGCCGACCCAGTATGGCCTGTATGTAAAAAGCCTCGTCCACGCGGACGAAACGAAGCGGCCGAAAGGAGTATCGCCCCGGGTAAGGCTGACGACACAAAGGAGCCCGCCCGGGCGAAGGACGCGATGTGCCTCATTCAGGGCGTCACGCATGTCGCTATCGCTCAGAAGGTCGAAGACGTAAGTCGAGACAAACCGATCGTACATATTGTCGGCTGCGTCGATCTTGGTGGCCCCGCTGACAAGTTCGACTGAGGCACGATTGCGCCATCGGGCGAGTCTCTCGTTACAGAGTCCCGTCATCGTGTCGCTTATGTCGATGCCGCGGTATGTACACTCTTCACTCAGATGCCGCGTGAGAAGCTCCAAGGCGAAACGCCCCGTTCCGCAGCCAAACTCGAACACGTTCCGCGCCGAGTGGAATTCGGAGTAACTGATGAGCGCTTTCAGTGCGCGGTTTTCGTAAAACTGGATGTCCTGTTTTTTGCCGATCGAATCGTAGAACCGCTTCGCCTCGGCAGCGGTCAGACCCGGTGAATTACCCCGTCTCTCATTCATGCTATTGACTCAGTGTTTCACTGTTGCTTCCACAGTTATCACGCCCGCCCGCTTGAAGAGAAGTTCCAGCTTGACACTGGTGCCAGCCTTCAAATCCTCTTTAACGTTCATCAACATAACATGGTACCCGCCATGTTTGAAATAAAACGACGACCTTGCGGGGATCGCCACGAATTTCACCGGGCGCATCCCGACCATCCCGTCTTTCCTGAACGACTCGTGCAGCTGTGCCATCTCCGCGAATTCCGCTTTGACGCCGTATAGTGTATCGGCCTCACCGGAATTATTCACGATCCTGAAAAATGCCGCACTGCTCATCCCTTTTGCCGCCACGCCTACGCTTGCGTTCTTGACCGCCAAACCGGGCTGGTTTCCTGATAGGAACATTAACATCGAAATAAATAATGCTGCCATTTTCTCATTCCAATGATTTTATGTCTCTTACAATCTTCCCGAAATCGAGCTGGCTCCCGCTGTATTCGCCGCGGACCCTTCCGTCCCGGTCCATTAAAACACATTTGTCGGTATGCGTGATGTAATATGAGAGCCGACCGTCCTTCGAGTACGTCGAATCGTTCGGGAAATATCTGACGTCGACCGCGTACGTGATCGAATCGGTATTCGCGTCGCTGCCGCTGAGGAAATCCCAATCGCCGAATTTTATCCCCCGAATCTCGGCGTATTCTTTCAACACCGAAGGGGTGTCCCTGTTGGGGTCGAAAGTCATAGTGACAAACTCCACCCCCTTTAATTTATCTGCGGTGAGCGTATCCTGCAGGTGCTGCATGTTGTTTGTGGTCAGGGGACAAATGTCGGGACAATGTGTATATATAAATGACATGACAACAATCTTTCCTCTATATGCGGACGGAAAGGAGACTCCGGCGCTGTCCTGGTTCATGAACGTGTAATTCATGCCGCTAAGGTCCTCCAGCACGGGGAGCCTGCTGCAGCCGGCGAAGAGTGATGAAACCACAAGCAGGACAAGAAGAAATGGAAGGTTGGAATAATGGAATGTTGGAATGATGGAAGGCTCAGAGGTTGAGGACTTCCGTCCGCCCCTTTCGGTCGCATTTATATTCCTGCTCCCGATAGCCATGACTATCCTTCTGCCGGTCATCGTGCTTCAGCCTCATTTACAGTGAAGAAGTGTTTTATGTTTTGCGCGGCTTTGGTCCCGACGACGGCTGCGAGCTGTTCGAGCGAAGCATCCTGAACTCCTTTGACGGAACCGAACTCACGCAGCAGCTTCGTCGCCTTCGTCGCGCCTACTCCTTCGATCTCTGTGAGCTGAGTGGAGATCACGCGCTTCTCCCGGAGTGAGCGGTGGAATGTGATCGCGAACCTGTGTGCCTCGTCGCGTATATGCTGAAGGAGTTTCAGCGCGGACGATGTGCGGGGAAGGAGGATAGACTCGCTTTCGCCCGGTACGAATACCTCCTCGAGCTTCTTCGCAAGGCCGATGATCGGCTGATTGGGAAGATTGATGCTGCGCAGCGACTCAACCGCGGCCGACAGTTGTCCCTTTGCCGCCGTCCACGACGACGAGGTCGGGAAGCTGCCCCCCTTCGCGCATCACTCTCGAATAGCGCCGACCGATCACTTCCTCCATGCTGGCAAAGTCGTCCGGGCCTACGACGGTCCTGATCTTGAATTTCCTGTAGTCGCTCTTTCGCGGCTTTGCATCCACGAAGACCACCATAGATGCGACGGGGTCGCTCCCCTGGATGTTGGAATTGTCGAAACACTCGATGCGTCTCGGGAGCGCCGGGAGTCGGAGGTCGCGCTTCAGCGCCTCAAGGGTGTGCGGAACGGTCTCTTTCGCCTTCTCCTTCTGTATCTTCAGCTCGTCCAGCATGAACTTCGCGTTCGCCCTGCACATTTTGATGAGCTTCAGGTCCTCCCCTTCCGACGGTACCACGATCTTCACGTCGCCGTCACGCCTGGACTTCAGCAGCTTCTCGACAAATTCCGTATCTGCCGGTTCGGCTGACAGGAATAGTTCGGGCGGGACGTAGTCTGCTTTGATGTAATACCTCTCAACGAGCGTCTCGATCATTTCAGACTCCGAGCGCTCCGAAACGTTGGAGAGGTAGAAGTGCTGCTTGCCGACCAGCTTGCCGTCGCGCACCTTGAATATCACGCCGCAGCCGTCGTCGCCTTCGCTGACGGCGGCGATTATATCCCGCTCGATGAGTTCGAACGAAACCATCTTCTGCTTTTCGGTATAGACTTCGATCGACTCGATTTTCTTCTTAGCCTCGCCGGCTTTTTCGAACTCGAGCCGTTCCGAGTATATTTTCATGTCTTCGGTCAGCTGCGCGATGAGGTCGTGGGTCTTGCCCTGCAGGAGTCGCTCGATCTGCGAGATCATCGCGTTGTAGTCTTCCAGCGAAACAATGCCTTCGCACGGTCCGCCGCATTTCCCGATATGGTAGTCGAGGCAAATCTTCCATTTCTTTCTGGCTATTCCTTCGACCGTCAGCGGAAGTCGGCAGCTCCTTATCTGGAAGATGTCGCGCACCGATTTCAGGGCGAACCGCATCGTCTTGACATCAGTGTACGGCCCGTAATAACGCGAGCCGTCCTGCCTGACCTTTCTCGTGACGTAAACCCTGGGAAAAGGCTCGTTCGTGACGACGATATAGGGGTAGCTCTTATCGTCGCGGAGGTCGATGTTGTATCTTGGCTTGAGTTTTTTTATGAGCGTATTCTCAAGTATCAGCGCCTCCATCTCCGTGTCGGTGACGATGACCTCCAGGCCGGCGATCCTGGATACGAGCGCCCTCGTCTTCGGGTCGTGGTTGTGCCCCTTTTGGAAGTACGACCGAACGCGGTTGCGGAGGATCTTAGCCTTGCCTACATAGATGATTTTATCTTCCGCGTTTTTGAACTGGTACACGCCCGGCAGGCGCGGCAGGTTGTCGAGCTTCTCTCTAAGCCCGAACCCTACTTCCTGGATCTCTATGTCTTCGTAAAGGCCTGGCATGGTAAATTCAAAAGTCAAAATTCAAATGTCAAAAAAATGGCGGACAACTCAAGATCGTGTAAGATCATTTTTGACTTTTTACTTTTTCACCTCTGACTTCATTCTGTCTTTCGCTCAGCTCGACCAGTACACCGCCCGTCGTCCGTGGGTGTATGAACGCGATAAGGTGTCCGTCGGCTCCCAGGCGAGGCTGGTCGTCTATGAGCTGGAATCCTGCCGCCTTAAGGCGGGCAAGTTCCGCCCTGACATCCTCGACCTCGAAGCAGATGTGGTGAATACCCTCGCCGCGCTTCTCGATGAACGTGGCTATTGTGGAAGATGGATCCGTCGGGCCGGCGAGCTCAAGGCGCGACTCACCCACCGGGAGCATTCCTACTCTCACCTTTTGATCGGGGACTTCTTCGACCAATTCCACCTTGTTACCGACGAGGGTTTCGAACGCTTTTCTTGCCGTCTCCAGATCTGCTACTGCGATGGCGATGTGACTGATTCTGAGAAAGCTCATTATTGACCTCCGAAAAAATTTAGCCGATTTGCGCGCCAAAGTCTATGCAGGTCCCGGGACAAAAAAGGTCGTCCCGCGCGCGTGCGGGACGACCTCCAGTGATTAAATCTGTTCCGATCCCTCTTAAAAGGGAAGGTCGTCCTTCTCTTCAGAGACCGAAGGGGGAGCGCCGGGTGCCGGTTCTTCCTTCTCACCACCGTCCTGGCGCGAACCCAGCATCACGAGATCGTTTACGACAACTTCGGTAACGTAACGCTTGTTTCCGTCCTTGCCTTCGTAATCCCTGTACTGGATTCTTCCTTCAACGTACACCTTACGGCCTTTCTTGAGGTACTCGGCGGCTATCTCAGCGAGTTTTCCCCAAACGACTATATTGTGCCACGATGTCCTTTCCTGCGGATTGCCCTCCTGATCCTTCCACTGCTCGCTTGTCGCCAGACTAAAGTTGGCAACTGCAGACCCGCTCGGTGCATAGCGCAGCTCGGGATCTTTTCCGAGATTGCCAATCAGTATGACTTTGTTTACACTACGAGCCATTACTACTCCTTCCTGTTTTGAGTGTTAGTGAGTTAAAAATAACAGCGAACCGAGTTTTTAACAATCCGTCCCAACAATTTACAAGTGTCTCGTAGCCGGGTGAAAACCGGTTTTTAGCCGACCATGCCGCAAAAACCAGGGACGGCAAACAGAGGAGCGACCCGTCTCAGACTCCGCTCCTCCGTTTACATCATCAGGTCTGCGCTAGAGTGTGACCCCAATATCGGGAGCGACCTTTTTGAGAGCTTCGACAACCGCCGGCAGATCATCTTTGAATATCATGATTCTCTGCCTGTCGAATTTCCCCTCCTTGTTTTTCTTGCTTTCCGTGAAGACCAGGTACTTCGATCCCTTTTTCGATTCCTTCACGTCGAGGAAATAAGTCCGCTGCCACGCCGGGATCTTGATTGCTTCCGATTGCTCGTTAGCCATTTTACCCTCCTGTTTACTTCTGGTTAAAAACGGCCTCAAAAGGGAATATTTCGCTGTTTTCTCTATCCTACGAGATACTCTCCGAAGCACCGCTTCCGAGGCCCTATCAGCAAGAAAGTAATTGAGGGTATTGTTAAAGTCAAATGAACGGAGAGATTTTACAATCGAATTCCCCGACCTAAGTCCGGTGGCAAACATGAGAAAAGCCCGGGAGGAATTCGTTCTACCGGGCTCTTCTGAATTTTTCTTCCGGGATATTCGGTTACTTCCCCTGGGCAGTCCTGATTACGAGGATAGCGGTAAGAGCGATCGAGCCGACTGATCCGATAGTACCGATAATATCCTTTATAAGATTCCACGAGTACAGTTCCGGTTTGATGGAGACACGCGGGACAAACACAAGATCCCCCGGCTCAAGATGAGTATCGCCGGGTTTGTACCACTGGTAAGTCCCATGTTTCAATATCCTTGTCTCTCCATCTTCCGCACCTTCCGTGACGCCTCCGGCCGCTGAAATATAATCCGAATAACTCCAGCCCACGTGGTAGCCGACGTAGCCGGGATATTTTACCTGCCCCAATACATAAACGGCGCGCCGGCTCTGCGGGACGTAGATGCTGTCGCCGCTCTGCAAATAGCAGTCGTATTTTTCATTTTTGTCGGCAAAGAGTTTCACGAAATCCGTGGAAACGATTTCGTTTCCGGCCCTCATGTTGAGTTCGTTTGAGGCGTATCCCAGCGCCTCGGCATTGATGTCCGTTGCCCTGTTTACGTACCAGGATGGATATTGCACTCGCGCCGGATCAGTAGTGTTTGGCTCCCTGGTTCTGTATACCACCGCGTCCGGCAACGAAGCCCAACGCGTGAACCCTCCCGCCATGCTGATCATCTCACTCAGCTTTGTCGAATCAGGCGAGATCGGATAAATTCCCGGCGCGCCGACTTCTCCGGTAACCCAGACATAGTAGTTGTTCATCTTCTTTCTGTCGATAGGAACTACCACTCTGGAATTGGAGGGCAGTGGCATTTCCAGGGCCGAAGAATCTTTCAGGTCGACAATTTTCTCTTCGTAAATCTGCCCGTTCCAGGTGAAAACCTCTACACTAGCCGAATCGGCGACATAGGTCAACCCCTGGCAAATTTCCAGTAAGTCCCTAAGCCTGTCCCCCGGCACATACTCGTAGGTACCCTGCATCTTCACCGCCCCCGAAATACTGAGGCTTCCCTGCGAAAAGTTTTCCAGCGGGACAACAATGGCGTCGCCCTGCTGAAGATACGGATCCTCGGACACATCGCCCGCCTGATAGAACTTCAGTAGGTCCACGTTCTGGGTTGTACCGTCATTGTGGATCAGCTTGATCCTTCTGAGCGAGAATGGAGGCGGCGCCGAGGAATCGCTGGTGCTTAGCCGGAGATTGGAAAGAGTAAACACCCTGTCCACACGGTCAAATGAGCTCGCGATATAGCGAGCAGGCGTCTTGACCTCTCCCGCGATGACGACGTAGAAACTCCTGGGGTATACCAGCGTGAGCGTGATCTCCGCCTTCTTGAATTGTTCACCGAGGCGCTGCCTCGCTTTTGCCTTCGCATCCGCGAGAGTCATCCCGCCGACCCTCAAAACTCCGAACAGGGGAATGACCAGTGTACCTTCCGGCGTAACGCTAAGAGTATACGACGTGGGTGTAGCTCCCCACACGCCCACGTTCAAGAGGTCGCCAGGACCGAGGATGTATTTGGTCGTGTCGACGGGAGCATCGTAAGGCGAAGGTTGAATCGTGACACCCTGGGTCTGAAGGTTGCGGTACAGATCCGAACTCGATGTGAACATGCTGGTGGTCTGGCTCCGCATCGCCGACAATTGCCCGGTCTCCGAGTAAGGAGATTGAAGAATGCCCGTCCCGGTCTGTTGTTGCTGCTGCTGGGACGGCATTTGGGCAAACGAGACCGCTACGGCGGCATGAAATACGGCCACGAGGACGAGAAATTTTTTCATGTTTAGCTTTACACTCGATTGTATATAGATGATAGAAACATTTGCTGAAGATTAATAATAATAGTAAGAAACAAAACTGGTTTACTCAAGGTATTTCGCTTCATGTCGCGGGTTTGCCATGCCGCAGGAATTCGGTATATTTCCCGGTAAAATGGAGAGATAGACATGTTCGAACACAGGAAAGAGCCTCTTCTTCCCAGGGCAAAATACCTGGGACGGGTCGCAAGACACGGCCTGTTCGCATTTGCGATAATATTCGTCTCCCTGGCAATCGGGATAACAGGCTATCATTTTCTAGAAGGGTTGGGCTGGATCGACGCGACGGTGAATGCCGCCATGATACTGGGCGGGATGGGGCCCGTCAACCCCCTGCGGACCGACGCGGGAAAGCTGTTCGCCGCCGCCTACGCACTCTTTTCCGGAATCGTCTTCCTGGTCGCGGTCGCCGTCCTTTTAGCTCCGGCATTCCACAGGTTCCTGCATAAATTCCATCTTGACTCGGGAAAATAGGCCGGATAGAGAGCCGCCGGAATTCTAATGCTCCCCCATCCGGGTAGCGAGGGCAAGGAAGGGAACCGGATTCTTTGACACGGCGGATTCATGCAACCGTCGTATTAATTATTTATATTTCAACACGATAAGAATCTGCCAGTAAGAGGTACGAAGGAGAAACAGAAGAATGAAGAGCGGTCTCAATAAATACAGCTCACAATTGACTCAAAAAGCTTCACAGCCCGCCTCACGCGCGATGTTGTACGGTGTCGGATTGAAGGATGAAGACATGAACAAGCCCCAGGTCGGCATCGCGAGCATGGGATATGAAGGAAACACATGCAATATGCACCTGAACGACCTGGCGAAGATCGCGAAGCAGGGTGTCCAGGAAGCCGGAATGGTCGGGCTGATATTCCACACCATCGGGGTCAGCGACGGGATGGCGATGGGAACGGAAGGGATGAAATCGTCGCTCCCTTCGAGAGAAATCATTGCCGACTCGATCGAAGCCGTTATGCGCGCGCAGTGGTACGACGCGAACGTATCGCTCCCCGGCTGCGACAAGAACATGCCCGGCTCGGTGATGGCGATGGGGAGAGTAAACCGTCCGAGCCTGATGATCTACGGAGGAACGATACGCGCCGGCCATTGGGGCGGAAGAAAGCTCGACATCGTCTCCGTGTTCGAGTCATACGGTGAGTTTATCGCGGGCAGCATTAAAGAATCGGAGATGAACGAGGTCGTCAGACACGCCTGCCCCGGCCCGGGTGCCTGCGGCGGAATGTACACCGCGAACACCATGGCAACTGCTATCGAGACGCTCGGCATGTCGCTGCCATACAGTTCTTCACTCCCGGCGGACAGCGAGGCGAAGAAGAAGGAATGCCTTGCGGCGGGAAAGGCGATCTTGAACCTGCTGGAAAAAGACCTGAAGCCGCGCGACATAATGACCAGACAATCCTTCATAAACGCGATAACGATGGTGACCGCGCTTGGCGGCTCCACCAACGCGGTGCTGCACCTGATCGCAATCGCTAAGTCCGTCGGAGTCAAACTGACTATAGATGATTTTCAAAACGTCAGCAACCGGGTCCCGTACATCGCGGAACTGAAGCCGAGCGGAAAATTTGTGATGGAAGACGTAAACGACATCGGCGGAGTTCCGGCTGTTCAGAAGATGCTCCTGAAAGAGGGTTTGCTCGACGGGAACTGCGTGACGGTAACCGGCAGAACACTCGGCGAGAATATCGAAAAGGTGGCCGACCTTGCCGCCGGACAGAAAATCGTACACCCACTCTCCGACCCCATCAAGAAGACGGGCCACCTCCAGATACTATACGGCAATCTCGCGAAAGAAGGGGCCGTGGCGAAGATTACAGGGAAAGAAGGTCTGAAGTTCTCCGGCCCCGCGAAGGTTTTCGATTCGGAGGAAGACACGTTAACAGCTCTCGAACAGAAAAAGATTGCCGCAGGCGACGTGGTCGTCATTAGATTTGAAGGGCCGAAAGGCGGACCGGGAATGCGCGAGATGTTGACGATCACCTCCGCCATTATGGGCGTAGGTCTCGGAAAGAGCGTCGCGCTAATCACGGACGGAAGGTTCTCCGGCGGCACGCACGGCTTCGTCGTCGGTCATATAACTCCCGAAGCCCAGGCGGGCGGAGTCCTCGCCGTGGTTCAGGACGGCGACAGGATAACCATCGATGCCGAGAAGAATACAATTGCGCTCGATCTACCGGAAAACACGATCAGCGAACGCCTGAAAAAGTGGAAAACACCACCGTACAGGGCTAACAGCGGCATGCTTTACAAGTACATTAAAAACGTCTCGTCGGCATCTGAGGGGTGCGTGACGGACGAAAACTAGTCTTTCCAGGATGATGGACACATTCGGTCGGCGGATCTCGTTCGATAGAATGTGACGACCGGTTTCCACGTGAATAGAACACGATATCATGAGCCGTGAACTTCCCTCTCTGAGATTGAGTTTATCTTGCTGCGTCAGCGGCGAGATAATTACCGGCACATTGCCCGCACTTTGGAACCGGCGCGGGGCGGTCTTATTGGTCTCTTATAGATGAATTTTCTGAAGTAGAAGCGCGGAAATGACAAATGTATTAAACTGAAAAGCACTTGATGGCCGCCGATGGAAAATCCGTGAGAATCCGTTTTTTCTCCGGCTCCATCATCTGCATTTCTCCGACAGTGCGGGACACTGTCCTGCGGCAGGTGGCCATCTTCGGTTTCGGCTCTGCCAAGTCTGGATTAACGTTTTCCAAAACCAAAAAGAAAGGAACAACATGAAGAAAGCGATGTCAAAATCCCAGGTGGCTGATTACATGGCCAAAAAATTCGAGCTAAAGAAGAAAGATGCCGTTGCAATTCTTGATGAATTCGCAAGCTTGGCCTATCGCGAAGCAAAGAATTCGTTTACAATTCCAGGGATTGGAAAGCTTGTTCTTGTAGACAGAAAAGCTCGGCTCGGAAGAAATCCCGCAACGGGCGAGCAGATACAGATTCCCGCTAAGACAGTCGTTAAATTCCGGGTAGCCAAGGCTTGCAAGGATGCGGTGTTAAATAAGAAGTAAGAATCTCTCTCGCTCGAGCGTGGAATGGACGTGAAGAGAGATCTGCTCTGCAAAGATATGCTCGGTTGATCTCGCGAGTTGTATTCGTTGACGTTCGGTGAAACCCCGGCGCGAATATTCATGAAACACCCACCCTCAGCAACATGAGGGCGATTTCCTATAGCCGCCCGACTCCTTGGGGAAGGGCGGCTAATGGCTTTAGGGGTATGCTGAGGTTCGGCTCCCGCTAATTTCCCCTCTTGAAGCAATCCCGCCGTCATAGCAAGTCACTGAGACCTGACATGAACGGATGGCGGGACACGCGCCCGTCGTGCCGTTGGCTCGATCTGTCGACATGGGGCGCGACAGGGGCTATCTACTCGGTTGACTCGCTCTCGACTCAAGAAGCGTTTTTCCGCCAAAGGCGGAATCCCGCCGTGGCGCCATCGGCGCCACACGTTCGGCGGGACAATCCACATTCTTCGCTGCCGCCGGCGTCGATCGCGGGAATTGTTTATCAATAAATTCTTTAGCTTCAAGTATCATTCGAATCTGGTCAAGCTCTTCTTTGGCTGGAATCGACTCGATTGGGTTTTCATACATTCTGTTTTGAAGATCACCCCCGGCATCGTCGGGATACCAATCGGGAAGACCCGCATGATGCCCGGCAATTCCATAAGCGGCAAGTTTCGCGGCAGGGTGGTTTTTCAGAGAATCAAAAGCCAGCACTGCACCGGCGGTAATATGGTTTGGCCTGCCAGTTCTTCCCTCCATGCAAGACTCGGTATCATAACCGGTTTCGCGCCGAAGATATTTCTGCCATGAGGGAAGAAACTTCCCCAGATCATGCCAGTATCCCAGAAGCTCCCCCCAATCTCTGTTGCCGAATTCAGCCGCGAAGTCGTCTGACATTTTTGCCGTGCCATTCAAATGGTCCCGAAGTGATTGAGTAACCCATCTGCCATCCACGTCCTTCCTCACATGCGCTATGAAATCCTCTTTCATCTATTTCCCTTTACTTCTCTCCCGCGATAAATGCGTCCAGCACGATCTTCAGATGCAGGAAAGCCGTGCCGATGTGCTCTTCGGTGAAAGGAGAGTTCTCAGGATTTCCCTCTTCGTCCTCCATGATCGCCTCCACGATATAGCGGAAGACTTCCGGTTCCTGAGAGTTCAACGCGACTGATTCTGAAGCGCTAAGGAAATCACCTTCCGAATCCGCCGCCATCTTCTCCAGAAGACTCTCGTTTGCTTTTTCAGCTTTGTCCATCATTTGCTCCGTTATCTTCCGTTTGCCGTTCGGCTTCTCCCGCATGAGCTGCCAAATAACGGTTCCGACGAAGAATAAAAGCTCCGATTCCTCTTCATCAAACCCCTCTCTTTCACTGATGGCAAGCAGGTAAACCATAACGAATGGCTGCTCGCTCTGCATGCGAACTGCTAGTCCCTGCATTTCCTCCAACCCCATCGCTGAAATTCTTTCCGCGGTTTTGGCTACTCTTTCCTTCGAAATCATTACTCCTTATCCTCTGTTTGGCTTATTCTTTCTCTGCCCGCTCCGTTTTGCCTCGTATTTGCCCCAGAAGCTTGACTTACGCTTGTGTTTCTCGACCAGCTGTGAAAAGTACTTATCGTGCGGCGTGCACTTCTTCCACGTTCTGACCCACGGAGCCAGCTCGTCCAACTTGCGCAGATACCTGACGCCGTACCCATAATACTTCGAGATGGCGCGGGCAAGAATCGACTCGAGAAGTGCACGATAGAGAACTGTGGCGGCAAGATATCTCTCCTCATGTTCCATGGCTTCAGCCAGGGGCAGAATCGAGCCATAGTAGCCTCCATCGATTTCGGAAACGTGCGACAGGAGATATGTCTCCGCATCTTCAACCTTCCCGCACCAGATAAGAAATTCTGCGTCAGTGTAGGAAAGTTCGGGCGATTTCAGAATCAGCTCTGCTTCCGCATCAAGCAAACTCTCGCGATCTTTCGAACCCGTGACCTCGAGGAGCTGCTCGAAGGTTTCTTCATGACGGAAGCTCCTGAAAATCCGCCACGCCGTTTCTGCCGCTTCTTCGGTTTTTCCCAGTGCGCGGTAAACTGCAAGAAGCAGCTTGTCGCGTTCACCGGCTTGAAAATGCTCATCGAGCGAGATCTTGTTCAGCCATTGGAGCGCCGTCTTCGCGTCGCCCGACTCGAAATACACTTCCGCGATATCAATACTTTGTGAAACGCTTCCTTCCGGCCATGCCGTCTGAGCGGCTTTCTTGAAGATGCCTGGATCGTGAATCTGACGAGCAAGTGATTCAATGAGATAAAGCCAGTGCCGCTGATCGTGGTCTTTCTCCCCCGCTCGTGAAAGTGCCCACATTTCTTCAATTAGGTCGCGCATTACCGGTTCGGGAAGATATTGCGCAGCAACATAAATTAGGCAGTCGCGAACACCATAATCGCTGCCCAGCTGCAACTCAAGTACAAGGTCTGCGAGCCACTTCTTATCATCGCACTTTGTTGCATAGTGCACGAACAAATCTCGCGCATCGAGCACAAAGAGGTCTCCAAGAGTTCCATCCGAGTCATCGCACATATTGAACAGCGCCTCGTCGGAACGGAAAAAATCCGCGACAGTTTCTACTCCTTTGTGTGGGTCCTCAAGACTCTCCTCGAGTGTCAGGAGCGAGGCTCTCAGGTCATCCGCCAATGCGGCGAGTTCTCTGCCGTACAGGAACCTGGTTCTCCGTTTAGCCGCGGCAAGGCGCGACTTGAACGCGCGAACCGACACTTTCGGTGAAATTCCTTCCATCCGCTCCTGCCAATCTCGTTTACCTGGTGCAAGCAACGCTTATGCATCGAATATACCCGTCCCTTTCCGTGAAGTCAAAGGGACGACTCTCTTCGCGCAGTCCGGCACCGGTCAAGCTCTTCCGCGGCACGTCAGGCGGGGCACGTTCGGGAAAGCAACCGCGCCTTTACTCGAACCCTCCGCGGAAGCTATATTACAATCAAAGTCAGAGGCGTAATCATGGATTTGAACAAATTCCTTCACGAGCAGATGGATGAGGTTCTCTCGGAGGCCGAGAGTTCCCTCTCCCGGGCGCATCTCACACACTATGAAAAGGCAGGCGAGGAACACAACCGGCAGAAGCTGAAGGCGCTATATGTCCTCGCCGTCAGGGCGATCGCCGAAAAGAATCTCGGGCCGATGTTGTCACACGCCGAGAATATCGCGCGCGAAAGGTACGAAGCGGGCTTCGACCTTTCGGAGGTGCAGACGGCGTTCAACGTCCTCGAAGAGGCAACATGGAAATTTATAATTAAAAATCTCCCTCCGGTCGAATTCGGAGAGGCTATCGGACTGATCAGTACCGTCCTCGGTGCCGGAAAAGATATGCTCGGCAGGACGTATGTCACGCTCGCGAGCAAGTCGAAGGCCCCTTCCCTCGACCTGCGCTCCATGTTCGCGGGGACTTACTGACGTCGATCCGGATTGGAGAGGGCCAAAGTCCGGCAGAAACGGAGTGTTTTCATTCCCGGGACATTTCCGTATGTGAGGCGCGTTAACAGGATAGAATTTCTCACCGAAGAGGAGACGGAGAATCTAACGGAGGAACAAGGAGTACGCGACTCCGCTGCTCACATCGAGGCGGACATTCCGACGTTTAATCACCTTAAGGTGTAACCGGATTCTCAGGCTCTCAATATCATTTCACCGCTCCAATTGAGTTGTTATCCACATCCGGAGTAAACCTATTTCCCCGTTTTTTTGTTTAGACTATGGAACGATAAAAGGAACTCCAAGGGCTGAGCATGCACAGAAAAAAAATGGATATCGTCATTCTAGGAAGCGGTTTCGCCGCTTTGAGTCTGGTGAAGAACATAGACCTGAACTATTACAATGTTACGATAGTCAGCCCGAGGAACCACTTCCTATTCACGCCTCTTCTCCCCAGCACGACCGTGGGGACGATAGAGTTTCGCAGCATCATCGAGCCGATCAGAACGGCGAGAAGCGAATTGCGTTACTACCAGGCATCGTGCGTTTTAATTTCCAAGGAGAGAAAGAGCATACGATGCGAAACAATCCAGACCAGGGAGAGTTTTGAACTCAGTTACGACTACCTTGTCATAACGGTGGGTGCGGTGAACAATACTTTCGGGATCGCGGGAGTCGAAGAGCACGCGCTGTTCCTGAAAGAACTCCAGGACGCAAGATCGATAAGGGGAAAGATCATCGACAACTTCGAGATGGCGAGCGCGCCCAATCTCCCGGAAGAAGAGCGGAAACGACTTCTTCACTTCGTCGTCGTAGGGGGCGGGCCGACCGGAGTGGAGTTTGCTGCCGAGTTGAACGATCTCGTCAGGGAAGATCTTGTAAAATGGTACCCGCTTCTGATTCCGGACACGAGGATTACCCTCCTCGAGGCGACAGATCAGATTCTGAACGCCTTCGATTCCCGCCTCGCTCAATACGCGATGCGCCTCTTCAAGCGGCACAGCATCGAGGTCAAGCCCAACTCGCCCGTGAAAGAGGTGAAGAGCGGACAGATCCTCTTGCGCGACGGAACGTCGATCCCCTGCGGCCTCGTAGTCTGGTCCACCGGAATCGGACCGACTGAGCTTATCCTGTCGCTCCCGTACGCCAGGAACCGGGCCTCGCGCATTCTAACGGACGAGTACCTCCGGGTCGGTGGAACGGAAGCCACATACGCGGCCGGTGACTGCGCCACACCCGCCGATGTCAGTTATCCTGCGACCGCACAGGTCGCGCAGCAGGAAGGAAAATTCCTGGCACGCCACTTCAACAGGATCGCCCTGAATAAGCCTCCGTCCCCCTTCAGGTACCATGACCTTGGGATGCTGGCCTATGTAGGGGGAAGGCGTGCACTGGCCGATTTGCCGAATGTGAAGGGGCGCGGCTTCGCCACCTTTCTCTTCTGGAGATCAGCTTACCTCACCCGACTGGTCAGCATGAAGAACAAGGTCCTCGTTCTTTTCGACTGGATCAAAGCGTCTATCTTCGGCAGAGATATAAGCAGATTCTAGTGTAGTGTATCATTGACTTTTCAGCTCATTCATCCGATTGACAAAAATAGTTTTTCTCGCAAAGACCGCTAAGATGTAAAAAAACGCGGAGAACACAAAGAAGAAAAGTTGGTGATTATGTATTTGACAAAACAGTAGAATCTTGAGCAGGGATGAAACCGCTCACCGGAATCAACACGAATAGCGTGAATGAAATGGCTTGTTTAAATCACGAATGACACGAATTAACGGTGTTCTATTGGTTTCATTCGCAAAGAGCCATCCCATGGTGAGTTGATTTGAATTCGTATAATTTCCCGCCTTGCCGCGATACCGCGCTAGAGGGCGCGGGATCCCGACATACAAATGTTTTGGACGGGACGTGTTCCTCGATTCGTTTTGTCGAGTATATCATCGCCGAAAAGTTACGTCTCTGCTTCCTTTGCGTCATTCCCACTCCGACATCATATTGATTTAATGATGCAGGATCCCGCATCGCGGGACTTTGCGCACTTTGCGAGAAATGAAATGACGTTGGACTAGTTTTTATATGAAGAAGTGTCGGACGCACAACACTAGACTCCACCTGCACCGCACTACCGGTCAACGCCGCGCGGGTACTGGTGATGATTCTCATTTGGAATTAAAGCAACCGGATTGCATTTTTGACTGCAGGAAAGGAGAGGCAAAAGCCGCCGGCGGCTCCGCAGGAACGGGCCCTTTCGCAGGATCATCGATCTCCATGCAAGGCGGCAGGATAGTATCGTGAATATATTCAGGCGACTTCCGAAGGCGATTTCCACACATCCGAATCTTGCGGTCATTGCCGTTACCATCTTCGTCATTGCGGCTATAGTTGGCGGCACAATCTTCGCGACACGTGATCTCGAAGACAATCTGACCGACGTTGTCTTCAGTGCCAACAGTCTCACGTCGTACACCACAGCGGCCCACATAAAAGAGTATCTCGAAAGCACTGCCACCGGAGCCAGTTCAATGGCGGGAGTACTGGCTCACGATGCATCCCTCAGGCAGAGGACAAAGGATATAGATTCGTATTTCGGTTTCGTGAAGAGCAGAAATGTTGCATCCGCCATGCTCATCTCACGCGCCGGGATCGTCATATATTCGACCGACAAAAGGAATATCGGCAACAACCTGTCTTCGTCCGGTTTCTGGCGTTACCTGATGAAGGCATCGGCCGGGGTTACTTCCTTGCAGAAGACGGAGCTGAAGAAGCCGGGTGCTCCGCTCGTTCCACCATATATAGGTAAGGGCGATACTTCAAGCTACATACTCATAGGCGCGCCGATCTACTCTACGCGTGCAAAGGGAAAAACCGAGTTCGAAGGAGCATTCGCTCTTTTCGTGAATCAATTCCAGGTCGTTGCCCCGCCCACGCGAAGCGTGCTCGGACTCGAAGACACGATGTCGCGGATGGCGATAGGGGTATTCACACGCTCCGGATATCCGTTTATACATTTGTGGTCGACGGTCCCCGACTGGAATACGCAGGGGGTACGGCCTCTTCAGCTGGGTGGAAGGACGTCGTGCGCGTCATGCCACACGCAGAGCGACATAGACATGATACTGGGCGGGACATCGGAACTCGGCACCGGACTCATGAAGTCGAACCGCATTTCATCCAACGGCGGCGAGTTTCTCTGGAATTCCGCCAAGCTGACTTCAAACAATTTGGGTCTTCAGGACAGCGTTTGGTACGTTGTGGTGAGCGTCGACAAGAAACCCGTTCAGGCGTCGGTGAACTCCTACATGCGCGGCTTGCTCACCCTCATGGGTGGAACCATCCTGCTGCTCGCCGTCATACTCAGCTTCGGCTTCTATGCTTACAGGCGCAACGTCCTTGAGCGCCAGCGCCTTCTTCATCTTGAACAGGTTGCGCGCATCAGGGAACAATACGAAGTTCTCATCGAAAAATCGAACGACGGAATCTATATACTGTATGAAAACAGGATCGCCTTCGCAAACAAGACATTCCAGGATATGCTGGGTTACACACGGGAGGAGTTGGCAAAGAAGGATTTCCTCGAACTTGTCGCGCCGGAAAGCAGGCGCGTGATCGAGGAGCGGGTCGAGAGATTCAGCCGGGGAGCGAAGGTGGAGTCCCGCTACGGATTCCTGGCCCTTTCCAAAGACGGGCGCCGGGTCCCGGTAGAGGTAAGCGTTTCACACGTCCCCTTCGAGGGAAAGGTCAGGACGATCGGCATAGTCCGCGATCTGAGCGAACTTACCGCCCAGAAGCAGCTGTACGAAGACCTGTTCAAGAACGCTCCCATAGGTCTCGGGATATACAAGAATTTCAAAGCGGTGAAAGTGAACGAGACCGCCGGCAAGCTGCTCGGTTACGACAATCCGGACGATTTGATCGGCATGCACGTGTTTCAACTGGTTCACCCAGATGACCTTCCGATAGTGCGCGATCGGGTCAAGAAAGCCATGGACGAGAAAATTCCCGCACCGCCGATGGAGGAGAAATTCCTGAGAAAGGACGCTACCGCCATCCACGTGCTTGTCCTTTCCCAGCCGGTCGTTTACGAGGGAGAAGACGCCGTCCAGATTGCATTCGTTTCGCTGGAAGACCGGAAGAAACTCGAGGAGAATCTTGCCCGCGAGGCAGCGATCCAGGAGAAGGAAAAAGTCCGGCTCGACACGCTTCTCCAGAGCCTCGATGAAGGGATACTTTTTCAGGCTCCGGATGGAGAAGTCGAATTCGCGAACGCGGAGTTCTGCAGGATATTCGGCTTCGACAACCCGGCGAACGTGATCGGCGAGTCTTCGAAAGAACTGCTTCTGCAGGCTTCGCACAAATTGAAGAAACCGGATGAGTTCGTTGCCCGCGTCTCGCGGGATGTCGACCAGAAAGAGACTGTCAGAGGATCGAGGCTCGAGTTTGCGGAGAACAAGCTAATCGAGAGGAGCGCCCTTCCGATTTTCGACTCCGCCGGGAAATACATAGGAAGGCTCGGCATTTTCCGGGACATCACCCAGCGGGAACAGAACGAGGAGGCGATCAAACGCTTGCAGCGCACCGAACTCCTTGGCAGGCTCGCCGGCGGAATCGCCCACGATTTCAACAATGTCCTCGCCATCATCATCGGCAGTCTTCAGATGATACTGCGAAAGACGGACAACCCCGCAAACGTGGAAGAGAACACGCAGCGCGCCCTCTCGAGCGCTATCCGCGGGTCGGAAGTTGCCAAAAGGCTCCTCCAGTTCGTCCGCTATTCCCCGGAAGAATTCAAAGACTTCTCTCTCGGGCAAATCATCGAGGAGACGGTCTCTATCATCAGGCACACTTTTGAGGAGAACATATCCGTCCATACCGAATTCGTAACCAACGACGCGCTTGTGATGGGATCTGCCGGCGACATACAACAGGTGATCATCAACCTCGCGAACAACGCGCGCGACGCCATGCCTGACGGAGGAACACTCACCCTTTCTCTCACTACCGCCGACAGTGGACAGGTGGAAAGAAAACTCGGGAGCCCGCCTAAAGGCAACTATGTCCTTCTGACGATCCGGGACACCGGGCTGGGAATCGATGAAACGAAACTAGAGAAGATATTCGATCCCTTCTTCACGACAAAGGAAATCGGCAAGGGGACCGGGCTCGGACTCTCGATCGTACAGACAATAATCTCCGCGCACGGCGGCTTCATCGAAGTAAAAAGCGCTCCGAACGGCGGGACGACATTTTTCATATACCTTCCGATGAGCAGGAAGGAACGGCCCGCGGCGCAGGGAGCGGAGGCGCCGCGCGAGACTCTTGAACAGATTCCCGGCAGACAGCGCGCCACCGTTCTTGTAGTTGAAGACGAGCTCGCACTTCGCGAACTCCTTTATGAATATCTCACGGAAAAAGGCTTCAATGTAATTGAGGCTGCGAACGGAGAGGAAGGATACAGGCTCTTCGAGAACCATAAAGAGATAACGGTGGTCCTCTCGGATCTCGGGCTCCCGAAGCTCGCGGGTGACAAACTGATAGCAATGATAA
>CAWEBD010000009.1:0-13250 GCA_963806435.1 uncultured Bacteroidota bacterium
TGAGGGTTCTCCATGCGTTTAACTCAACTGGCAATCAAGAGGCCCGCGTTCATAACGATGATATTCGTCGCGCTGGCCGTGCTAGGAATCTATTCGTACAACCAGATGGGCGTTGATCTCCTCCCGAGAATGGATTGGCCGATCGTTTCGGTCGTCACTGTTTATCCCGGTGCGGGTCCGCAGGAAGTTGAGAACGACGTCTCGAAGCCGCTCGAGGACGGCCTCAGCTCCCTGAACAGCATCGACAATATCCGTTCATATTCGAGAGAGAATGTCTCGGTCGTCGTTGTCCAATTTTCATTCAGCACGGACGTGAATACTGCCGCGAACGACGTCCAGCGGAGCGTGGATATGGTACGCTCGAGACTTCCGAAGGATGCGGAGGCGCCGCGTGTTCAAAAAGCAGACTTAAACTCGTTTCCCATCGTTAGGATTTCCGCGCAGGGTGACATGGAACCCACGGCACTTTACCAGTTCATTAAGGACAACGTCAAGACGGCTTTGGAGCATGTACCGGGCGTGGCAACCGTCGAGCTCGTCGGCGGTAAGCAGCGTGAGATCAAGGTACAGGTGAAGAACGCCAGGTTACGCGCCTATAATGTATCTCTGATGCGGGTAGCTCAGGCTCTGGCGAGCGATAATATCGATTTTCCGGCAGGTACGGTGACCGGAACGACCAGGGAGTATACCGTAAGGCTGTCCGGCAAATTTCAGAGCCTCGATCAATTGAGGGAAATGGTTATCGCCTCGACGCCGCAGGGTGTGGTTCACCTGGGCGATATAGCTGAGGTCCGGGATTCCTACAAGACTGAAGGCCAGACTTACAGCAGCATCGGCGGCGAACCGGCAATAGGCATGATCATACAGAAGACGTCCGATGCCAATTCGGTCAAGACTAGCGACGGCATCCAGAAGGAGCTGCAAAACCTCGAGAAGGCCTACGGCGGAAGCGGGCTCAATTTCACCGTAGCGCAGGACATCACGCAGTTTACACGCAATTCCATAAACGAGGTGCGACGTGACCTCGGCCTGGCAATTCTCATGGTCGCGATTACTCTGTTCCTCTTCCTGCATTCCGTTCGTAATTCTTTCATCGTGTTGCTTTCGATCCCCACGTCGCTCATAAGCACCTTCGTCTTCATGTACGCCATGGGTTTCACAATCAATCTGGTCTCCACGATGGCACTGGCGCTCGTCATCGGCATACTCGTCGATGATTCCATCGTTGTGCTTGAGAATATTCACAGGCACCTGGAGCTCGGTGAGGAAAAAAGGGAGGCGGCTATTAACGGGCGAAGTGAGATCGGTTTCGCGGCCGTCGCAATTACGCTCGTTGACGTTGTTGTATTCCTGCCCATAGCCATGGTGGGAGGGTTAGTTGGAAAAATATTCCGGGAATTCGGCTTGACGATTGTAGTCTCCACGCTCATATCATTGTTCGTTTCATTCACGCTGACGCCGATGCTTGCCTCGAGATGGTCGAGCCTTAAGCTCTATTCGGATGAAAGCGCGGTCGGAAGATTTGTGAACTGGTTCGAAGGGCTGCAAAGGAGGCTCGACTCGGGTTACAGAAGAATTCTCGGATGGGCGTTGGCGAGGAAGAAGACTGTGCTGGCAATGAGCGGTGCCGCGCTTTTTATAAGTCTGCTTCCTATCCCGCTTCATCTCATCGGCACCGAATTCCTGACTCAGCCGGACAGGGGAGAGTTCGCCCTCACAATCGAGATGCCGGTAGGTACGCCGCTCGACAGGACTGACCAGACCCTGACTCAAATTGAAAACCGTTTGAAAGCTGACCCCAGCATAGAAAGATACTTCAGCACCGTTGGCGTGTCCGAGCAGACATTCCAGAAGTCTACTCAGCCGAATCTGGGGCAAATCCAGATCAAGCTTTTGTCACGCCAACGGCGCGCTCTGTCAACCGACGAGATGATGGCACGCGTTAAGGGAATCGCGGACAGCTACCCGGGTGTGCTTTCCAGAACGAGCGTGATAGGGATGTGGGGCACGGCCAATTATTCACCGCTGGAGGTTGAAATCCAGTCCGAAAATCTTTCGGATGTCGTCGCGGCTTCACAGAAGATAGGCGACGTCATGGCGAAGACCGAGGGAGTTACCGACATAAAAAGCACGTGGCAGACTGCCAGGCCCGAGCTCCAGGTCGTCGTCGACAGGGAAAAAGCTGCGTCGTTTGGATTGACCCTCGGTGATGTTGCGGTAGTATTGCAGACCGCTATACAGGGAGCTGTAGTCACGAAATACAACGACAGCGGCACCGATTACGATATAAGGCTGCAGCTCGCCGAGGGGGACCGGGGCGAAGCCTCGGAAATCCGCAATCTCACCCTGATGACGAGGAGCGGGAGACAGGTCTATCTAGGGCAAATAGCGGATGTCGTCGGTGGAAACGGCCCGGTCGAAATAGACAGGAAGGACAGGGAACGGCTCGTAACAATTCTCGGAAATCTCACCGGGTCGAGGAGCCTCGGCGACGTTACACGCGATATACAGTCCGGGATCGCAGCTCTTGATCTCCCTTCGAGCATCAAGGTGTTCTTCGGAGGCGACACTGAGAATATGTCGGATATGTTCAGGGACATGGTGCTCGCTCTGGCTATGGCCATACTGTTCGTGTATATGGTTATGGTATCTCTCTTTGAGTCGTATGCCCACCCCTTCACGATAATGTTTTCGCTTCCCGTTGCCCTGGTGGGAGGCATGCTGGCGCTGTTCCTGACGGGGCAGACTCTGAACACGTTCTCAATGATCGGAGTTATAATGTCAATGGGACTTGTGACGAAAAACGCGATCCTGCTCGTCGACTACACCAACACATTGCGGGGGCGCGGGTATGAAATGATCGATGCGATACTGGAAGCCGGACCGACAAGATTGCGCCCGATTGTCATGACGACGGCGACCATGGTGTTCGGGATGCTTCCTCTGGCGCTGGGACTCGGCGCGGGGAGCGAAATTCGTCAGAGCATGGCAATCGTCGTAATAGGTGCTCTGATAAGCTCGACTCTTCTGACGCTGATCCTTGTGCCTGTTATGTACACATACGTCGATGGATTTAAGTTGAGGTTTCCCACCTTGTTCAGACGACTCGGGTGGATAGCGGTGTTGAAAGGCAAGACTCGCCCCATCTCTTCGAGCCCTCAGGCTGGTCAGGAGAAATAGTTAATGTGCCGCCCGAGACACACTACAAGCAAGGCGTGCCTGTCACGCGTCAGGGTCGATCGGAAAATTCAGCGATCAGGAACAACAACCCCTTGACGGGAAAAATTATCCGTAGATATTCTGTTCGTCGTATTCCTGGAGGAAGTGACTCTTCGCGGATTTCCCCGGTTTGCCGCTCAAAAATGCAAACATGACTACTAACGCCGCGACGGGGAGGAAGAGTAACCCAATTACCTTAAATAGTCTGCTCATGATTCTTGTCGAGTTTCTACTTTGAATTTGATATCAAATGAACCGAGAGAGCCTGAATTGACGGCACTCGTAACACTAAACATATAATTAGGTTTTCGGTTCCCATTCACGGAGAAATTTATTACGATTTTGTCCCCAAATCAAGATAAATCCGCATGTCATCGCTTGTTTTTGGCGTCTTTGTGCAGAAACGCACACCTCGACAAATATCACCTGATCCATCTAAGTACGCCAAATCTCGGTCAATCTCGTTGCATTTTTGCAGTCCTGACGGTATTTTTCTAAGAAACGATTGGCGGCATGATGAGCGATAACTTTCAGAAGACGAACGAAGAACAGAATCAAAGGCAGTTCAGGGACAGGCCTCCGAAAAGGATAGATATTTCCGTTGTAGTTCCGCTCTATAACGAGGAGCAATCGCTGATGCCGCTTTCTCTTGGCATTCGGGATGCCCTTGACAGGATGAACGTGACCTACGAGGTAATATTTGTGGATGACGGTTCCACTGATAATTCCGTCAGGGTATTGAGGGAGATTCACCGGAAAAACCGGAGATATAAGTTTATCAGCTTCAGGAGAAACTACGGCAAGTCTGCCGCCCTGTCGGTCGGGTTCCAGCATGCCGTCGGAAGAATAATCGTTACGATGGACGGCGATCTCCAGGACGACCCGAATGAAATCCCGCGGCTCGTGGAGAAGTTGGAAGCGGGATATGATCTCGTGAATGGGTGGAAAAAGAAACGGCACGACCCGATATCCAAGACGATACCGTCGAAGCTTTTCAATTACACGACTTCAGTCATGACCGGTATAAAACTCCGCGACTTCAACTCGGGACTCAAGGCGTACAGGCGCGAGGTCATTCAGGACATAAAGGTTTATGGCGAGATGCACCGGTTTCTCCCGGTGCTCGCGCATTGGGCGGGCTACAAGGTCGCCGAGATTCCGGTTGTCCACCATCCCAGGAAATACGGAAAGACGAAGTTCGGGATGAACCGGTTCTGGCATGGATTCCTCGATCTTCTCACAGTCATCTTTACAACGCGCTACAGCAAACGTCCTCTCCACTTCTTCGGCGTTTTGGGTATGATGACTTTCCTACTCGGCTTCGGTATTGATCTGGAGCTGACGATAGAATGGGCCATGGGAAGGACGGCGATCAGCAACCGGCCGCTTTTCACCGTGGGAGTCCTTCTGATAATAGTAGGCGTCCAATTTGTGTCGATCGGCCTGCTGGGGGAGATGATTACCCGGACGAGCGCGAAAGAAGAATACGTAATTAAAGAGAAAGTATTCAACTGATATGATATCCGAAGTTAAAAAACCATTGGTCAAAAGTGATTGCAGGCACTACCTTGGATATATACCATGCAAACCTCACAAGCTTCACGGGGTCCATTGCGCCGACTGCTCCTTCTATGAGCAGGTAAAAGAAAGATTCCTGATAATAAAACTGGGTGCTCTCGGCGACGTCATCCGGACAACTCCTCTTCTCAGAAAAATAAAAGCGCTTCACCCGCAGGCTGAAATATGGTGGCTCACCCTGACACCGGACTTTCTTCCCGACGAGGTGGACCGCAAATTGAAATTCGGACTCCCTGCGATCCTGCAGATAGAAGAGACGGAATTCGATTATCTTTTCAGCCTTGATAAGGATTACGAAGCGGCCGCTCTCGCCAATCGCGTGAAGGCGCGCGTTAAGCGCGGGTTCCTGATGAAGGAAGGCAAAACTGTCCCGGCCGACGAGCTGGCGTACAAGAAGTTCCTCACGGGCGTTTTCGACGATGTGAACAAGGCTAATACAAAGAGCTATCTGGAGGAGGTATTCGAGATCTGCGGATTCACTTTCAGCGGTGAGAAATACATCCTTTCCAATTTTGACTCCGATGGTTACACATGGAATATGGATTCACCCCGACAAGTGGTCGGGTTGAACACGGGGTGTGGTGGAAGATGGACCAGCCGTCTCTGGGCTGAAGAAAGATGGGCTGAGGTTGCGGAGGCACTGATTTCAAAAGGACATAAAGTCGTTCTTCTCGGCGGTGAGCAGGAAGACGAGAGGAACAGGAGAATCGCAGCCAGGAGCGGCGCCGAGTATCCGGGATTCTTCCCGTTGAGAGAGTTCATAAACCTCGTGGATCAAGTTGACCTCGTGATCACAGGGGTTACGATGGGTATGCACATCGCCATTGGGCTGAACAAGAAAATTGTCCTGATAAATAACATCTTCAACAAGAACGAGTTTGAATTGTACGGTCTCGGAAAAATTGTCGAGCCCGACAAGGAGTGCAAGTGTTTCTTCATGCCGAAATGTGTTAACAAGGATTATTTCTGCCTTGAGCATCTGCCTTCCGAGAAAGTCCTTGACGCGGTAATGGAGGTCATGGAGCATCCGGCTGTGTCAGTCTCCGCTAAATGAGGATAGCGATCGTAAGCACGGCTTTTCCGCTCCGGGGTGGAATAGCCCATTATGTTTCTTTACTCCGCGATCACCTCTCAAAACGCCATCAAGTATCGATAATAACGTTCAAACGGCAATACCCGAAATTCCTCTTCCCGGGGAAATCCCAGGAGGAAAAAGGTGAAGCCGGAGGGGAACAGCCGAACCCCCAGGTCATCGACACCCTCAATCCGCTTACGTGGTTCAAAGCGGGAAAGCTGGCTGCTCGGCAGAATCCGGATCTCCTGATATTCAAGTACTGGATGCCTTTCTTTGCGCCTGCCTTCGGCACGATAGCGAGAGTCGCCAAAAGAAAGTCGCGCTGTAAGGTGCTTTTTATTTGTGACAACGTCCTCCCGCACGAAAGAACTCCGGTCGACACCATGCTCACGACCTGGCTGATGAAGTCGGGCGACTACTTTATAGTACAATCGAAATCCGTGGAGAAAGATCTCCTTTCGGTTGTCAAATCGCCGTCGTACAGACTTGTACCGCATCCTGTCTACGAGATATTCGGAAGGGAAATGGCGAAAGGGGAAGCACGGAGAAAACTGGGCATCGGTCGGGACGAAAAAATCGTGCTGTTTTTCGGTTATATCAGAAAATACAAGGGTTTGCATGTCCTCATCGATGCGGTGAAAGAAGCGCTCGCTTCCGTTGGATTTACCCTCCTTGTTGCGGGTGAGTTCTATGATAATGAAAAGAGTTACCGCGACCAGATCGATCGGCTTGGGATTGGGGGGAGTGTTAGAGTCTTCTCCGATTATATCCCGAATGAGGATGTCGCTGCTTACTTCTCCGCCTCAGACGTGGTTGTCCTTCCATACATAGACGCGACGCAAAGCGGCATCGCGCAGATCGCGTACAATTTCAATAAGCCGGTGATTACCACCGATGTAGGCGGTCTGGCTGAAATTGTTGTCGATGGAAAGACGGGGCTTGTCGTGCCCCCGAACTCGCCGGGTGATCTTGCCGCGGCTATCGTCAGGTTCTTTCGGCAGAATCTTGCCGACTCGTTTGCATCCGGTGTGGCGGAGGAGAAGAAACGGTACTCGTGGGACAACCTGGTGAGCGCCATAGAGCAATTGACGGAACATTCCAGTAATCCTCATGACTCTTGAAAGGAATAGGGATCTCGCAATATGGTAATCAATAGGCGACCGCCGGCGCTCGGAAAACCAGCAGAATATGGCCAGGAAATTCTCAAACGCCGCTACCGTCTTACAACTTCTCGGTTGAAATTGAAAGATGCACTGGTGGTGGACTTTGGATGCGGCAATGGGGCTCAAACCGCAGAGTTTTTACACTCGGGATGTAAGATCATTGCCGTGGATGTGAATCACCAACAGCAAGAGCTCTTCGTGGAATATTTGTTGCGTCAACGATTGCAGTCTCACTCTGCTCGTAGCCCAATATGACGGCGGCAGTTTGCCCATTAAATCGGAATCGGTCGATATCGTATCGAGCTACGACGTCCTGGAACATGTTGTCAGCGAATCGCAGGCATTACAGGAGATGCACCGTGTTCTCAAACCAGGAGCTGAGCTTGTCATGACCGTTCCCAACAAAGGGTGGATTTTTGAGACGCACGGTGCGAGATTACCTTTTCTTCCCTGGAATCGCGTCCCATTTTTTTCCTGGCTTCCACGTGGGCTCCACGATCGATTTGCAAATGCAAGGATCTACAAAAAACGAGACGTCATTAGACTCCTCAGTGAAAATTCATTCCGGGTATTGGAAGTAGTATACCTCACCGCACCCATGGATGTCGTGAAGAACCATAAGCTGAAAAAGTTCTTACGTTCTTCAATATTTCGCAATGATACCACCAAGTGGGCTTTTCTGGCAACATCAATTTTTGTTCATTGCAGAAAGTCGTGATTTGATCGCGTGCGGGGGGAAGTGGCTCTTATCCTGATATTGCGCCAGTAACTATTCCGCTTGAGTTCACGCAAAACGCGCCCGTCGTGCGGCGCGACAAGCCGAGATGTTCCGGCCCCGATGCGTTTCTCAAAAATGACGTGATAGCGGGTCAACTCTCATTTGGTGACCGATGGCTGCCCGGAGTGTTTTCTTTGTTTCTTTGAGTATCCTGAATACCCGGCAACTCCAATCAACCCCGCAAGAAGAATGATATTTGTGCCCAGACTGACATCCCTCGCGGCGTAGTATGTGTTCGGGTGAAATTCCATTCTGATAGTGTGGTCCCCCTTGGGAACGTACAGTCCTCTGAGGAAGTAGTCGCTTTGGTAAATCTCCGTCGGCTTATCGTCAATGAACGCTTCCCAACCTTTCGGGTAGTAAACCTCGCTCAGCACGAGGAAATTGTTGCCGGTGGCGTGTACCTGGAGCTTCATGGACTGCAATTTGTAGTCGGTGAATTTGACGCTTGCGCCGCTGTCGGGGGCATCAATTTGAAGATGAGGATCCGTCCGGAAATATACGGTCTTCGCGGGATCGAATAAGCCGTTCCGTAGTGATTCGAGTATAGTTAAGTCGGGGGCAACTTTGTAGTTGTCGACAAAGAACGCGCGCGGCAAGGTGTTATTATTACGCAACACCAATTGTGATCCGCGAAACACAACCTGCCCCAGAAGACTGTCCGGCTGGTTGGAGACAATATACCTGACTCCAAGAAGTCTCAGTACATTCGGGTTTGTTATTCCCGCGACGTCCATCATGTTTTGATAATTTCTGAGTTTAGCGGCCGAGTAACCATACGCATTTTGAAGCGAGTAATAAGACAACGTATTGGATGTCATAGGTTCCAGATTCTGCAACTGGAGCACACGGTAAAGGGTTGAGTCTTGCTGAATGAATGAAACATAATCGGGTTTCGTGAACTCCTCGGTCAAGCTGGCCTTACTGCCGTATTGCATGGGTTTCGCGTCGACGCGCCACATATCAAACAGCAGAATGAGAAGCAACGCGGTGTAAGCCGGCACGGTCTTCAGCTTGCCCGCGACGTAGAAGTAAATTACGCCACAGGTGGCCGCCGATATCAGGAAGAAGAGGTAGAGATCGGCCATCATGTTGTCGAAGAGTACTGGGTATGCCTGCTTTGAGATCTTATGGCTGGCGTCAAGTAAGCCGTAGTAGTAATCCTTGATGGCGCCATTGAACACGAGGCTCAGCAGGAGAAGGCCGACAAAGATTCCTCCCCAGATCATCGACCTTCTTCGTGAACGCTTTCTCACGCGAGTCTCTCGCCGATCTTATGGAGTCGATCCCGATAAGCCGCGAGTATGGGGACGAATATTTGTACCAGTACGAGTATCATGCTCGGGGAGCGAAACCGGTTGAAATAGGGGAAATAGCTGAACATCGGGTTGAAAACCAACGGTAATGTTCTTCCGAAGGAAATGAGCAGAGCCAGAATTGCCACGACAAGTGAGACCTGGACAAATCTGTTCTTCCTGTTTTTCATGAATCCAATCGCCGCGAGAATTATCGTGATCACTCCCATGTATTCAGGTGCGTCGGTAAACGGCATTTGCCCGAAATACGTGTTTACTCTCACGGGTTGGTTATTGGAAAGGGGTCCGTTGTAGACGTAGTCACCGAATCCGTAAAATGAAGGGACAAAGAACGTTGTCAATTCTTCCGGGCTGAAGGACCAGTTGGTAGCGTAATCGTATCCGAGTCCGGCGCCGCCCTGGGTATCTGAGGTTGGGCTCTGGACAATCGGTTGGGATCCGCGGATCGAATACTTGCTGTATTCGAGTATGGACAGGTATTTATCCGAAGACATCGCGAGTGCGACAGCACCTGCAGCGAGGAGCAGCAGGCTATTCTTGACGTAGTGCGACACATTCTCTTTCTTGAGCAGAGACACCACGATGTTGTAAAGGAGATATATGCCCAGTGCCAGAAGCGTATAGAAGATCATCTGGATATGAGAACCTTCGAGCATGAGGTGGATCGCGAGAATCAGGGCAATGAAATATGACCATCTGAATTTCTTCGAAAGCTCGAGAAGAAAGAGAAAAATGTACGGGAAGAAGGAAATGGTGATTATTTTCGTCCCGTGTCCCACCATGATCCAAATGATTATGTTCATGGTGAATACTGTGGCAACAGCGGCGAAGAAGCCTGCAAACTTACTGAGTCCCAGTCGTCTTAACAGAAGAAACAACCCGACTCCGAACATGAAGTAGTAAGAGCACCGCCCAGGCGATATCAGGGTTTCCCATACTTACGGAAAGAATATGGATGCCTTCGTTAAACAAATAGTTAGTAAAGTCGTACCAGCGGACTCCGGCTGTCATGAGGCTTGCAAAAGAGGGCATTCCGCTGAAGACGTATGGTATCCAAAGAGGGAACACATGCTCCTTGCTTGCCTCGTGAAGGTAGCTCTGGAAACTCATTGGAGACAGAACGTCGGGAGACACGAAGATCTTTCCCTGGAAGAAAGCCTTGTTGAAGAAGACTACAAGCAAAACAAGGATGAGAATTATGAGTACCGGCATTTCATACTTCTCAGGAATTAAAGGCTTTTCCTGAGGCAGTGATGCCTTGCCGGATCTGGGTCTTCTGTCTTTTTGTGCCATACTTTTTGTCACTCCAAAAGTTTGGTTTGAGCAATGAGAGCAGGATATCGTCCTTTCGATGGTTGTTAGCTTTGTTCCTGCAAACTGAAGTCGTGCGATTTACCGTATGTCACCGGTATTGATACTGCTCGAAAGTGCTCCAATCTAACTATATTTTGCCAAACATTGAAAGATAGAGTGTGTCTGCGACAGGTGTGTATCGGCCAAGTGTGGTTCGGGCCGGAAGAACATTCTTTTTCGCTGACCGGGGTTAAATTATATTATCGCCATGATACGAGTGTCAGTCATAATTCCGACGTACAACAGGGCAGATCTGTTGCCGACCGCGATAAGTAGTGTATTAGCTCAGACCTATACAGACTGGGAACTTATAGTGGTTGATGACGCCTCCACAGACAACACAAGGGAGGTTATTAAGGAGTGGGAAGCGAAAGACAGCAGGATCCGCTCAGTTTCTCTCAATAAGAACTCCGGGGGGCCAGCCCATCCCAAAAATGTTGGAGTTGAAAGTGCTAGGGGAGAATTCATTGCTTTTCTGGATCACGATGATGAATGGCTGCCCGAAAAGCTGAAAAAGCAAGTAGCCGTCTTTGCGAGCAGCCCACGAATCGGCTTGGTGACATGTGAAGCTTATGTCGTGGACGGTGCTGGGAGAAATTCGCGGCAGAGAAATAATTTCCGAGATTCCGAAGGAGGGAATCTTTCCCGCTATTCTGGGAAGAAGTTTTATGTTTTCTAACTCATCTCTTGTTATACCTCGAACGGTTATCGATCATGTGGGTCCCAGGGATGAGAGCCCTGATATAGGAAATGCAGAAGATAGAGAATATGAATTACGGATTGCGAGTGCGGGTTACCAATTCCATATCGTTCACGAGCCACTTTTCAAATATTTTGTTCATAGTAACAACGCAACCCTCACCAGTCTTCGGAGTAATCGTTTCCACTACGCAATGGCGGGATTTTAAGTATCTTTCGCTTTATGAGAAGTATCATGCGCAGTGGAAGGTTTACAAAAGCCTTGCCTGGGGATACTTGAAGATTGGCGACAATGATAGAGCTAAAGAGTATCGCAAGCGGGCGCTCTTCAGCCGGCCCTATGATCCAAGATTAATTGCCGGATACGTCCTGTCAAGCTGGGGAAAGGCTGGAGAATTCTTATTGACAGCTGTCGTTAGGGCGTGGCATGAAATAAAATACGCGGTAGCTAAGAACAAAAGGTGGAATAGGAAGATGGATCCGCACATGAAAAGGAATAATCCTAGATAGGAAATTTTTTCGGCGCCTGTTATTGAGATACCTGCCTGCTTTATAGGCGCCGATGTCCACGTAGTGGCCGGCGACGTTTTTAGAATTGAGACTGTACCACATTTCTATTTCCGGCTTAGGTTTATCAGTATTAAGAGCCCGGATCTGATCCGGCAAGAATTGGTGAGAAGATCTTGGCGACACGCCGGTTGAAATTATTCACCGCAAATCTTTGATATCTTTCTCGCGCCTTTCCCTGAAGTTTGTCAAGCTGATCAGGCGGGAGTCCGGCGACTTTAAGAGTACTTTCCATCAATTGGTCCGTCGTATTCCATAGAAACCCGTCCACGTCATCGTGCACGATCTCCCGCAGTCCACCTTTGTCTACCACAACCGGTACGCATCTTGCTGACATCGCTTCTACGACGGACATTCCGAAATGTTCTGTCTTTTCGGGGTATTTATTCTCATCGACTCCATATCCCGCTCCGTGCCAGTAGATACGCGCAGTATTGTATAAACGCGCTAAGTGTTCCTGCTTCTCGTTGATATGGATGACGATCGGGAACCCTGCATTTTCTTTCCTCAACGCTCGATATATCTCGTCGTTTCTCGACCTGGCGAAGCGCTTCCTACGATGTGGTATTCCCAATCCCTCATTTGTCCCGAAAGTTTCCTAAAAACCGCACAGAGGACGTCGTATCGTTTGGTGTTGTAAAGCCCTCTGAAAAACCTCCCCACGCTCAGGATTATCTTTTGCCTTTTTGATGCCTTCCTCGAAGAAGTCATGGATTGGAGGGTGCAGGACTTCACTCTCAAGAGCAAAATTGGTCAATAGGGTATCGTGCACAAATTGTGAGTTAGTGACGGTAAGCCGGGCCTTCTCTCTGGCGTGCGACAGCAGGTCCAGGCGCCAAAAATCCTTAAGGCCTTCTTTTACTTCCCCTCTCGATATTTTCGCGGCTATCGTCCGGACGTTTATTTTTCCGTAGGGAACTTGAAGGGCTTGGACAAAGTGCTTCGGCTCAGCTTTTATTCTTCTGTAATTTGAGAGTGCAATAAATACGTCAGCATCATCGACGGCATTCCTAAGAGAGCGGGACCCATCCTTAACACTCTTGTAATCAATCGCTGAAAGGTTCAACCCGAAGAATCCCTCAAGCTTTTCCTTGCTAATTTGAAGAGAATCACTAAAAATAGTCACTTTTGTCTCTGTCAATCTCGACAACGCAAGGGCAAGGTGAAGCATATAGCTTTCGCCACCGCCCATGTTGTTCCAGTACGGGGAGTAGAGATAGATTCTTTTCATAAGTTGGTGGACTAAAATGGTTATAATTTGATTCTAATGGAATTCCATGAAGCATACATTGGATCGATTTCGGAGGCGATGTCGGAAAGATGCGGACTTGATCCGCCAATGTTCAGTTGTCTGAGCCTGCTCCTGTGTCGTCCAAGGGACGCTGTGTTCCGTTTTCTGCGAGGCCGTAAACCACACTCCAATCAGAAACCAACTGAGAAATCGGGCAAAGGCGCAGAAGAACTGGACAGAATCCTAATCACCACTCTGGTTTACTTCTTCT
>CAWEBD010000010.1:0-11141 GCA_963806435.1 uncultured Bacteroidota bacterium
AGCAGTGCTATAGAAACCGGCATCGTCGTCGGGAGGAACTTGTCTACCAGCATGCTGAGCGGGTAGGAAAATCCCAGTCCGATCAATCCGCCGCCCAGGCAAATGAGCGATGACTCGATCAGAAACTGTACGAGTATAGTCCGCCTCTTTGCGCCCAGCGCTTTGCGAATCCCTATTTCTTTCGTCCGCTCGGTAACGCTTACGAACATGATGTTCATTATTCCGATACCGCCCACGAAAAGGGACAACGCGGTTATGAACAGTCCGACTGCCCCGATTACACCCGCGATTTTGTTGAAAGCATTAGTGAGGAGATCCTGCTGGTTTATCGAAAAATCGTCCTGCTGGAACGGAGAAAGCCCCCGAACCTTCCTCATTATGCCCCGAATCTCTTCTTTCGCGTTCGCCATATCTTTCGCATTTGCGACACGCGCTTCAATTGTCGGGAAAAAGTGTTTTCCGTAAATGTCCTGAAACTGGCCTATGGGAATGATGACTTCATTGTCCAGGCTGAACATCCCCATGAAACTTCCCTGCTTACTCCTGACGCCGATGACCCTGAAAGAGAGCCCGTCAACCTTGATAGTTTTTCCGATCGGGTCCTGGTTCGGGAAAAGCTGGTCGGCAACGTCCGATCCAAGCACCGTGACCGGCATGCTGCCTCGGCTTTCTATGTCGGTAAAGAACCTGCCTTCGGTGAAGTTCATATTCGCGACGTACGCGTAGTCTGACGTCGTTCCCTCGACCTGAACGTTCTGTGCGGATCTATTTTGGTACACTATCGTGCCCAGCCTCTGCACGACCGGGGCGACAGCTGACAGGAGCGTCGCATCCTTTCTAATATCATTTGCGTACGACACTTCCATCTTCCGCCTGTCGCGATATTTCCACCATTCGCCGCCGTTCAACCAGGGCCACTTCTGTACGTACAAGACATCGGCCCCGATCGACGAAATGCTGGCGTTAAAGGCCTTCGTCAATCCCTCGATAGCTGACCCCATCAGTGTAACGGACACTATTCCTATGATTATTCCGAGCATTGTGAGAACGGCCCTCGCCTTGTTTGCCATCAATGCCGCGAAGGAAAGCTTGAGACCTTCCTTTATTTCTACACCGAATGTCATATCTTTATTTCCCTTATTGTAGAAACGATCTTACAATTAAATTTCCGTCTCGCCTCTTCAAGCGCCGCCTTAATATTCTCAACATCCTTCTTCAAACCGGAGTTTCCTGGGACAGACTCTGCGATGCCGTGAGGCAGCAGGTGGCCGGCGGTTTTGGAATATTGTGGTAAGCTTCTCCGGCAAGGCGGAGTAAGAGGTTGAATGGCGCTTCTCCGGAATTCAGCCGACATGCAGTAGCCGCTCGTTTCAATGAAGATGCAATGCATTTCCACTGATCGGTTGACTCAGACCACTTCAAATGGCGAATGGATACTCTTTTTTGATTTGAGTCGCCGGCATTTCCCCTTGGAGTTCGTGAGACTCCGAATCTCCGCCCGTGCGAAGATCCATCCGTTGAGGCGTGGTGGTTCTTTCATATCAAATGGTCCTTCTGAATGTTAAGCCGGAGCTTACAGATACAGGCACTCCTGGCTGCTAAACAGCAAAAACGGGAAGCGGAAGAATGATGTTCTGCACCGGCTTCCCTCCCCGCCTTGGCTTTACCTCGTCATTATTTCAGACACTCAAACCCGCACAATGCGGGGTCTCATCGCTGTCATTCATATCGTAATGATTCGATGGGGTCGACACTCGCCGCTTTGTAGGCGGGATAAACACCGAATGTCACACCTACAATTGAACACACTACTAGCCCGATTATCGCCCAGTCAAGCGGAAACGCCGCGTGCATATGCATGGCAAGAGCGGCAAGGTTTCCTCCGAGCAGTCCCAGCAGTATCCCGATGATGCCTCCTACTTCGCAAAGTACGATAGCTTCAAGCAAGAACTGCGTCAAGATATTACGCTTGGTCGCGCCCACCGATTTCCTGACGCCGATCTCCCTCGTCCGTTCAGTAACGCCGACGAGCATGATGTTCATGATGCCAACCCCCGCGGCGAGGAGTGCGATGGCGCTCACGACGATCGCGCCGATCCTTACATAGAATGTAATCTGGTTGAACTGGTCGACCAGAGATTCGTTAGATATCAATTCAAAGTCGTTGTCTTTTCCCGGTTGAACGTTTCTGATGGCGCGAAGAATGCCCTGTACCTGCTCCTGTGACGCCTCGAACACGTTCTGATTCAGCGCCTGCACGTATATATCAAGGCTTCTTTCTTTTCCGTACCTGGAAAAAAAAGTAGTTATCGGAATCATCATGTAGGGCTGCCCTCCGCCGAGGACATTACCTTCGTCCTTAATCGTACCGATCACGCGGTATCCGATACCGTCCAGTTTCACAACTTCACCCAACGGGTCGGAGTGCGGGAAAAGGGTCTTCACCAGGTTGGGGTCGATTACGCAGACCAGGCTTCCCGTTTCAACATCGCTCTGGCTTACCGGTCTTCCCTCATCGATCTTCTTATTTTGCGCGACAAAAATATCCGGAGTAATACCGTCGACACTCACGTTCGGATTGGTCTTCTGGTCCTGATACTGAACGATCTTCCCCCATTTGTCGGCCTCAGCACCCACACTACTTGCAAGAGTCGCACGTTCTTTCAGTTTGACTACCTGCTCGTAAGTCAGGTCTTTCCGGTTTCTATACTTGGCCCACCAACCCGGCCCACCGGCATGAAAAACCGGGAACTTCGTGATCTCAAAGACATTGGAGCCCAACGAATTCAGTTCACTCTCGATTGAATTCTGCATCACCCTCATGGCAGTTGTAACCGCTATTATTGAAAACACGCCGATGACAATCCCCAGGAGTGTGAGAATCGACCGCAGTTTGTTCGAGCGGATCGCGGAGATGGCCATCATGAAACTCTCCGACCATTCCGACCAGATGAAACTCCTATTCATATCTCAATGCCTCCGTCCCGTGCGTCGGGAATTTATATCTACTCATAACGAAGGGCGTCAACCGGATCAAGTTTCGATGCCCTCATCGCGGGGATTATCCCCGAAATGACGCCCACGGCCAGCGAAATGATTATTCCGGCTATTGCGATTGAAACCGGCAGCGAAGTGGGGAGGAACTTGTCCACGAGCATGCTCAACGGATACGAAAACCCGAGTCCGATCAGCCCGCCGCCCAGACAAATCAAAGATGACTCGATGAGGAATTGCACAAGGATCGTGCGCCTCTTCGCTCCCAAAGCCTTTCTGATCCCAATTTCTTTCGTCCGCTCGGTAACACTCACGAACATGATATTCATTATACCAATGCCCCCTACAAAAAGGGAGAGCGCGGTTACGAATAATCCTACCGCCGCGATCACACCGGCGATCTTGCCGAAAGCGCTGGTCAACAGGTCCTGTTGATTGATTGAGAAATCGTCTTCCTGGAACGGGGAAAGCCCTCTGACTTTTCTCATTATTCCGCGAAGTTCTTCCTTAGCATTCTCAAGGTCACTCGGGTTCGAGACTCTCGCCTCGATCGTAGGGTGGAAATGTTTGCCGAAAATACCCTGGAATTGTCCTATCGGGATAATGACCACATTGTCCAGACTGAACATTCCCAGGAAGCTTCCCTCCTTGCTTCTGACACCTATCACTCTGAACGACAGTCCGTTCACCTTCAGCCTCTTCCCAATCGGATCCTGGTTAGGAAAGAGCTGTTCAGCGACATCAGAGCCTATCACAGCAAGAGGTCTGTCTCCGCGAGATTCCTGGTCGGTAAAGAACCTCCCTTCGATGAAGCTCATGTTCGCCACGAAAGCGAGGTCCGCGGTGGTACCTTGGACCTGCACATTGTTCGCGGTCTTGTTCTCATACTTCAGCGTACCGAGCCTTCCCACGACAGGAGCAACTGCGGCAAGTGTGTTGGCACTCGCCTTGATCTCGTCGGCATACTCAATCTTCAAATCTCTCCGGTTGCGGAATTTCCACCAATCTTCGCCGGTGTCCATCCACGGCCACTTCTGGACGTAAAGCACATCGGCCCCGATCGACGCGATGCTGTTATTGAAGGCGCGTGTGAGCCCTTCGATAGCAGCCCCCATCAGGGTAACCGAGATAATCCCGATGATTATGCCGAGCATTGTGAGAACAGCTCTCGCCTTATTTGACACCAATGCGGCCAAAGAAAGCTTGAGCCCTTCCTTTAACTCGCCCCCGAACGTCATGCCGGTGCTTTCTCGACAGGGTGAGTGATTTTAACCTTGCCGTTTTTCTCCAACGGCAGGTCGCTTTCGATCTCGCCATCTCTGATCCTGATTATCCTCCGGGCGTGCTCGGCAATGTACTCTTCATGTGTCACAAGAATGATCGTATTTCCTTTGTCGTGCAGCTCTTCAAGAAAGATCATGATCTCGTCACCGGTTTTCGAATCGAGATTACCGGTAGGCTCATCGGCAAGTATAATCGAAGGGTTGTTGATCAACGCCCTGGCTATTGCGACACGCTGTCGCTGTCCTCCTGAGAGTTCGTTCGGCTTATGATGGATGCGCTCGCCGAGCCCGACCATTTCAAGCGTCTTCTTCGCGCGCTCTTTTCTCTCAGATACCGGAACTCCGCTGTAGATCAACGGGAGCTCGACATTGTGCAGGGCATCCGAACGCGGGATCAGGTTGAAGGTCTGGAAGACAAATCCGATTCCCTGGTTCCGGATCTTCGCCAGCTCATTGTCGTCCATATCGCTGACGTTGACTCCGTCGAATTGGTAGAGCCCGCTTGTCGGTGTGTCAAGACATCCAAGTATGTTCATGAGTGTGGTTTTGCCGGAACCCGACGGTCCCATGATCGCCACATATTCACCTCTCGCTATCGAAAGGGAGATGTCCTTGAGCGCGTTAACCTGGACCTCCGCGCCCATGTCGTAGACTTTGTTTACCTTAACTAATTCAATTACGTTCATGAGCCGCCTCCGACCGCTTGCGTTGCAACCATCTTGTTGTTTTCGACTCGTACCTTTGACCCGTCGTTTAGTTCACGGCTGATCGCGACGAAACTGCCGCTCACAACTTCCTGGCCTGCATCGAGACCGGAAGTTACTTCCACATAATTATCATCACTGATTCCGCGTTTTACGACGGCGGTGTGCGCAACACCGTTCTTAACAACAAACACGACCTCCTGTGCTTTTTCGCGAGTCGCCTGGCCTTTCGCGTTGACATTTTCCGGCTTGGCTCCCTCAGGCATCTTGGGAGTTCTTATCGTCACGCTTTGAATAGGAACAGACAACACGTCGTGGTGCGTAGCGGTCTGGATATCCGCCGTAACCGACATCCCAGGCTTGAGGTCAAGGGCCGAAAGGTCGAGGATTCTTATCTTGACCAGGAAGTTTGTCACCTGGTCCTGTGTCCCCGCGCCGGTAGTCGTACCGGAAGTCGCTATTTGGTAAACAAGCCCTTTGATTTTTTTGTTGGGAAACGCATCGACGGACAGCACGGCAGTATCACCCACGGCGACGAGTATAACATCGTTCTCATCCACATCTACCTGCGCTTCCAGGCTATGCATGTCGGCGATATCCATTATTTCCGTACCTGTCGTAAAGCTCGTACCAAGCACTCTCTCTCCAAGCTTCGAATTCAACACACTGACTATCCCATCCATTGGGGCATGAATTACCGTCTTGTTGAGTGCGTCCTGATTAACTGCGACTTGCGCCTGGGCCTGGGCGACGTTTGCTTTTGCCGATTCATACTGGGCTTTGGTGACCTGGTACTGAGTCTTTGCCGTCTCAAGATCCTGATCGCTCATTAAATTTTTCTTGTGCAATTCCTCGGCACGCTTGTAGGTTGAAGAGGAGTTATCATAATTTGCCTTCGCGAGCTGCTCGCCGCCGACCTGCGACTGCAGAAGAGCCTCGCTCTGTTGAAGCTGTGCAACGTACTGGTCCGGCCTAATTTTCACAAGGACCTGTCCTTTGTTCACCATCTGGCCTTCCACAACGGGTAGGTCCACAATCTCGCCGCTCACTTCAGGGTTAATCGCAACCAGTACCTTCGGCTCCACCTGGCCGGAAGCGGTCACAACCTGCGTGATGGTGCGCCGGACAACCTTATCTGTCTGCACGACGATTACCGGCTCCTTCTTCCCGCCGATTACGATGGCAGCGACCAGGATGACCAATAGTAGTCCCGCACCTGATAATATAAATATCTTCTTTTTCTTTTTATTAGTCGCCATTGTATTCCTCAGTAATTGATTGTTCCGATAGCAAATTCCACCTGCTGTTTGGCCTGGACATATGTGTAAGCAGCCACGACCTGATTTGACAAATCTTGTGTGTAAATCGCGTTGGCTGTCAGGACATCAAGCAATGTACCGCTTCCAATTTTGTACTTTTCCTGAGCGGTTTCAAGATTTATCTTAGCGTAGGTCACGGCGTTCCCGGCAGACTCATAACCTTTCTCCGCTGCATGAAGGTTAAGCAGCGCCTGATATACATCGAGCTGAACCTGGCGCCGCGTCGCATCGAGTGTTTGCTCGGCAGATTTCATGTTAACGTCCGCAACCTGGATACCTGTCTGGGTCTGAAAACCGTTGAAAATAGGGAGCGAAAGACTAAGCCCTCCGTAGAAACTCCTGTTTTGGTTTATGTTCTGCATCTCCGGGCCAGTTATTCCATACTGGGCGAACGCGCTGATCGTCGGGGAATACGCCGCCTTCGCGATTGTTACGGATGACTTGCTTGCATTGACATTTTCGATCGCAGCCCGGTAATCAGGTCGTGCCTCAAGAGCTTTATCCAGCAGCTGAGCCATCTGGCTATACCTCTGATTGACCTGCGTAAACTCGGTCGTGTCTATCTCGCTGCTGATCCCGGAATCTGCAAATATCACGCTGTCTGTTACGGGTATCCCAAGAAAGAATTTCATATTCGCCCGAGCCTGGTCATAGGCATTCTTAGCCTGAACCAGTGAATATTCATCACCGCTCACAATTGCCTGCTGCTGGTAAACGTCCGCAAGCGATGACGAGCCTACGCTGTTAGATTCTTTGATACTCTCAAGCTGCTGCTGATCTCTTTTCAGATTGTCCTGACTTATCTTCAACTGATCGCGAGAATTGAAGACCATTAAATAATTCTGTGTTGTCTGGTAGATCGCCGTTTGCTTCGCCCTCGTGTAATTTTCTTCTGCGGATTGACTCTGTGACCTCACCTGGCTCAAGCCTGCAAAATTCGCCATCCCATCGAATAGCGTGTAGTTGGCACCGACGCCGGCCGAGTACGAACGGTTTATCGATATGTTGGAGACCGGCAAAACCGTGCCCCCCACTACGACATACCCCCCAGGGGATTGCCTATTGGAATATTGAAATTGTCCACTGGCACTGATCGTGGGCAGCAGGGCCCCATAAGCGCTCAGCAATCTTGCGCTCTGACCTTGAGATGAATATTCCGCCTGCAAGACAGATGTGTTCTTCTGCAGGGCTATTTCAATGCAGTCATGGAGAGTCAACTGCTTTCCAACCTCCCCTTCTTGCCCAAAAACGAACGGTACAAATATGAAAATAACACCTAGAGTCATCAATTTCTTAAGCATCAAATAACTCCTCAGAATTTGAATTTATTCAGACTTTTGTTTGCCTCTCCTACTTAGACGAATTACGCCCGCTACTGTTTCATCATTTAGGCCAATATTTTTCCCAAATTTTGCCTTAAATACTCCATTGCGGCGCTATGGTCGTTCGGTATTCGTCCGTCAAGAACCGCGTTTTCGACCGCTTTCTTCAGCAGACCGACTGCTTTTCCTTGCTTCAAGTCAAAGGCCTGCATGATCTCCTCGCCGTTCACGGGAGGACGCCAGTTCCTCACCTTGTCGTTTTCTTCGACGACCTTCGCCCTCTCCTCCACGGAATCGTAGTTGCGGGTGTATTCCGATATGAGTTTCTTGTTCTTGCTGGTAATATCCGCCCGGCAAAGCTTCATCAGGTCTTCGAAGTCGGGGCCTGCTTCGAAAAGGAGACGCCGCACGGCAGAGTCGGTGACTCCTTCGACCGCAAGAGCCATCGGCCTGAGGTGAAGCCGGACCAGTTTCTCCACATAAGGAAGTTGATCCATGGGAAGACGCAGGCGCTGAAACAGCCTCTTCATCCTCCGCGCGCCGATCTCGTCATGTCCGTGAAATGTCCATCCGATACCTTCAATAAACTTCTTGGTGTCCGGTTTCGCGATATCGTGGACGAGGCCCGCAAACCTGAGCCAGACGTTGTCCGACACTTCAGCCAGGTGATCCACAACGCTTAGCGTGTGCAGAAAGACATCTTTGTGATGATGGTCCTGCCGCTGTTCGACCCCAGGCATAAGGCTGATCTCCGGAAATACGATTTCCATAACACCGGTGTCCTGCATGAGCTTGAGGCCTATAGATGGGTGCGTGGCGGAGAGTATCTTTACGAACTCGTCGGTTATCCTCTCCTGTGAGACTATGGCGAGCCGCTCCTTCATGCTCACAACCGCATCGCGCACCCTCTCGGTGAGTGAAAACTCGAAGCGACAGGCGAACCGGAGCGCCCGCAGGATCCTGAGCGGATCTTCGCTGAAAGTTTCGGCTGGGTCCAGCGGCGTATCGATAACCTCCTTCTGGAGAGCCCGCCTCCCCCCATAAGGATCAACGAGCTCGCCAAAACCACTATTCCCATGGGCCGTCCTGTTTAACCCGATCGCCATCGCGTTGATAGTGAAATCTCGACGTGACAGGTCTTCCTCGAGTGTCGCTTCCTGAACGTGCGGTTTCCTCGAATCCGAATCGTAGCTTTCCTTGCGGGCGCCGACAATTTCCACTTTCATCTCGCCCAAGGATAACTGTGCTGTCCGGAACTTCTCGAAGAGTACAAAGCCAGTGGCGCCCAGTCTCTGTGCGGCCTGACGCGAAAACTGAATTGGGTCGCCCAGGACCACCACGTCTATGTCTTTGCTTTCCCTTTCGAGGATAAGGTCCCTGACATACCCGCCGACCACGTACGCTGCAACGCCAAGCTCATCGGCCAGCGCGCCGAGCTTGAGCAATATTGGATTATTTATGTCAAATGTCTTATTGATTGTCATTTCAAAGGCTTAACCTGCGCTTCGATTCTTCAATTTGCTTTACGATAGAGTCCGCGACCACCATCACCTTCAAGGCTTCCTGGGGGCTCACGGCGGTCGGGGTATTATCGAGCACACTCTGCAGGAAGAGCTCGAGTTCCATTTTCAGGGAGTTGACCTGAGGAGCTTCAGGCTGCTCGTAAGTCACCACCCGAGCCGCTTCACCGATTCCTATAGTACCGAGATTCAATCCGGCGGGAAGCCCGAGCTGGGGTTTGGTTGCCCTGTACACTTCGGCGACGCCTTCGGCAAAATCTATTGATATGTAGCCGTCACGCTGGAACATCCTCATTTTTCTCATCGGGTGCTGAGAAATCCTGCTGGACGTCAGATTGGCTACCGCACCGTTGGCAAACTTTATGCGGGCGTTCGCGATGTCGACGGTATCCGAAATAACACCTACTCCGCTTGCGTCTATGCTTGAAACCGGGCTCTTGACGAAATTCAGTATCAGGTCTATATCGTGCACCATCAGGTCGAGCACGACAGCGACGTCAATGCCGCGCGGCTTGAACTGCGCGAGGCGATGAGACTCCACAAACATAGGCTCGATCTTTATGTGCGACAATGCAAGCACGGCGGGGTTGAACCTCTCTATATGGCCCACCTGCACCTTGACATTCCTGCTGTCCGCTAGAGCGCATATTTTCTCGGCTTCCTCCACGGTAGTCGTGACCGGTTTTTCAATGAAGCAGTGCTTCCCCTCATTCATCAGACGGACCGCCAATTCATAGTGATAGCTCGTAGGCGCGACTATGCACGCCGCCTCCGACGACTTCATCAATTCTTCCGTGGAGCTGAAAGACTTGACTCCGAGCTCTCCCGCGATAGCATCGGACTTCGCCCTGTCGACATAATTTCCGGGCATATTCATCCTGAATCTGAAGAAACATCAGATTTCTGCCCTGCAACAGCCCAATCGGTAAAAAATAGAGCTTTATCAGGCAGTTTTTACAAATCATCAGACTCGGTTCCTGAAAATGACAGAAATTGGTAAATTCGGCGAAACCCACCATCGGGAAATTATGTCTCCCGCCTTCAAACAGATGACCTTTATTTGAACACACACGGCAATAACCATCTGAAACAAAACCTTTTTCTTCCGATATTCCGAAATAATATTCCAACGCCCCTTTTTTCTGTATTGCGGGTTTACCTGTCAGACTGATATGGGTTATTTTGGAATGCAGAAAAACAGAATTGAGTTTTCCCTTCCAAATATCCACATAGACATCCGTAACAAACCGGATTTTTCCCTCAACCGTTTTCTGCGGGAAGCGTTCCATGACCAATGCCCCGACATCCACAAACGGATCGCCGGTATATTTTGCCTTCGGTTCTGAAACCGTTAAAGAATCCAGTGTCGTCTGTTTCATGTTACTTAATCCCTGTCAGTGTTTCAACCCTCTTGACACCGATTTCCCAAGCCCGATATTATTGGGAATAATGATGTTGCTTACAAAATCCGTATCAAAACCCATCATCTGATATTTCTTGAATGACAGCTTATGCAGTTTCGGAACACTGTGAATCGAAACCTCAATCTCTCTGTCAATATGCCATCCGACTCCCTTGGCAAATGAGAGTATATTGCCGATCAGTATCCTTTCAAGGAACCGCCTTTTTTCCTGTTCGTCATTCATTGAGACAAATTTTCTGAAATTCTCCTGATTCAGAGCAAACCAGTTGTTAAGCCTGTATTTTCAGAGGCGTCTGAGAAAACCCGCATACAAAATAATCAAAGCCGATGTGTCTGATTTCGGTTTCAACAGGTTTGCCGTGAATGACCAGATTCCAGTCGGTTTTCTGAAAAAATGTCAGAATCTCCTCCGACCCCTGATTTATACACAGAATTGCAGGGTGGTTCCGAATCATCCTGTACTGAATCAGCGGATACCCGTAGAGAAAATTATCTGCCAGATGATTGTGAAACAGAATGTTTTCCCTTCCGGCGCATCTTATCACAGCACCGCGAAACGCAGGGATTATTGCCTTT
>CAWEBD010000011.1:0-26940 GCA_963806435.1 uncultured Bacteroidota bacterium
TCTTTAGGAATTTCCTCCGTGAATTGTTTGTCTCCGAGTCTGGATCAAATTTCCTACTCATGTCTTCCCCTGTCATTTTTCGTTTGCCCGAACAGGAAACAAATCTTTAAAGCGCACGACCGATTTGTTCCCGTTGATGGCCAAAGAGACCATCTTTTGTAATATAACGGTTGTCTCTGTCTCTCTTGCAAGTCAAGCGGCCCCGTTCCAGGAGCGCACCGCGCAAGATTTATAACGAGTGAGCCGGCAAAAAGCCCGATGGCTCTATGATTACCGTTTCATCTCCAGGCGGAGAATTTCCACCCCCGCGAGAAGGACGCGCGCGGTGTCAGTGACCTCTGACCGCATTTATGAATGCCCTAATATTCTCGGTCTTGACTCCCGGCGGCATCCCCCCTCCGCATGACATAATCACTCTCGACTTGTCCTTCAGGGAATTCACAAGCTCGCGGGTCACTTTCGTTACATCTTCCGGAGTGCCGCTACCAAGCACATCTCGCGGAGGAATATTCCCGACCAACGTCACGTTGCCCTGCGTCAACTGCTTCAATTCATTCAACGTGACTTCAAACCCCATGTTGAAAAGGTTCACGCCCATCTCGGGGAGGAGCGGCGCAGAGGCCTTGCATGGCGCGTCGTTGTGGAGAAACCTGACGGATACGTTCGCGTCGAACAGTTCTTTGAAATACGGGAGTCCGAACGTGCGGAATTCGTTTGCGCCCATGAATCCTATAATGTCGTCAAGAAGAAAGATGCCGTCAATCGAAGGGAATGTCTCCATTTGCAGGTGGAGCCAGTCCTTCAGATAGGCGGTGATCTTCTTCATGAGCGCTTCAGCCTTCTCCGGCTGCATCATCATCATGGTCAGAAATTCCGTGGAACCCATCAGGTAGCTGGCGACATTGAGCGGTCCGCGGGCCACGGCAAAACGGATCTTGTGACCTGCGGCCTCGATCTTCGGCTGTGCAAGCTTCAACCGGTTGAGCATGAAGGGCAGGAGGCCGTCTGTCCTCGGATCGGGTTCCGGGAGGTTGTCAATGTCATCGGCCGAGTTGATAACCTTGTGCGCGAACGGAAACTCGTCAGGCGGGAACGTGCCGCGCGCACCGAACGCCGAAGGCTCGGTGCACATTCCGAATTCAGACCAAAAACCCGGCAGGAACATGACGTCCGGAAAATCGCTGATGGCCTTCATGTTTGCCTTGAGCCACAGTTCGTCGCTCGAAAAATAGTCGAGTATCTTGATCCCGTACCAGTTTGGCAGCCACGGACTGTCTATGATGAAACCGATCGGGAGAGGGTCAAGAACCTCACCCTTGATGGTTCTCTGAAGTATTTCCCATTGTTGATCTGTCATGCCGCTTGCCTCATCTCCTTGTTGTTGACTCTTTGGTCGCAAACATAGCCACCTCCGGTAGAAATTCTAAATACGAAACTCTAAATCCTAAACAAATCCCAATTCTCAAAAACCACGGCAGTGTCTCAGTTTCACATTAAATCGAATAGCCATTTCAAATCAACCACATAGGCACACCTGTGTGCCGAAGCACTTCGGTGCGCAGGCACATAGAAAAGCATAGAAATTCGTCCTATCTATGTGTTCTATGTTTCTATGTGGTTTAATTTCAAACTGAGACACCACCAAAACCGCAGATGATTTTGTTGTTGGTTTCGAGTTTTACATTTTTGGATTTGTTTCGAGTTTAGTATTTAGAGTTTAGAAATTCGCGCGGATATCGACGTACCTTAACCTCTTTTCTCCGCCGCTGCCGATCGCGTCGCCCTGTAAGTACAGTCCTTCACTCCGCACCGGTCGCAGATATAATCCTTCCACTCGACATCGAGGCCCACTCCGACGACTCCGCTTACCGATTTGATGGGAGACATGAGTGCCGACTCCGACAGGGTCACTCCGCAAAATTTGTCCGGCAGGAGGGAGAAGAGAAGGTGCTGTTCGGCCACCGACCAGTTGCAGTAACCCGGGCTGTACCTGTTCGTGATCTTCAGCCCTCGCGACAGCATCCGTTCTCCTATGTGATCGTGGAGAAGATTTGTCACCGCCTCCGCGGCAGCGGATGCCGTGACGTCCGCGATATAGCCAAGTGCCGGATCGCCATGCTTCAGAAGATGCTTCGACCATGCCTCCATAAGCGGCCCTATCGTGCAAACAAACAACGCCGCCTTCGAGGCTTTCTTGAGCTGGCCGGTGACGATCTTGTCCATTTTGAAGAACGTTCCGCCTATAACGAGTCCGTCGTACCGCCCCGCCGGTCTTTCCGCATCAAGCAGTCGATAGCCTGCCCTGATCTTGCAACGCTTCGGCAGTTGCAGGAGAGCTTCATCTATCATTCCCCCGAAGTGGACGGGGATTTCGCCGTCGGGATACCCGAGAGTTAGCTCGATTTCGGTTCTCTCGATAGGCAGGTCGCCGTATTCTATCTGGACCTCGAAGACATCCTTCTCTATTTCGATCTCGTTCAGACTCAAAACGCTTTCAGCTCCTTCACGAGCGCCCTTATGTGATCGGGAGTTGTACCGCAGCACCCCCCTATGATATTGGCACCGCACTTCGCCAGCTCACGGGCCATGACCGCGACCGCGGCCGGCGTCTCCGTATAAACCACCTTCCCATCTTCGATCACCGGAAGACCCGCGTTGGCATGGACGAGGACGGGCGTCGACGGATCCGCTTTCCGGATTTCCCTGACGACCTCTACCATCTGATCGAACCCGTTGCCGCAGTTCGCGCCGATGATGGAAGCGCCCGCTTCCTTCACCGCTTTCACCATGTCGGCGGGAGAGACGCCCATCATGGTGCGGTATCCTCCTTTAGGAGTCTTGTCAAATGTAAACGTGCATATGATTTCCAGGCCTGTCGCTTCCTTCGCGGCACGGATGGCAATCGTCGCCTCGTCGATCGCGGACATCGTCTCGACGAGTATCGCGTCGACTCCACCTTTCTTCAGGGCTTCAGCCTGGATACGGAAGCCGTCGTAAACCGATTCTTCCGTCACCTGCCCCATCATGAGCATTTCACCTGTCGGCCCCACCGAACCCAGGACAAATCGGTCGTTTCCCGCCGCCTCTCTCGAAATAGCTGCGGCTGCTTCGTTCAGTTCCACGGCACGGTCCTGCAGCCCGTAGTGAGAGAGTTTGATCGGCGAACCGCCGAAGCTGTTTGTCAGGATCATGTCGGCACCGGCTTGAACATAGCTTCTCGCCACCGCGAGCACATCGTCACGACGGGTGATGTTCCATAATTCCGGGCACTCGCCCGCTTGAAGTCCGCGTTCCTGCAGCATGGTCCCCCACGCCCCGTCGGACACGAGAATTCTCCCGCTTTTCAGCGCCTTAAGAAGTGACGTCATTTCTGTCCTATCATATTCAAGAAAGCGACGGCTCCCTGCGGGTTGGGGGCGTATCCATCGGCTCCCATCTGTTCCGCGGCTTTCTGGTTTAGCGGCGCTCCACCGACGATTACGCGTGTCGCCGGGAATTGCGCCTTTATTTCCTGAACCGTCTTAGACATGTTTGCCATCGTCGTGGTCAGCAGCGCGCTCAGCCCGACTGTGCAGCCGTCGTTCTGTTTTATTGCATCGAGAAACTTTACTGGCTTAACATCGACACCGAGGTCGATCACTTCCCACCCGTTTCCCTCCACGACCATCGCGACAAGATTCTTTCCGATGTCGTGGAGGTCTCCCGCGACAGTACCTATGACGAGCTTACCCTTCGCCTTGACCGTTCCCGTCTGGAAGTACGGCTTTAGATGAGCCATGACCGCGTTCATAGCCTTTGCTGACATCAGCAGTTCCGGTACAAAGACTTCGTTGCGGCTGAACCTGTCGCCGATACGCCTCATGCCGTCGTTGCACGCCTGAAGGATATTCTCCGGACCGACGCCCGCGTCGAGCGCCTGGCGTGTCAGCTCATCGGAGCCGTCCTGTCCCTGCATGTCGTTCGGATAGGGTGAAGACTTGTTGACCTTCCCTCGTTCGATGCATTCACCAATTCTTCTGACTAGTTCTTCCATTCAGCAACCCTTTTTGTATACGGAATATAACTACTCGAGTCATCCTAACCACGCTCTTAAAAGCGCGGCTTCCGTATCAACGCACCGGTGGGTAAGCGCCGACGTATCGGCTTTCCTTACCCGACTCGTTAAGAACCTTTCGGATCTCTTCAGGAAGCCGCGAGCCTACCTTCGCGCCCGGAAAGCTCGCCAGCAGCTGGTAATTATTTAACTCGGCGCCTTTAAACAGAGGGCCGCCATAGTTGGCATAGAAGCGGCTGTTCGCCTCAAAACCAGGATATGATTTTCGCAGACTCTCCAAAGAATCAATCCCTGTTTGACATTTGTCGTTTTGTGCCGGACTCCACAGGATCAGAGGATAATGAGCCTTCTCCACGCCGCGAACATAAACGTTATGATCCATCTCGCTGAGCTCCGGCTTCGTGAGTTGACCGCACAGCGCGGCAGGCTGCCAGACGAACAGGAGCGGCCTTGTGAAGTTAGCATCGCCGGTAAGGAGGTTGTTGACAAAAACATGACCTTCGCGTTTGTCGACATCCGGACCGGTGCTTGAATGCCATCCGAAACGGTCACCCGCCGGGGTGCGCCCGTTCCTGCCGATGCAAGCCATACTATTGACGAATGTATTCTGGTAAATCTTCGCGTCGGAGCTGTTCAAAATCATCATGCCATGGTCGCAATTCACGAACACGTTCCCCGCAACCACGACGCCCTTCGAGATCTCGAAAAAGAAGCCGTTATCGCTTGGCCAGAGCTGGTCGGTGGGGGTTGTCCTGCTTACATGACCGACTCCTTCTACCCAGTTATCGACGAACTCTCCGTCCACTTCGCCGACATCATACCACACGCCGTTTGAATTCGGAAGATCGATTATCAGGTTATCGCGGCACACTGCGTGGTGGCACTGGTTGAATATTTTGACGGCGGCGGGATAATACCCGGTTATGTCGTCGATATTGTTGCGGGTGAAAATATTTCCTTGAAGCAAAATATCGTTTGAAGCTATTACGTAAATGCCTTCCGTCCTCGTATCACTAATTTTGCAGTGCCGAATGGTCAGATGATCTCCGCGGAAATAGCCGGCGACGCGCGAGCAGTAGGTAATGGTGCAATTGTCCAGCGTTGTACCGACCACATCTTTCCCGTATTTCGATTCGTCGGTCACTCCTACCGGTTCCGTCCCTTCGACTTCAAGCGCACGATAGGCGTACTGTGTAAATGTGATGCCACGGATGGTGTAACCTATGTGGTCCGATTTCTTGCCGTGGCATTCGACGGTCGTCCTGATTATCGCGCCATCGAAGGCGGTGATTTCGACGAGGCGGTTTGTCGGGTCGGTGCCGATGTACACAAGACTGTCAGCGTAATCTATGTAGTACGTGTTTTCATCGACGGCTCCTTCCCAGCCGACCGACTGAAGGTATTTTCCGTCAATGAAAACCATGTCGTTGTTGAATCGCCATACCGGAGTCTTCCTCCCTTCGATGCTGCTCTGCCACCAGTCGGCCGGCTTAGATGGAAACAGATGAGTCCATTTCGTCACCCAGACGCCGTTCCCGAGGTTCTTCCAGTTTGTCGCGACATAGGTCCCTTTGAGTATGGGCTGCTCATCTTCATATGGCTCTATGGTGATCCCCTGGTTCAACTCGAGATCGCCTGTCCGGTATATCCCGCCGCGCATAACGATCGCGTCGCCGGTTTGCACGCGCGCGATGGCGGCTTCGAGCGTTGTTGGTTTGCTCAATGATTCGCCGGTTAGCGTAGAGTCTCCATCGACCGCGACGTAATATATCTTGCCGGCTACGGTAGGAAGTTTATATGTCTCCCGAATCGGGCCGTACGGACCGCCTGAAGGCTGTGACTCGGCTGTCCCAATCCAAACGGAAGAGGAGAATATTGTTAAGACCATGTACAGTTGCCAAGAGCGTTTCATGTGTTCGCACCTCTGGTTTATTCTGGCCTGATATAATTGACCGCATTCCTCACGCTCGCGTGAGCGTAATCTCATTTTAACAACAAAAGCTTTCTAACGGAAGAGAATTTCTCCGTGATCAGTCTCTACAAATAGATTCCGGTCTGCAACGCACTTGCATTGAAAGGGACCTGGAATGTCCGGCATTCTGCTTTCTTTTGCGCACATTTTCTTAAAGAGCCTGCTTAATGCCACTTGTATCACTCGAACCATCTCCATTATCGATAGAAGCCGACTCCCGCTTACACCGTGCCGCGTCCACGAAAATATGCTCCTCTTGGGAAGCCTTTCTCTTAGTTCGATACGAAAGTCGTCACACTTGACGAATCCAATGTCGCTGTGAAGCGGCCGTTTGATACAGGGATGTTATTTCCCTGGATACAGTTCTTACTGGCCGAGGTAACATAAGGCGTGAAAGAGGAGGCCGCCACATTTGGTATCGAAAATTCTTGCCCCATAGAAGTCAAGCCCGTATTCAAAGCGACCATGACAACCTTGGAGCCGTTTTTATATGCCGTCAGGAAAACATTCGACTGCGGATTTGCCGTAGCACTGATTCTGTGGAATCCAGGCCGAATGAACTTCGCAAATTGAGACATGACATATCCTCTCTTCGTAACGATGCCATTCTCGTCGATCGGGCCGTAATACCTTACTATGTACCACCATATATACGCGCTCATCTGACAGTTCATACAGTCGTTGATGCTTTTCGCCGTTCCCAGGACTGCACTCCAGTTGGTGTCGAGCACCAGATATTCCGTCATCCACACCTCTTTTCCTTTGCTGATAGCAAGAGGATAGGGTGAAGGACTCGTGCCGTAAATGTGTCCCCCGATGAAAGCGATATTGGCGGCGGCATCGGGATCGTTGAGCGAAGGATCCGACAAAGAATGATTGAAATTCATCGATTCGGGCATGAAGATGGGGGTACCGACAGAAGACGCATTGTTTTTCATAAAATTGAGAAATTGACCCGCAGTCCAATAACACGATTCATAGCTTACGTTAGCGTCGGATTCATTCTGGAGCGAGATCGCGTACAACGAAACGCCGTTGCTCGACATGGTATCGGCAAACGCCTTCAGGTGAGCCGCGTACGCCGCATAAGCATCGGTATTGAGACTACCGCCGACAATGTTGCTGCTGCTCTTCATCCAAGCCGGAGGGGTCCACGGAGTCGCAATGATCGTCACTCCCATCGAATACGCCCCCTTCGCCGATGGGACATTGACGGTGAATTGTGTCGAGTCCGGCGAAATGCGAAGACGCATTACTGTAAATCCAAGTTGGCCGGGACCGGTCCCGAAAGCGGTTTGAATTTCGCCGGGCGTCATATCGGGCCTCCAGCCGACAATGTTAGCGGCACCGAACCCTCTTATAATCTGCCGCGTGCTATCGAGGTAAACAGTTGCGGAACCTGCTGTCGCGGAAGGACCGGTGACCGAGTCTTTCTTTGAGCAGCCCGCTGACAATAATGCAAGAGTTAATGCGATAGCAACCGGCACCGGCCAGAAGAATTTGAATGTCCCTTTCATATGACACACTGCTTTTCGGTTTTCGACTTACGCATACACTCGCGCGTTTCCTGCCTCCGATGGATGGCCCTTAATCGTTTCAGTCATGCGCTACTTCGTCCAAATGATACTATTTGACAAGGACGAGTTTCTTGACGGCACTAAATGTCCCGGCGGTAAGTCGATAGAAATAAACTCCACTCGACAAATTACGTGCGTCGAATGTGGCCTCATGATATCCCGCGTTCTGCCTCGCCTCCACGAGTGTCGCCACTTCCCTGCCAAGCACATCGTAGACCTTCAAAGTCACATAGCTATTAGCTGATAGCTCATAGCTAATCGCTGTCGACGGATTGAACGGGTTGGGGTAGTTCTGATTGAGCTCGAACGCTTTTGGTAAATTGTCACCCGCCTCTGTCACTGCGGTGCTGATTACAACAAGCCCCTCGATGGCCGCAGCCAGACTATCTTTTGCTGTACTGAGTCCGGTAGCCGCGGACATGGTGTATGAATAATTCCTCGCCATCGCATCCTCGGCGGATGTCAATGCAGCGGTGAACCTCGACCACGACTCCGTCGTGTATTTGTTTTCCTGTAATGTGTCCGAGCATGAAATGAGTGAGTCCACTGCGCTGTAGTTAACCCCCACGTCGACGACCGCGTAGAACCCGGGCTTGCACTGGTTCTGAGCATCCCAAAGCGAGGAAGCCTGGTTCGTCTTGAATGTGTACTGATCGTTAAGTCCGTCCTTGGAAACGCTGATGATCTTTCCTCGGCCGGATTTGTAACTCCTCTCCACGAAGCACTTGAACAACTGGCCGTACTGGTTTGCCTGCTGGGCTAAGACGGCAGCGGAAGGGCTGGCACTCCCGGTAGTCACATCCAGCTCGGTCACAGCCATTTCAGTACAAATCGGAGAGAACTTGTTATATGAATCTATGAAACCCTGCGCGGTGGGAGACGAAATCGAGTTATGTTCCTGCATCCCGATCCCGTCGAGGTAGCCGGCTTGAAAGATCGGAGTCAATAGTCTGACAATACCGTCTGCCTTCTTCGGATTCTCGGTATTATAGTCATTGTAATAGAGTTTAATCTGCGTCTCGCCGTACTGCGTGGTATACTGTCGTGCCAGTTGGAACGCCTTCATCACATATGTCGAATCGCCAAATGTCGTGTACCATTCGTTCCCTGCGGTGCGAACCGCTCCGGTATTGTCGTCGACAGCTTCGTTCACCACATCCATCGCAGAAAGCAATCCGGGCCATCTTTCGTGAATCAATCTGAAGATTTCATGGAAATAGAAATCCATCCGCTCGATCATGACGACTTTCGTCAATCGTGTGCCCGTGCTCGTGTAACCGGACCGGAAGAACTCCGCCGGCGTCTGGCTGTGCCAGACCAGTGTGTGACCGCGGAAGGTAAATTCCTGCCTCCTCGCCCAGTTGAGCTGTGCGATCATGTCGCCGTTAAACCTGATAACGGGATGAGTATCTATAGAATCCATTTGGGCTTGTGTCGATGCCGCAGCATAAGCATTCGCGCTCGAGGTAATGTCCACAGTGTATTGTGGCTTCATGTTGTTTCCCGGCGACATGCTGTTCATATGAAACTTCACGAGATACCCGCCGTTCGGAGTGACGACCGCGGACTGACCCGCTACAGCCGAGTCGGTGGGAAACCCTATATTTCTGTACGAAAGCAGACACCCGATGTTGAAATCATTCGTATATACGTTCTTGAGCGCCGGAACATTTGTCTGGATCGTGTCCGTCTGGGCGTTGGCAAGAGTCGCGACAAATATCAGCATCAGCGCCATGAATGATATGTGCCGCCTTTTCGGCGTTCGGTCTGCAGGAATTGATTTCATAAAATCTCCCTTGTCATCTAGTTACGGTTACCTTCGATATGATACTCCATTGTAGGGAATCAAAATCTATAGAATGCCTTTGGGGAACACGGCGCGCCGGTGCGAAAAATGTCTCACCCATGTGATGCGACGTTCTTACTTCAGCAGAAGAAGTTTCTTGATTGCCGAATACTTCTCCGTGTTCAAACGATAGAAATACACTCCGCTCGGAAGACCGGCTGCGTTAAAAGTCATGGTGTAAGATCCCGGGGCCTGTCTCTCGTTGACCAACATAGCCACCTCTCTGCCAAGTATATCGTACACCTTCAACGTCACTAAGCTATTAGCTGATAGCTCATAGCTAATAGCTGTCGTCGGATTGAAAGGATTGGGGAAGTTCTGAGACAGAGCAAATCTAAGTGGGTGTACCTTCGACTCGTTTATTCCTGTTGCCAGCGTGTCTCCCGTCGTAATTGTTACAGGCGCGGAGAAATCACCGGTGTCGCTCGCATTCATGGCGCAGACATGCCAATAGTACTTGGTGTTTGCGTTGAGTGTAGGCATGCGCAACAGGGTGTCTGCCACCGCCGAGTCCACCACGACATTTCCGAAAATATCGTCAGTTGCGACCTGCACACGATAAGACGATGCGGCGACCGACGGATGCCAAATCATGAGAGGATTGCGCGGCCCGCCGGTCGTGCCGACAGGCGACACGACTACAGGCTGCAACAAGTACCTCGAAAGATATGTGCGCAGCCACTGAAGGGCTGGACGCTCCGATCCGTCTCGGCGCACCAGGTAAGCATTTACTTTCCACGTGTCTCCTTCATTATAGCCCCACAGGGTCATGCCCTTCACGCCCGGGCTCTCCCAGAAAAGAGGAAAATATAGTTTGTAATTCGCAAGCTGAGTGCTGTCGTCGGACTCGTTGATGTCAAATTCTGAAATATAGATCGGTAATCCGGTAGCCGAGGCTAGTCTGTCAAGATTATATTTCAATGTGCTTACAGGATACGAATATACGGGTGTAAGCCCTTGAGCACTCTTGAACTCGAAGTAGTGACCCTGAATCCCAATTCCGTCGATCAATCCTCTTGCTTTCAATGTATCTATGATAGCAATGTAAGTGTTCGTAACGCCGTTGTCCTGCAATACATTATATTCATTGATCAGCAGCTTGACCCCAGGGGCGCAGGCCTGTCTCGCCCATGTGAAGGCGGTGACGACCCAATCCCAGCCCGTCGCTCCCGAGCCGCCGAGCGCCCGGATGTAGTTCGCCGTCCCGTTTCTGCCGTCAGGCGGGGCGTGTAGAGGCTCGTTGACGACATCGATAAAATCCATTTGTGGGTATCGGTGCCCGACCGTGTCGATCCAGGCTTTTATTGCCGCTCTCTGAGTGGCTGAGTCAAGTAAAGAAATCCAACCTGGCTGCTGCTGTCCCCAGATCAAATTGTGGTCCTTGAAAGGAATGTCATTCGTCAGGGCAAAGTTGTAAAGAGCGTCAAGGCCCGACCAGTTGTAGACCCCTTGATTGCCCTCGACACTTCCCCACTTACCGTCGTTACCTGGTGTGACCTGATTCCAATAAGTGAGAAAGTTGGATGGGATGCTGTAACCCCAAGTGACCGCATTCCCTAGAAACTTGCTCCTGCCGATTGCCAGCTGCGAAAAAGACTCAGACGGAACAAGAAGCACCGCAATAAGAAGCATAAAGCTTGCCGCCGGATGGCGTTCATAAAGATGTAATAAATTGCTTGCCAAGGTAATCTCCTTTCAAACTCCTGGTAGGATAAGACAGTGAACGACCCGTCTATTTCCATCCCGCCGCATTTTCATGATTTCGTGGTACGGAGCAATTCGCCGCATCATTTCTCTGCGACACAATTCCGGCATCAATTACATGACTCTCACCACCAGGTGCAATTGTACTGAAAATGTTACGTCCTGCTGATTTCATTCACTCCCGATCGAAGAAACATAAAGAAGAGATTCTTAGAGTCGGAGCAGCTGCCGCTTGCCGCCCCCACGCAAGCTTCGCAGCGGACAACATCTCAAGACTCTCACTCCCCCCTCCCTAAACCAAGGGAGGGGGTAAGTGAGATAGTCAAGAGTTCTACTTCATAAGAAGAAGTTTCTTTATCGAAGCGAACATCTCTGTACCGTCCTGAGGACGGGCCTCAATACGACAGAAGTATACACCGCTGGCATATCTCTGCGCGCTCCACTGGACGTTGTAGGTTCGTGCTGCCTGGACACCATCGACCAGGTTGGCGACAACTCTGCCAAGCACGTCATAGATCGTGACCTTCACATAAGACATCCTCGCGACATCATATCGAATTGTTGTCGACGGGTTGAACGGGTTCGGGTAGTTCTGGTACAGGGCGAAATGCTTTGGAACTTCGGCAGATTCGCTCACGCCCAAAACGCCGGTTCCGGTCTTGAACGAGCTGACACCGGAGAACACACCTTCGCCACCCAGGTTAATCGAGCTCAGGCGGTAGAAGTAAGTCGTGCCCGCAGTCAGGGTATCCGGTATCATGAACGTCGTATCCGGGATCATCGTTGTATCAACGACAATGTTACTCGAGGTCGAGAAATCGCTGGCAGATGCGATTTGCAGATGATACCACACTGCATTGACAGCAGGTTTCCAGGTGAAGGTTGCCTTTCTCGGCCATCCACCTCCCGTATTCGGATCTGACGTGCCCTTCGGCGAAAGACCGACGGGGGCAACAGGCCTTTCGATAGCTGTCGTGAATGAATCGACGGCGCTGAACGCGCTTGGGCCGCCCTGGTTGTAGCAAAGCACCTTCCAATAATAAGTGAACCGATTATTCAAACCGCTCGCAATCGTCCATGATGTATCATGCTTCGTTGTGTCAACCGTGAGAACCTGTCCACCAGATGTGTAAGTCCACAACTGGACGACGAAATTGCTGTCACCGGCCTCATGACGCCACCGCAAAGTCAGAGGATTAACCGGTACGTTCGCCTCGTTTGTGGCAGGATAGACCTTTACGGGCGTCGCCGGCAGGTACATAACTGTGAACGAGTCTACCACCGACCAAGACGATGATCCGGCCGGATTGTATCCACGCACACGCCAGTAATACATCTTACTCGGTTTCAAGGACGTCGTAACTGCCCAGGTCGTATCGAAATCGCTGGTCGAATCGTTGAGAATCAGGTGTGTCATGGACGCGTTTAACGAATCGAGCTGGAAATGATACGTGGATGCCGTAGGTACGTAACTCACCTTCAATATCGGCTTGCTAGCCACGTCCATCGCCTTGTCTGCAGGGTATAGCTGCGTCGGAGTCGTGGTGCAAGGCAGAACTTTCGTGCGGAAGCTGTCGATCGCCGAATACGGCCCGGGCACCATGTTGTCGAAAGCCTGCACGCGCCAATAGTACTTCGTCGAAAGACCAAGTCGAACTATGGTGCTGGTGTCGGTCAGCGAAGAAACTGTCTTGGCTATCGACGAGAACGAAAGGTTCGAAGCTATCTGAACTTGATACGTGGTCGTGCCAGCACCGGAAACTGCTTTGCGCCATTTAAGCGTATCTGTAGATGCCAGAGACGTATCGCCCGCTGCCCATGATGGCCTCATGGTCAGAGGTGCAGCCGGGATGATCGATCCCTCCTGAATAGTGTAGTACTTGTTCAGTGCAATGGTGTTGTTAGCAGCACCGAAGTTGTAGGTATGGCTTGTTCCGTCCGGCCACATGACGTTCACGCTGTCGACCTTCGCCGCTGATCCGAGACCGAAGTTCGCTCTCACTTCTCCGCCCATGCCTGCGGAGCCGCCCTCGGCTTTGATGACGCGAACTTGCTTCGTCGAGCCGGTGTAGACGGTGAACTTAGCTCCGATTGCCGACATGTTGTGGCCCGTGCCGACAGGAATGAAGCCGATCCATTTGTTCGAGTTGCCGTTGTTCTTCTGTAGGACAGTATTGCCACCGGTATACATGAAAACATCCAGGAAGCCGTCGTTATTGTAGTCAACCAAGCCTCCGGCTCGTTGACCACCTGCCGTTAGGGCATCCAGGGCTGCTACGTCAGTGAACGTACCATCACCGTTGTTTCTGTACATATGTTGGGCTGCGTAGGTGCCGCTTGTGTATATATCTGCCAGCCCATCATTATTGTAGTCGCCTACGTCAATTGCGCGCTGGTTCGTAGCCTGAACCAACCCGTTGTTGGCAACGACATGCACTCCATCCCACTTGTACGTAAACGTGCCGTCTCCTTTTCCGTACACGATAACATCGGCCACGTATTTTCCATTGCCATCGCGGTTATCGTTTCCACCAAGCGCGTTCAATATCAGATCCGCGATACCGTCGTTGTTGAGGTCGCCCCATTGTTCACCAATGGCAGCGAAGTGGCGAACCGTATCATCGACAACAATTCCTGTATCCGGATTAGCGCTGGCGTAGGTAATACTGTCGACTACGCTCACCTTGGAAAGAATCAGGGAATCGATGCGATAGATTGGGCGGCCAAGACTCGTCGCGGTCGGCAAGATAAACTTGCCGGTTCCATCGTTCATGAACAGGACGCATCCCTTTCGAGCACCCGATGTTCCGGTGTCTATTCGGGAGAACCCATTTCGAAAGCTCGGCATCAATAAATCCTGCCAGGCATCATTATTCGCATCGAGGAAGCGTACATCCCAGGATTCGAATGAAAGCGAGGTATCTATTGCGAGATTCGCTGAAGTTGCTCCTCTTCCTACATTAGTGAAACCGGACGCACCCCCCTTAAGTAGCCACATAGCGCCTCCGGGAGGCACCGGATTATTACCGGCTATGCCTGTAAAGGTTCCGGGCCACACAAGGCTAAGGTAATTGCTGTGATCGATGGGCGCCGCCGAAGCCCCTTGGAAGACTTCGCCAGTAACTCCCGCCGAGGCAAGGTCGCCAGTCCCCGTTGCCTGGACAAGCACCCCGGCGCTGTTATAAAATAGACCAGCACTAGGAGTGCCGCCATTAGTTGTAAACAGGTCAAGGACACCGTCACCGTTGAAATCGGCAAATAGCCCACCGACACTATTGGTATTGAGTGAAAGATTCGCCGTCATTGTGGACGCCGCAGTGAAGGCCGTGATGCTATTCAGCATAATATTGATGGATGGAATGAAGACGTCCAGATTACCGTCTCCGTTCACATCTCCCCATGCAAAGCCACCGTTTGCGGCGCCTGCTGGTGGAGACATTGCTGGTCCGGCAGAGAATGTCACTTCCTGCGCGTTCGAGGTGCCCAGCCCCAGCAAGAGCAGGAACACCCCTGCTGTGAATGAACGTATAAGTGTTTTCATTTTTCCTCCTAAGTTATTTTGTTGTCGGAGTAACAAATCTTTTGGGAGGCCGACCCCCTGATGATCGTCGCTCTAGCCACCGTTCTTAAACCGGTCTGCATTGAGGCCGTCCTTCCACACCCTCTCAGGCGTTTCGCACGACGAAGAATAGATTGACTCGGATCACCTCCTTCGGCTATGACACTTTGTTGTCAGTAGTTTCAAACTTCATGAGCTCACGCACAAATCCCGGTGGCCGTCAGCGCACTGTTTCAAGCCTGCGATGTGACGGCCACCTTATGCCCATTATTTCATAAGAAGCAATTTCTTGGTCAGAGTTATGTTCCCAGCCTGCAGCCTGTAGAAATAGACACCGCTTGCGAACCTGGCGCCGTTGAACGTGGCGGTATAGTTTCCGGCGTGCTGAATACCGGAAAACAGGGTAGCCACTTCCTGACCGAGGACGTTGAACACCCTCAGGGTGACGTAGCTTTTCTGCGGGACCGAGTACTCGATCTGAGTCGTCGGGTTGAACGGGTTGGGATAGTTCTGAGAAAGTTCGTACTTAGCCGGCAGACTCCCAGGCCTTTCGTTCACGGCAGTAATGACACCGTGTGTAAGCCATTTTGTAATCGTGTCATGCTCCGCAGTTGCCTGGGCGGCCCACGAAGTGTAGTGGTCTGTCCCCGAAAGGGGTCCCCACCAGTGGTACAAATCTCCGAGCGGGAAGCCGCCCATGCCGGCGGTCAACAACGTTGAATTCGTGTAAGATAGATCCTCATTCATCGGCCAGACCTGCTGAACATCCGACATGGGGTCGTAAGCCCAACCGATATTCGCCCCAGTCACCCATCTTCCAAGGCAGAAACCCTTGATGCTGTCGATGTTGGTGGGGGGTAAAATAAAGCCGGGATTTGCATTCGGGTCGTTGGAACCACGCGTAGTATCAAGGGTTACGCTAGACGGATAAATGTTGAGCATGTTGATATAAGGAAAAGGTTTGTGACCCGCCGAATCGGATGCAAAAAAGCGTCTATATGTCTTGCCGCTCATCATCGGCATGAGGTATATCTTGTTAAGCGCGCTGGCGGTATCGTTATAAATGTTGTGAGCCAGGAAATCGATGTACCAGCTGTCAAAGCCATAACTGCAGTTGGCAAAAAGGATGTGGCGCTGCAACTCTAACGGAGCAGATGAGGAATCGGTGAATGGCACCGTAAACCCGAACGTCGATACACTGTCTACGTTTATTGTGCCACCGACAGGGATCATGTTGGTTCCGTCCTGCGAAGGTATATCTCCCATCAGGTATGAGTTCATGAAAATGCAGTTTGTCACCGACAGGTTCCACCAGTACGATGATTCGAGGGTGTACATCATCGTGTTAAGAAAAGTGCAGTGATTGAACGAGACGTAGTCGGCATATTCCGGCGATTCCTGCATATAGGCATATCCGCAGTTTGCAATGGTGCAGTTCTCGAAGGAGATACTGTCGGTGTGCCATGTTGTACTTTGATACGTCCAAGACACCGGTCGGCCATAGTAGCGATAATGGGGATCAGTGAAATTCCGGAAATAAGTATTCGTAATTTTCGCGCGAAAGTGCCTGCACGCCGGCTCTATCGCTCCACCGCCATTGCCTATGGGTTGGTAATCGATTATGCAACCATCAAACTCTGCGCGTTCGCCTTTGCCGCTCAGGTTTGCGAGGGAATCATCCTCTATCACGATACTCGACCCGACTTGAGCGCCGCTCGTTCTTGCGCATAGAATCCAGACGTTCTTCATCGTGACATCGCCATAGCAGTCGAAATTATATGTTGTGGTCACGCCGCCGCTGCTGGTCCATACTACTTGAGGCAAGGAGGTCGCTTGAGTATTACCGGGATCCGGCCCGACAAGGTAAAGATGTGAGTGCGGCGGTGTTGTAATCGTGGCGGTGAGAATGTAATAACCGTAGGGTTCCAACTTGAACACGGTATTCGATAGGTTATTGGTATGATTAATTGAATCAGCTACGATAATGTCACCAATAGCTTTGTTAAGATTCCCTTCGGTACTAGTGGTAAGATCACTAGTCACCGTCACAGTATCCGTCTGCGCGTACAGCGATGCCGGTATCATCACTGCCGCGAGGAGCAGTAACCTTATAAAATGTTTCATATCAGTTCTCCTTGTTAATGGTTTGAATTTCATATAAACACTCACCCGGCGAAACGCTTGCAAAGATAACGCAAGATTGAGCATGACTACCTTCGCAAGGTTCAACGTTCACCTTCTTCACAGCGTGTATCTGATTCCTAAATTCGCCGTAAGGCCGTAGTACTGTTGAGAAGTGAAACCGCCGATTGCATTCTCGGCCGACATATTCGTTTCGCTGTTGAGGTTGTTGGAATCGAAATACAACTGAAGCCCCTCCCATGGCAGCATCTGTCTCGCTGAAGCATCTACGCGGAAATAGCTCTTCGAAAAACCATCCTGCTCGGGATATGCTCCGACAAAGGTGACCGAGTTCCCCTGGAAAACAAAAGACACCCGGGCCGAAAACCCTTTGTAGTCATAGCCGATGTACGTGTTCATTATATCGTTTGGCTGAAGAACCAGCCGGCCGCTCCGTGTGCTGTCCGTAAATTGCGTTATCACGCCTCTGACAGCTTTTTCATCGAAATATGGGTACGTGGCTTTTGACCATATATGGGTGTAATTGATACCGAACACCACTCCATCCAGAGGGGAAGGCAAATACCAAAACCTCGTTTCGAAATCTGCCTCGATTCCTTTCACATAAGCGTTGTAAGGGCTGTTGATGAAGGTGTACAGGGTTGCGTCATCATCCGCAGATGTCAGATAAGGAGCGAACGAGTTTAAAGAGTCGAGCCCCGTTACACCAAATCTATCGTAAACGGCCTTGCTGTGGAGATGGTACGACGTGGAATATGTGAAATGATGTATCTCTTTGTAGAAACCTCCGACAGACAAAAGCCCGATGGTGTTGCTGTGAAGCGTGAGCAAGAGGTCTTGGTTGTACGCTTGTGCCGGTTTAAGTTTAGGGTTGCCTGCATAGACGTTGTGAGGGGAATCGGCTGAGATATTGAAATGCGGCGAAAGCTGCGTATAGTCAGGCCTTGCAAGTGTCTGGGTATATGAATAGCGCAAGTCTGCCCAATCAGCGAGGTCATATTTTGCCTGTACCATGGGGAGCCAGTAATGATTCTGCGGATAGATCGTTACCGTATCGGCATTCTGAAATATCGGTTGGCGTTCATCCATCAAGTTGTATGCAAGGTACAAGCCTTTATCTTGTTCATAACGTGCGCCGCCGACCACCATGAATTTGGGACCCAAATCCATTTCGGCCATCAAGTACGCGGCATAATATTTCTCGATATATTTATAATCATTAGGAAGCCGCTGATATAGACCATCGAACCATCCCCCCGCAGAACTGGGTGCAAGAAGCGCAGGAGTGCTGCTTATATAGTTGATCACCCAATTCAAAATGCTCGGGTCGCAAGCCCAATACACCTTTCCAAATTTGTCGTTTAAGAAGCTGTCCTTAAGTTTTGGGTCGTTAGAGGTAAAGTTAGATGCCACCAATTGATTTGTTCTGCCGAAACCCAGATTAGGATAGTATCTCAAAAGAGAATCTACGACCTGTCGATTTATGTCATTAGCGGTGGTAGCCCCGCGGTTTATCGAAATGTACGGCGTCGCCTGATCGTTAGTGTGATAGTTGTACCGGTATTCGCCACCAAACTTGAAGAAGCCGGAGACGGCCGGGCCGACGCTCAGCGGAATCTTGAAATCGCCTTTGTAGACCTGATCGTTCTCACGATAATCTGAGCTGAACAGACTTGTCGATCCCAATAGTGTCGAACTATCCGGACCGTAGTTCACGAAATGCGTCAAATCTTCGGGAACTATATTTGTGTCTCCGGTAACAGAATTCGTGAGGGCATTATTTTGGAAGAATTGGTAATAAGGCGAGGATGGGAGGTGATTTCTCGAATAAGTATTAGCTGCCCTGATATCGACCGACATAAACCCGAAGTCGTTCGTGATTTCAAGAGTATTGACTGCAAGATCGGTATTACTGTTTGCTCCCCGGTAATAGAAATCTATGTCGTGGTTGATGCTATTGTAATTCAAGGTCGTATTATAGTCCTGGTAATTCGAATTCAAGCGGCTGAACATGTTAATGGATTTAATGGAACCGGTGGGTAGTCTATAGTCGAGTATCATATTACCGCCGTATCGTTTCCGGGTTTCCACATGGCGATTAAGTGTCACGTTGGTCACACGGACAGGTCTGTACCCGGAAGCATCCAGGTATGAAGCCGCGGTCTGGTAATTCGCGTTCATGTTATCTGCGCTCCGGTCGTATTCTTCCAAATTTCCAAGGACATAAACGCCCAAATGTTCGTTGAAAAATCGGTCGCTCAGAGAGACTACTGCGCGGTAGTTTCCGTAAGTATTGCTTTTCTGTGTGTAGCCCGACTGCCACAACGCGTCTCCGTGGAGTCCGGACGGGGCTTCCCTTAATTCCATGTTCACGTAACCACCGATAGCGTTTGCCTCCATGTCAGGAGTAAGAGTTTTGTAGACTTCAATAGATTTGATCATGTACGGAGTCACCATGGTGAGGTCAACGCTTCTATCGTTATTGATAGTACCGGTAAAGCCAGGCCCTAATGTGGCCAGAGAAGTCGCGCCGATCTGAGCGCTGCCGGTAGATGCGAGTGTAATTCCACCGACGGCAACTTCGTTGTACTGTGGCGCTAACCCTCTGATAACGACCTTGTTGGCCTCGCCTGAGCTTTGAGTAACCGAGACACCTGGCAGACGGCTTATGGCTTGCGCCGCGTTGAAGTCAGGTAGCTCCTGAATCTTCGCTTCGGATACGACACTCACGATCTTGTTCGATGTCAGCTGCTGGTTGATCGCCTGGATCTGACCCTGGGCCTGCGCGGTTACAATGACAGCCTTTCCCTGAATCGCCGTTGCCTCGAGATAGAAATCCTTTTCGAGCGTTCCGTTGTCGGGAACGTTCACCGATTCACTGGTAGGGACGTATCCTACGTACGAAATCACGATCGTCTGCGTGCCGGAAGGCGCATTATAAATAGTGTAGGCCCCGTTAAGATCGGTCGAAGCCCCTATGCTTGTACCCTTGACAAGAATGGTGGCTCCGGGGAGCGCATCTTTTGTCTCCCTGTCCAATATCTTCCCCTTTATGGTTCCGCTCGCCATCAGGGATTGAGCCGTGAAAAGTAAGCCGACGCCCACCATAAGAAGTGGCCTCAGACAGATGCGATGGCCGGTTCGGCTCAGCGGGAACCGGATCGCCTTTGTGACAGTACCCAATAACCTTTTCACGAGAAAGCCTCCCTATTTTGTGTTTGTTGCCTCCTGCTGTGTTGATCCCGAAGGCGGGATGCGTGACTCAAGTTCCGGTCGGCGAAGGAAAACGCCTCCCGCCCTACCCAGTCGGGTGAGGGCGGGATCACCCTTAAGGAGAAGCAAACTTTTTGAGAAACCGATTTATTTCGTCCGACAGTCTTCTCCGCCCGGCGCGCGTCGCCGCTGCGGGGGAGTATCGATCTTTCAACATCGTTCAAGGCCGCATTCCAACAGAATCCTTCCGGCGTGTTCATATTCTCATCCCACCTCCGAAGCTTCTGCCGGGCCGGTGATCGCGCGGCGAGCGGTAAGATCTTCTTCAATCTTTATCATCAATTTGTTAGTAAGCGGATAGAACACCATCATCAGCCCTCCGACTACCCCGATGACGGCCGGATAAACGCTGAGCAGGAGAATTATGCCGTCCACGGACTCGCGTGTCTGGGCCTGGTTCGCGATGAAACCGTGGTACGCGAGGATCCACCCGACGACCGCGCCGCCGAACGTGAGCCCGAGCTTCAGGGCGAACAGCGATGCCGCCATGACCAGGCCGGTCGCGCGCCTTTCGTTCTTCCATTCTGAATAGTCCGCGGTGTCAGTATACATCGCCCACTGAAGCACGGAGACCGGGCCGAAGAAGAACGATACAATGAGATTCAGCCCGTATATAAGGAGCACATTGTCCGGCTGCATGAAGTAGAAGAAGGCGTTAAACACCGCGCTCGCGATCAGGAACGCCAGATAGGTGTTCTTCTTGTCGAGATTCCTTGAAATCCATTTTGTAAGCACAGCGCCTATGATAGTGGCTACCGTGCCCGTGAGCATGAAAGAAGACGCGAAGGCCTCGAACGAGAGATCGATCACGTTTCCGAAAAGATTGAGATGCTGGTTCCCGATGTAATACTTGAAATAGTACATTATCGAAGAGTTGCGCATCACTATATACATCAGCTGGAAGACGGTCGCGCCGGCGATCAGCAGCCACGGCTTGTTCCCGAACAGATCGCGCAGGTCGCGTTTGAAATTCGTCTTCTGCCCCTTCGGCGGGAAGACCCTCTCTTCCGTTGTCATGAATGTGACCATGAACAGGACAAACGCGAGGCCGGAGAGACAACCCATGGCCCACTGCCACCCGAGCGCTTCGTTTCCCTTCCCGAAATAGTTCACAAGCGACATCGTCACGGCCTGGACAATGAATCCCCCGGCGAACGCCGAGACGAACCGGTAAGAAGACAGGACGGTACGTTGTTCGGAGTTTGGCGTGATAACCCCCATCAGCGCGGAATACGGGACATTGATGGCGGAATAAAGCATCATCATCAATGAGTAGGTGACATAGGTGTAGACAAGTTTGCCTGAAGTGTCGAATCCCGGAGTCGTGAAGGTCAGGACACCGATGATGCCGAACGGAAGCGCGAACCAGAGGAGATACGGCCGGAATTTTCCCCAACGGGTGTGAGTGCGGTCGGAGATCATGCCGATTATCGGGTCGAAGAACGCGTCCCATATGCGGGTCACAAGGAACATGGTTCCCACCGCCGCCGCGGGAAGACCGAACACGTCGGTATAGAAATAGAGGAGAAAAAGCATGAAGGTTTGGAAGAAAAGGTTCGACGCGGTATCGCCGAGGCTATACCCAACCTTTTCCTTGAAAGACAACTTGCCCGTCATTGTCTGCACGACTTTGCCCTGACTTTTTATGTGAGCGTTTAACTCAATTCGTCATGTGTACGTTTGTCCTTGTCTGGTGCTTCGACCGGTTTAGTTGTGCTTGGGATTGTGCGGAGCTGCCCTGATGCGTCGCTCCGTGGTGCGTATTCAATATTCTTTCTTTTAGACAATCTGCACGAAATTGTCTGCGCGACATTGCCCTGACTTCCCTTCTAAGTATTCACTTCAAACCACATGCAGAATAATTCTTTTCAGATCCTCGTCTCGCGAAGAATTCCCGACCACAATTTCGAAATCTCCGGGCTCGACAACGTTTGCCATGTTGATGTCTGTGAAACGGAGTAGTTCCGGCGAGATGGTAAAAGCAACCGTTTTCGATTCGCCAGGCTTAAGGGTGATCCTGCTGAATCCCCTGAGCTCTTTCACCGGCCTCGTGACGGAGCTGACAACATCGTGGATATACATCTGGACAACCTCCTGCCCGGTAATCTTGCCATTATTTGTGATATCCACAAGTACCCTGGTGGTCTCATCCGGGGCAATCGTCGATTTCTCGAGTCTCACGTTGTTGAAACCAAACCTTGTGTAGCTCAAGCCGTAACCGAACGGATACAAAGGAGTTATGTCGTCGAACAGGTAGCCTCTGCGGGCGGAGGGCTTGTGATTGTAGTAACTGGGAATATGCCCGGCCGAGCGGGGTATGGAGATAGGGAGTTTGCCACCGGGGTTAAAGTCGCCGAATAGGACGTCCGCCACGGCACCTCCGGTCTCCTGTCCGAGATACCAGCACTCGAGCACGGCGGGGACGTGAGCACTGATATAGTTAATCGATACGGGTCGTCCGTTGAAAAGCAATACCACTACCGGCTTGCCGGTTCCGAGAACGGCTTTCACAAGTTCGTTCTGCATTCCGACGAGATCCAAATTTGCCCTGTCTCCCAGGTGCGTCTTGCTCCACGCTTCTCTCGATGTCTGCTCGCTGTCTCCGAGGGCGAGGATGACAATATCGGATTTGCGGGCCGTGTCGACCGCTTCCGCAATCAGCCTCCGATCCACTTCCGGATCAGGCAGGTTCACCAAATCCTCATTCCAGTTTCCGTCAACAGTGATCTTACACCCTTCGCTGAACAGGACTTTTACTTTGTCTCCGACCTTCTCCTTAACACCCTGGAGCACGGTTGTGTAATATTTGGGAATGCCGCTGTATCCACCCAGAACTCTCCTGTCCGCGTTCGGCCCGATCACGGCAATCGTCCCGACACGTTTCAGATCGATTGGCAGCACGTTACCTTCGTTCTTCAGCAGGGTAATCGTTTCGCGCGCGGCCTTCAGGGCAATGCTTCTATCGCTTTCCAGCTTTCTGTCGTTGTGTATCTCCTTCGGTTCGACGTACGGGTTATCGAACAAACCGAGCTTGAATTTGTACGCCAGAAGAGAGCCCGCAAGCTCGTCGAGAACCGATTCATCGAGCTTTCCCTCACTGACGAGCGCAGTAAGGTTCGGATAGCAATCGATGTCCGGCAGTTCGATGTTAACACCCGCTTTCGCGGCCAGAAGTGCGGCTTCACTCTTGTCCGATGCCACGGCGTGGCTTTGAGTATCCGCCTTCTCGTTCAATTCCGTTATGGCGTAATAATCTGAAACGACATACCCTTTGAAACCCCACTCACCGCGGAGGACATCGCGCAGCAGCCATTTGTTCGCGTGTGAAGGAACACCATCAATTTCATTGTAGGACGCCATCACGCTCAACGCCTTCCCCTTCTGGAGGACTTCCTTGAAGGGATAAAGGAATGTATCGCGAAGGAGGCGTTCCGAGATATTCACGGGTCCGCAGTTAGACCCCGACTCGGGTTGACCATGAGCGGCGAAATGTTTCAGGGTCGCTATGACCCTTCTCTTGTCGGAGAAACTCGCGTCGCCCTGGAAACCTCTCACTGCTGCGATTCCCAATTGCGCGATCAGGTAAGGGTCTTCGCCGAAAGTCTCTTCAACTCTGCCCCATCGCGGGTCCCGGGCAACATCCAGCACGGGGGTAAGGGCCTGATGGGCGCCGCGTGCGCGGGTGTCAAGCGCAATGGCCGTGTATATTTCTTCCACAAGCTCCGGATCAAACGTCGACGCCAATCCGATCGGCTGCGGGTAACTAGTCGCGTCCTTCGCCGCAAGACCGTGCAGACACTCCTCGTGAAAGACAACAGGAATTCCGAGCCTGGTTTCTTCGACAAAAAATCTCTGCAGTGCGTTTGCCAGTTCAGCCATCTCGACGGGGCCCAGGCCTCCGCCAGTATCGCTCAATCTCCCAATCTGTCCGATGCCGTCTTTGAAATGATGGCCGAGGTTATCGAGATTAAGTTTTCCCTTTTCATCAAACAATATCGTTTTCTTCTGGCCCCACACACAGAGCATCTGGGCGACCTTCTCTTCAACCGTCATCCTGCCAAGTAGGTCGGCCACTCTCACTTCGACCGGAAGACGGCGGTTCTTGTAGTCGAGCATTTCAACCTGCCCTATGGGCTCGCTAAGAGGGAGTTTTTCAACCATTTCTGAATTCCGTGTCAAATAATCTCTTTTTCAATTTACAAGCGTGACAACGTTTCGACGCGCCGCTCATCATTTACCGGTTCAACAGGAACGCTCTTTCTTCTCAAAGCGCAAGCTATGGTCAGGGCGACTTCCCCGGCTCAGGGGAATGTGCTATCTCCGGAAAAACCGGTACCGTCACTGAATAATGCCGATTGGGAACGCCGAACCACGCTCGCGCACCCGCAACGTCTCCCATTACTTTCTCTGGCCGCAATATCCTGCGGCGACGGGAGCTTCTGAATCTCTATCCTCACAGGGAATTTGTCCCTCAAGCCTCGACAAGGACCTTTTCAGCATCACGTCTCTTCGACCCGACGAATGCCTAATTCCAATAACGATCAGGGAAAGGTCGCAGATTCAAAAGAACGTTCCTCTGTATTTTAACAGTTCAAATGCAATTGAACCGGTTTAATATTACAAACTAAAATTCTGATTGTCAACAAGCAAAACCGTCGTTATTTCCCGAAATTGCGGCAGTTCTCAGCAGCAAACCTGTTGACGGCGCTGAAGGATGAGGACGATCCCGCCGACCCTCAGTGGCTGGCCGGCGTAGTTGACACATAATGCTGAAGCCACTTGAGGGCCGGTCTTTCCGTGCCGTCAGATCTCACCAGGTATGCATCCGTCCGCCAGATTATTCCCTGCATATAACCCCACAGGGTCACCCCTTTCACGGCAGGGTTGGTCCAGAATATCGGAAACTGTTTCTTGTAAATAGCCAGTTGGGCGGAGTCGTTGGCCTCATCGACATCGTATTCGGAAATATAGATCGGCAAGCCGGTAGCCGCGAGCAATTTGAGATTGGAGGCAATGGTGTCGGAACTGACGTTCTCCATGAAATGGCCCTGGCATCCGATCCCGTCGAGGAGATGGCGCTTCTTCAGAATGTCGATAAGCCTGATGTATTTCTCCGTCGTGTCGCGGCTCCTGAGTATGTTGTACTCGTTGACAAGTAGCTTTGAATGTGGAAAAGCCTTCCGTGCCCGCATGAATGACCAAATTACCCAGTCCCAACCGGTCGAGCCATCACCGCCGAGCGCGTTCTTGTAGACCGGCGGTTTCTGTATCGGCTCATTGACGACATCGACCATAGCGGCTTTCGGATATCTCTTCCCAGCATCGCTTATCCACGTCTCGACCATCTTCTTCTGGCGAGCCGGCGGGAGGCTGGCTATCCACGTGGGCTGTTGCGGACCCCATACAAGGTTGTGGAACTTGAAGGGAAATCCTTTGCTGACGGCATAATCATATATACTGTCGAGATGCGACCAGTACCATAACCTAGGATCCGGGCTTACTCCGACGTTCCCCCACTTTCCCGCGTTTTCCGGAGTGACCTGGTCCCAGTACTTCGCGAAGTCGGGCGGGGTGTACGTCCCGATAACGTTGCCGAGGAATTTCGATTGACCTTTCGCTATCTGGCAAGACGCGCGACCCGGCAGGATCAGAAAACCCGCCATGAAGAGCAGGATGACGATTAGCTGAAGATGATGTATTTCTTTTGGTGCTTTGGATGACATTATTTATCTCCTCTTAATGGTTTTCATTCGATTGATGTTCGGTTTAACATGATAACAGACAACTCGCCTGAGCCCCGATATGATATCGTTACTTGATCAAGACCATCTTTTTCCGAAGAGTCACACCCCCGGCCTCGAGCGTGTAGAAATACACTCCGCTCGCAAGCTTGTCTCCGTTAAATGTCACGAAGTGGTTCCCCGCATTCTCGCGGGTGTCGACGAGCGTCTCCACTTTTCTGCCAAGCACATCGTAAACTTTCAAGGTCACACTGCTTAACGCTGAAAGTTTATAGCTAATAGCTGTCGTTGGATTGAACGGGTTCGGAAAATTCTGTCCCAGCTCAAAACTTTTTGGAAGCTGTCCTGTTCCCGGTTCACGCACGGCTGCGGGACGAGGATTGCCCTTAAAAACCATCGACTCGAGTCTGAAGATCTCACCGGCACCGCCGTTTCCCCAGAATCTCAGATAAAGGTCATGATTGCCTGAAACTGGCGCCGTGACTTTCGCGCCGAAAGTAGCGAACGTGTTCCAGCTCCCGGTGTTGCTGATGTTGCATTCCGCAATCGGCGTGCCTGTGTCAAGCGAATCGAGGAACACCTCAACGAAGCCGCCTGCTCCGACGCACGAAGCAGTAACAAACAGAGAATCCGGTTCTTTCGCGTATTCCGAGTTTCCAAATTCTACTCCGGCATACAACGCCCAGTCGCCATCATTGATACTGTCCAGTGTGCTTGGCCCGGATGTGCTAATCGATGGGACTGTGCCATACTGGTTGGCAGGACACTCCGCCGCAATCGGTGTGTAGGCATCGCGGTATATATAGAAATCAAAAGCGGCCGGAATTCCCTGTACGAACAAGCCCTGTCGATTTCCCGTCCACGAGTTGTAATTGGGCTGCAATCCATCCATATCCGCAACATTGATGGTGTCACCTACCTGAACCCAGCCGGAATCATTTGAACTGCAATATCCGGTAAGCACGTGTTCATTCCTGACCAACTTCAGCCATAATATACTGTCGCCTGCTCCGCCCGGATCGTTGATCTTGTAATAACGGGATTCATAACTGAAAGCGACAATCTTGTTTCC
>CAWEBD010000012.1:0-36138 GCA_963806435.1 uncultured Bacteroidota bacterium
TAGAATTAAGTAGAAATGTCACCATCTAGAATTAAGTTAAAATGTCACCTTTTCATTTTTAACTTAACCTAGAAATAGTTAGAAAACAGGCCCCAAGCCCCTATTCAGTAAAGGTCATCCATTCCCATGGCCCATTGGTCGGAGTCTGGAAACACCTTCTTCTTGGTAACTTCATCATATACTACACAAGAATTAATAAACATATTTTTAATTACACTATATGCATAACCGTATATACTTTACCTAGGCTTTGAGGGAGGTGGAGGAAACATCTTCTTCTTGGTCGGGGGTTTTGGGGGCAGAGCCCCCATTATATTTAGTAAACCGATTAAGTGTAGATAGAACAGGATCTATTTAATGGTTACCATCTTTTCCAAGTAGGCTTCAGTGAAGGTTTATGAAGTTTAGACACTTTCTGTACATCCACAGTATTTTTTATTCGTTCTCCAGTGTCTAGCTCTTCATCGAAATTAATAAATCTTAAGGCTTCTCCTTGCCAAAGAAGTTCTATACTTCCATTCTCCCTTTTGATTACCGTCACCTTTTTTCCTCCTAAACGATGGTGAAGGTTGGTCTCTGTAATTTGATAGCGCTTACCATCAAAATAAACCATTAAGTCTTTCGTAATTGATCTTTCTGAAAATGCAGATTAAAATTCTGTCTAAATTATGGTTATCAATAGGTCTGTGTACGTTAATAGAGCTTTTTAGTTTCTTTCCAAACTTATTATTGAATTTTACAATAAAGTTTGGTAAGAACTTATTGCCTTCTTCCATGGTAGAAATGCCGGCTAAACGCATTTCTTTGATAAGACGGTCTTGTAGTGTGCTATGAAGTCTTTCAACTCGTCCTTTAGCCTGTGCTGAATAGTGAGGATTAGCTCAATATCCAATTCCTCCATTGCCCGGTGGAATTGGGTATTTTTATAGTTCTTATCAGTAGAACGTGTAGTTTCAAAAACTGCATGCCTGTCTACGTACACGCTTATTGGCCTTCCTTCAGCTAAAATATATTTCTTGAAAAAGTTAAAGTAAGCAAAGCAAGACTCCCATAGAACAAATTCAAGAGCTAAAATATTACTAGTAGCATCATCAATTAATGTTAATAAGCAACATTTAGGAGCCCTTCCCTCAAACCAATCATGATAAGAGCCATCCATTTGTCCCATTTCTCCAAAACATTCTCTACGGTCTCTTAGTTTGTGAATTTTTTCAATTCTCCGCCTGTTTGGCTCCCAGATTTTGTATTTTATCATTATATTCCGGACTGTAGAAACCGATACATTCAAGTCATGGATTTCCACAAGTTTTTCATGTGCAAATGTAGGTCCAAAGTCAGGGTAATTCTGTTTGATTAGTGCTGCAACTTTATCTTTTAATTCTATTGATAAGCTGCTGTTGCTTATAACACCTCTTTGTTTTGATACAAGACCTCCATCGCCTTGAGTGCAATAGACCTTGTACAAGCGTTTAACTTGTCTCACGCTAATTTTTAGTTGTTTTGCAGCTACTGTTTGATTAAGTGATCTTTCTTGTAGGCGAGCCATAATTTTCATGCGTTGCCTTTCCTTATCGTTCATAATAAGCATCTCCTTCATGGTTATCCTCCCATAGTTAAAAACCATGAGAGTTTTAATACTAAAGATGAGAATTATTATCTAAATAAGGTGACATTTCTACTTAACGGAAAGGTGACATTTCTACTTAATTCTAACAACTTTAATTAAAAAGATGCTGACATTAAATTAGCTATGCAAATCAATCCATTACTTGAGATAAAAGTCATCTCAGAGAGACTAGAATCATATAAGCGGATATGAAGGAGAAAAATGCATACAAATCGTGTTCTGAGCTGATTGTCAATGTGTTTATAATTATTTGTTCATAGGTTTTTTATAGTTGGGATAGGCTTTATAGTTACAATATGAGAACATTTTTTGCTATAATACAGTCCTCTTGTTGTTGGAAGCGTAATTGTATTAAATTTGTCATTCCATATACCAACTGTTCCTTAAACTAGACAGTTTCTTTGTATCCGGGAATTATAGGGTGACCGTTTTGATTTGCGCTAAAAAATCGTTGACCTCCTGCTTAAGAAAGAAATATCTTTATTTAAAATTTCTTTAAGTAAATAACTTGAGGTAGGTAAATAATGCGATATCACTTTAAAGTTCATAAAGAGAAAGAAGGCTTTTGGGCAGAATGTATAGAGCTTCAAGGATGTGTCACTCAAGGTGATACAAAGGAAGAACTTGATGCAAATATGAAAGAGGCTCTTAATTTATATTTAGATGAAAACGATAATTTTGAATATTTGGCTCCACTTCCTAAAACATCTATCAAAGCAGGACATAATGTAGTGGAAGTCCCCGTCGATCCTTCCATTGCTCTTGCTTTTTCAATTCGGAAGCAAAAACTCAAACAAGGTCTTATGCAAGTGGGAAGTTGCAATTAACTTGGTAAGAAGGAGATTTACAGCCACCAAAGGTTGGAGAGAAGACGCAACCCACTCTAGATTTGATTTATAAACTCATTTTCATCTTTCCCGTTCTTTCTTTGGATAAAATCTTGCGTTGATGACATTGAGATTTTTTTTGTTTAGCAAAAAGCTTAAGCCATGATTTAACATTTTTTAATTTCCGATGTAGTAAAGCATCGACTACCAGTGGCAGATAAATTATTTATAAAATCTTTGATTTTCATAAACGTGCTTAAAACTTTCGTTAACCTCAGAAAAATGGGGGTTTATTTAAGATCATAAAGCGGAAAGCCACATGGAATTTTGGCAACAGCTGTTGCCCAATTTTCACCTTTGTAAGTCTCTGCAAACTGCCTCATATATTTTGAATTTCTAAATTAAAATCCAGATACTCCAGGAATAAAAGACCCATGAATATGGATAAATTTTTTATTAGACATAATAAATTGCATCTGTCTACAAAGAGTAATTTTTGATCTTTAATCAAAAATTGATCTGATCAAATTTGCTTACCATATAACTAAAAGGTATTTTGTATTTAACATTATTTTTACCAACTTGTGTGCATAGTTTTCTCATTGCTGAAAATTTTTAGTCGTCATATAACCTCTATCTAATTTTAGTGAACTATCAAAATTTTACTGATGGTGGTGTTGTATGATTGCAGTATCGCGTTTGGTTTTAACTTTTATCATCCTTTTTCAAACTCTTACATTTAACTTAAGTTCTGATGAAATAGTAGAACCACAACAATCCAGTTCTGTTCCTACACCAACTCCTTCTGTGCCAGAGCATGCACCATCACCTGTTCAAGGTGAGCAGCAAGCAACTCCTAAACCAGTATCTCTTGTTAATGAAACTTCAGCACCTAGTGCATTAGTAAACGGTTCAGTAAATATCATCACCGGAGACTTTATAGCATCAGGAACTGACTATGTAGTATCAGGCCCTGATGGATATGCCTTAGGTCGAAATTACACAAGCTCTTTCTAAAGAAACTTAAGAAAAGTAATTTAGGATATGGATGGAGCTTACAACATAGCGATAGAGTTTTGGTATTTCAACCAAGTGGAATTAACTATACAAAGCAGATTCCTGTACCTTCATTACCTGTGCCTTCAGCAATAGAGAAAAAAAGAGGTTTGACTAGAGTAAAAAGTGACTACTCGCATCTTTATCTTTCAGAATCTCATGGTGGAAAAATTCTTTTTAAAGGTAATGGCTGGGCAGAACATTTTAAACCTGTCATCAAGAAGACTGGTTACACCAACACAAACGGACAGAGCAATTTAAAAAATACTACTCTTACTTGGGATTCTGCGACAGACCAGTGGACAGCAAGACTAGGAGATGGCGCTAAACGAATCTATGCAAGAAGATACAGACAAAAACATAACCAACGACAAGGAGAGTTTAACTACCACTATAGAGTATATCACATCATTGAAGAAAAAAGACCTTCTGGCAATAGACTACTCTTTAAGTACGATGAAAAGAAAAGACTTATCAAAGTAAAAACTGTCAATAATGAAAGAACAGAGAACTTTAGGGAATCCAAATCCGTCTCCGTGAGATCGCGGTGAAAGGTTGGATGGCGACTGTCCGAAAGACGCTCCGTATGAAGCTTATAGAGCCCTCTCCGTCATCAACTCATTATCTTCCAGTAGACCTGCTTCTTTAGCTGCTCGATCCAGTTGGTGTACGCCTCATTCTGCTTCATACTCAAGGCCATTTTCTCCAGCCGCGAGTAGTCTTCATTAAGATTGACCTTATGGGCCGGGATCCGATCGCGTAAATAGACTATATGGTATCCGTACGTCTTCCCCACGTTCACTTTGACCGGCTTGCTGATTTCGCCGACTTTAAGCTCGTTCACGGTCTTCAGGAAAGAAGGTTCAAGCTGGTCAACCGAAACAGTGCCGAGGTCTCCACCGAGGTCGCGCGTATCCTTGTCTTCCGAATATGTGCGGGCAACGAGGGCGAAACTCACGCCATGCATTGCGCGTTCGCGGAGCGTGTCCAGCTCGGTGATAACCGAATCGTCGTCCGAGGTCAGATGCGGGATAGTGATGAGAATATGTCTTGCGTGGACAAGATCGCCACGGCGCTGCAAAAGCTGAATTATGTGGAAGCCGAACTGGGTCTCAACGATTCCGGAGATTTCCCCCGGTTTGAGCGCGTAAACGGCGTGTTCAAATTCGGGGACAAACTGACCGCGCTTAGCCCAGCCCAGATCTCCTCCATCCGAAGCGCTGCCGGGATCCTGTGAGTATTTCTTGGCGAGCTCGGCAAAATCGGCGCCGTGCTTGAGCGAATCCTGGAGCGCTTCCGCCTTTGCATAGGCTTCCTCCCTCGCCTTGCCACTTGGCTTCGGAACCATGAAAATGTGGCTGAGGGTAACCTCTTCGGGCACTTCCTGAAGGCTGTCCTTGTATTGATTATAAAAGTTGCGGACCTCGAGCGGTGACACCTTCATGTCTCCGAACTTATTGTCTTTCTCCTTATCAATTATAAGTTGCTTACGCATGTCTTCTTTGAACTCATTGCGGATCTTACTTATCGACATGCCGTATATCTGTTCGACCTTTTCCTGGCTCCCGACCTGCTTGATAAGATTCTGGATGCGTGCGTCCAACTGTCTGTTTACGTCGTCATCGCTCACAGTAACGCTGTCCAGGATGGCTTGGGTCAGAATGAGCTTATCGTCGACCATTGCCTCCAGAATCCTCTTACGCAGCGCCGGATCGTCCGGGTTCAACTTGTTCTGATAGGCTGCCAACTGCACCTGGTAGTCGACCTCCGATTTCAGAATAATCTCGTTGCCGACCACGGCAGCTATCTCGTCGAGAACGGGTTTGGTCTGCGCAGACGCGGCACCTGCAATCAATGCCAACACAATCAATATTTCACTTACTCTTCTCACTCTAATCACTCCTGAGTACTGGTATCTCTTATGGCAACGCTGGGATCGATCTGAAAATTTCCAAGGCTGCGCAGGGAATCTATAATCGCGGCATACATCTTCTGCCGTCTCTCAATAGTCAGCCTCTGCTTTATCTTCGATGAAGCGTAGTTCAGCGGGAGGGGGGCTCCCGGGTTAATCTTCGTAATCACCTGCACTACGTAGCTCAGACTATCCACCTGAATCGGGAACGACACTTTCCCCGGCTCCAGCGACTGAACCACATTCCAGACGGCATTGTTGCTGTTTGACGCAGTAAGATAGACGGAGTCTCTCACGTCCATGATCGCGTATGTGGGTATGTCACTGAAAACGGCCGACCAATTCGTCCCAGACACAAGCGCGTTCCGGAAACCGACGGCGACGCTGCGCTTGTCGAAAGCCGCGTAGCTTACGAAAGCAATGTCCTCTGAAGCCAGGAATTCGTTCCGGTGAGCGGTATAAAATTCGGCGATCTCCGCGTGGGATAAATCGAGCGGCACATCGTATATCTTCTTGTTGAGAAGCATGGTGATCGCCAGCTGGGTGGAGAACTCCTTCACCCTCTCGCTGAATTCCGGCGTGTTGTCGAGACCAAGCTTCTTCGCTTCGTCGAAGAGTAATCGCTCATCGACCCAATGCGATACGTAGTTGCGAACGGCATACGCGGAACTGGTGTCGACGTGCGGAGCAACATTGCGCATGTAGAGACCCGTTCCGTTTGCCGACGCCAGGTACCTTCCCTGGTCCGCCTTCCTTGAACAACCTATGAACATGGACATCAGGAAGAGCGGCAGAATGATTCTGGAGAGACTATTCCTTTGCAAGAAGCTCATGAAATGTCTTCTCATCAATCTTAACGCCGAATTCATTCTTGAGGCTCTGGATCCATTCGGACTGGAGTCTCTTCGATTCGTATTCCTGGTAATCCGAAGAAAGCTCGCCGCGCGCTTCCTCAAAAGTCTTCGGCTGAGGGGGAACAAATGCATTGACTCGAACTATCGAATAGCTCCCCTCATAATTTACCGGCTGGCTGAAATCGCCTTCCTTCATGCGGAACGCTACGGTAGCCAACGTATTGGATGAGTCTGCAAACAATCCCCAGCGGCCATCCTTAGCCTTGAGCTCCTTCGCGGTGTCGTACTTCGAAGCCAACGTGTCAAAATTGGCGCCGCTCTCAAGGAGTTTATGGACGCTGTCGGCAATCGCGACCGTACCAACTTCAATCCTGCTCAGGTCGACCCTTCTCGGCCACACGTACTCGTCCGCATGACTCTCGAAGTAAGGCTTGAGGACACTGTCGGATGTCGCCACTTTGCTCCATACCCGGTTCTGCTCGATCTGGTAGATCAAAATACCGTCTTCATATTTCTTAATGAGCGAATCAAACTCGGCATAAGTCGGAGCCTTGATCATGGCATAATGAGAAAGAACCATATCCTTAGAGGTCTCAGCAATCGCTTTTTCCACGCCGGCGTGTGTAATCGGCAGGGAGGCAAATCCCTCACTCGACTTCGCCGTCGAAATCACGGTGTCCACAGTTCCTGAATCATTGTCGAAGGTGAACATCGATTCGTTCATCTCGGAGGGGGTCAGCAGAGAATCAAAATCTGTTGCGGCAAACGACTTCGCGGAATCAACCTTTCCACAAAGCATACTGATTACCTGCTCGTTCTCATGATAGCCATACTTTGACTTTAGTTCGCCCACAAATTTTTCCATATCTACCTTGTAACCGGCGTTAAGATATTTCGACCTCAGCTGATCCTTGACTTCCGCATAAGGGGGGATCGGCGTCACGCCCGTCAGCTTGATGATGTGGTAACCGAATTGCGTTCTGACTGGGCCCGTCAATTCGCCGACTTTGCCGATATTGAACGCAGCCTCCTCGAAAGGTCGCACCATCATGCCCCTGGTGAAGAATCCGAGGTCTCCACCCCTTTTGCCCGACACCGTGTCGGCGGAGTTGTCACGGGCAAGCTGCGCAAAATCGACTCCCGCCCTGGCTGAATCAAGAATGGCCACGGCTTTCTGATACGCTTCGAGAGTATCAGCTGGGGAATTCCCGTTTATTCGAATGAGTATATGACTCGCGCGGATACTTTCGTAGCGCGGTCTCTTGTCCGTCAGTTTCACCACCAGGTACCCGAATGCTGTTCTTATAGGGTAAGCTCCGACTTCACCCGGTTTCAGTGAGTAAAGCAAATCCTCAAACTGCTCGCCGCCGGCATATTGCAGAAAGGATCCGGCAGTTATGTAGTAGGTGTCACCGCCCCTATATATGTGAATCAGCGAGTCTATCGGCGCACCCGCCTTTAGGGCTCTTATCGCACCCATCGCTTCGTCGTAAGCTTTCAGAGTATCCCCCGCGGGATAAGCCGAATCAGGCCTGATCTGGACAAAGACTTGTTCCGCCCTGACCTCAAATTTCTGCCTATCATAGATCTTCCTGATCATCGGGTCGGTAATCTCATGCTCTAAAATGTATCCGACCGCCAACTGATTCTCGTAATTTTTCATTTCCGATTTTATCGAGGGATCATCCCTTAGATTTTCTTTCTTGGCGTCGAGGAGCTTGAGGTCGTAATTGACGAGCAAGTTGAGAAAATTCTCCTTTTTCGCGATCAAATCAGTCGTGTCAGCGGTCGGGAGAGAATTCTGGGCATATTGCCACTTGAATTCCCCATAAGTGATTTGCTTGTTGCCTACAACCGCTATCACTTTATCGTTCACACTCATGTTCGCGGCGCAGCCGGCAGCAAATATACTCACAAAAAACAGATACACTAAGCGTTTAAAAGACATTCGGGAAACCTCCATTTGTGATGACATGCAATTGAAATCATAAATAACACCGGCCTGAAAATCAAGGTAAGCCGCAGACTTGCGAGAACTTCGGAGCCCGGACGGTGGAAGACACATTTTACGGACTTAACACGCGCGTCTGTTCCCCGGATTTACTCGCGGTTCCCGACGAAATCTTTCGATGAAAATCGCGTAGGATTGCGCTCGACCCAAGATTGCAATTTGTTTTTCAGTTCTTTATTTTAACTTCGGTTTTTGTCCGGGGAAATGTGCAAAGTAGTTCTGCAAGTTAATTAACTAATAAAAACAAGTATGGCATGGTTGCTCTTTTAGTCGGTCTATTCATCGGAATAATCATCTCGATCCCGATCGGACCGATAAATGTCACCGTAATTTCCAGGGGTTTCAAGCAGGGCTTCGGTAATGCTTTCGCCGTGGGGCTCGGGGCTTCGGCAATGGATTTCTTTTATTGCGCCGCTACCATGCTGGGCCTCTCGGCAGTTGTACATAGAATAGAAGTCAGCATTATTTTTCGGGTAATCGGCTTCCTTCTACTCCTCTATCTTGGCATAAGGGATGTGACTACGAAGGTCGAAGCCTTCCGCTACGAAAATTATGTTCCTCAAAACGGAAGATTTCACAGCGCTTTTCTGGTTGGGGTATTCATGTACGTTTCGAATCCAACCCTAGTGGCATTCTGGATAACATTGACGGGAATTATTCAATCTTCCGGAACCATCATCAACGGAATCTCTGACGGCGCGCTTTTTGCAGTCGGTGTCGGCTCGGGAACCGCCCTCTGGTATTATTCACTTCTGAAGGCGATATTCCGGAAACGAGAATCATTCAAAGCGGAGACGCTCACGCTACTTTCTAAGATTTCCGGTTTTATTATGTTGGCCTTCAGTGCTTATATTGGCTACGAGTTGCTGGTTCATTTTCTACGACATGGCATGCGATGAAGACTTGCCATCACGCTACTTCCAGGAGTGAACGCTTTGCATCCGCAGACAACATATCTGCGTTAACTGATTCCTTGCTTCTCAAAAAAGACGAGAGGGCACTCACGTGTCGCAGGCAAGTGTAAGAATTTCTCCCCAATGGCGGAGCACGGCTGGCAGGCTTGCGCGAACCGACGTTGTCCGCGGCTCCGTAACGCTTCGTCACGAAGCATACGAGACGACTTCGAGAATTTATTGCGCATCATTCGAATCCCCGATCGGGGTGATTTATATCGCCTCTACCGACAAAGGACTCTGTAAGATCGCGCTTCCGAAAGACGGCAAATCAAGCTTCTTCAGCTGGATCAAGGATAATTTCGCTCCTGAAGGCATAGTCGACGACAGAAAGAAAAACTCGAACGCAATCAGACAGCTCAACGAATATTTCATAGGGAAGCGAACGAAATTCGATCTCGACATCGATCTCATCGGAACGAACTTTCAACAAAGAGTATGGACTGAAATTACCAGGACACCGTACGGAAATGTCGTTACTTACAAGCAGATAGCCAAACGGATCCATACTCTTGGCTTCAGGGCTATCGGTACCACAGTTGGGAAGAATCCCGTTCCCATTGTCATCCCGTGTCATAGAGTTGTAGGTTCGGACAGCAAACTTGTGGGTTACGCCGGAGGCATCAGATTGAAAGAGTATCTTCTAAGGCTGGAGGGGATATTACTCGTCTGACGATTTCTGCTTCACGTTACTCTCTGAAATAACCGGCCAGGTTTCACATCCGCGGGAGCACGCGGATTACCGTCGTGCAAACGGCGCCCGCCCAGAATTCTGTGCTAGAAGGAAAGGCTGACTCCCACACCCGCACCCGCGGGAAAAATTACGGGAGTCATCGACAATCGAATTTCTCCCCCCGCCTCGCTCTCCCCGATTCTGAACCCTACCGGGTTGGCAGCCAGTTTTCCGAATGAGTACCCAAGCGCCAGGCCGAGCGGTATGTCGCTCCACCAGTGAATACCGGTAGCGACAAGGCTCGAAGATATCATTCCAAGAGCGACAAAACCGGCGGATTTGAGCCACTTCACCTCGGGATAATTCTCGCTTATCACAATCAATGTCGTCATGGCTGTCGCAATGTGTCCGGACGGAAAAGCGTCATAATTGGGAACATGCTTCATATAATCGAGTTGATTTGGGAAGAACCTCCACGCCCCCGTCCTCTTTGTCGAGACAAACGGGCTTTCTCTTCCGGTGACATGCTTCAGGAGCTGAACGACTCCCCCGCATGCAAGTATCGCCTCCGTTGTTTGGCTGGCCTGTACGAAGGGCTCGCTCATCGTTGAAAATGAACCCATGAGCCGCGAAGATTCCGACGATCCCGAACTGAAATTTCCCATCGCCTGTGAAGACAAACATGTCGCTCACAGTCCGAAATACCGGCGACTCATCGTACCACTTCTTTTCGATCTGCCATGTCTCGTAGTCAGTTGCAATCAGCCCTGCCGTGAGGATAGCCATACCGGCGATTGCGGGAATGTTATCGTCACGGAATGTCTCTTCCGAATAGTGCACCCAGTCAATCGGGATACGAGCGAACATGTCATACCATTTACGTTGGGATCGGTCGAGTCCCGCGCGCGAAATGCTGTCTCCTGCCGAGTAAACCGACGAGAGCTTCGCGTTACTCGAGTCCGAGAACGTTAACATGCGGGGTTCATCTTGCGCCGAAGCAATTTCCGTCGCCCAGAAGATTAATCCAAAACCGAGATACATCCTTCCGAGGAAGTTTTGAATACCCGCTGCATTCGACCTATTGAGCACACGCATCTCCGGTTCTTTGTCTCAAAATCGAGAATTGCAGCGGAATATCATGTGTTAAAAGGCACACCCAACGGACGGGACAATATAGAATTCTGCGTTTTGGCTCGCAGGATCCTATCTAACAAAACTTTCGCTCTATCCGCCTGCGGCTCATGGCCATCCTTCCCGAGTCAGATAGTAAATTAACCGAGCATCGCCGTTTCCAGCGCTAAGGTTGAGTGTCGGCCCACTGCTTTATGGGCACCGGCTCCTATTCGTACCTAAGGGCATCTATCGGGTTGAGGTTCGCCGCCTTCCTTGCTGGATACCAACCGAAGAATATTCCAATCATCGCCGCGAAAGCGAAGGCCAGTCCGATAGACTGAGGCGAAATGATGATCGGCCATTTCTGAAGGTTCGACACGAACTGCGAAGTCGCCACACCCAATATTATCCCGATTAGCCCGCCGGCGAAGCTCAGCGTCAACGCCTCGATGAGAAACTGCGTCAACACATCTCCACCGCGTGCGCCTACCGCCATTCTGATTCCAATCTCGCGCGTGCGCTCAGTAACGGATACCAGCATGATGTTCATGATACCGATTCCGCCTACTATGAGGGAGATGCCCGCAATGCTTGCGAGCAGCACGGTCATCGTCTTGGTAGTCGCGTCTGCGGTACTGGCAATCTCAGTTTGAGTTCTAACAGTGAAATCGTTCGGATCTTCCGGAGTCAATTTGTGCTTATCTCTTAAGAGCTGTGTAATCTCTTCGCTCGCGGCCCCGACTGCCGCAGAGGATATTGCAGAGGCGAATATCGCGCCGGCATAGATGGTCCCCTGAAGTTTCTTTTGGACTGTCGAGAAAGGGGCGATCACAATATCGTCCTGGTCGTCACCGTTCGAGTTCTGCCCTTTCGGGGAAAGGACACCTATAATCTTGAAAGGGAGATTGCGTATCTGGATGGTCTCGCCAATCGGCACGCTTCCCTCTCCAAAAAGATTCTTGGCGACTGTTTGTCCGACCAGACAGACTTTTGCAGCGTCCCGTTCGTCCTGGTCAGTGAAATAGCTCCCGCTGGAGACCGGCCAGTTTCGGATCTTCTCGTAATTCGGATAAGCTCCGAAGACATTTGTCCGCCAGTTCTCCGTCCCCGCGATAATTTGTGTAACGACTCTGGTAATAGGCGTAACGTATTCGACCGCCGGGCATTGCTCGCGTATGGCAGCAACGTCACCCTCCTTGAGACGGGACGTAGTTCCCGCCTGGTAATGGACTCCGCCCTGCGTGCTGGCAAACGGAAAGACAATCACCATGTTGGTGCCGAGCCCGGCGATTTGTTCCTTCACCGCGTTGCTGGCGCCCTGCCCGATCGCAAGCATCGCGATTACCGCCGCCACTCCGATTATTATACCCAGCATCGTCAGAAAAGAACGAAGTTTGTTCCTCCCGAGTGAACGATACGAGATCTTAATGATATTCATTATGTTCATGATTCTATCTCGTCTGCTAAAACAGGAATCTTGGGGAGCTCCTCCGCAGCGATCTTTCTGTCCTCAACCCTGACGATCCTGCTGATTTTTCCGTCTCTGAAAACAACATTCCGCTCTGCGAACTGGGCGATGTCGAGCTCATGCGTGACAAGTACGACCGTGATCCCGCGTTCGTTTAGTTTTTGAAATATCTCCATGACTTCCACACTCGTCCGCGTGTCGAGATTTCCTGTCGGTTCGTCTGCCAGGATAACGACAGGATCGTTCACAAGAGAGCGCGCGACGGCAACGCGCTGTTGCTGCCCTCCCGATAACTGATTTGAATAGTGCCCGGCACGGTCTGCCAGCCCCACAGCATTGAGCGATTCCATCGCCTTTTCCCTCCGTTGTGCCGAAGAGAGCTTGTCCGAATAAAGAAGCGGAAGCTCGACATTTTCAATTGCCGTTGTCCGCGGGAGGAGGTTAAAGGACTGGAATACAAATCCAAGTTTCTTGTTCCTCAGCCGGGCAAGTTCATCACGGTCCATCTTCCCCACGTTGACGCCGTCAAGGAGGTATTCTCCGCTCGTAGGCGTGTCCAGACAACCGACGATATTCATGAATGTCGATTTACCAGAGCCGCTAGCGCCCATTATCGCCACGAACTCGCGCCGAGATATGTCCAAATTGATGCCACGGAGCGCGTGAACCTCAAAGTCGCCCATTTTGTAGACCTTAACGAGGTGATTTACGGATATTATGGGCTCAGCCATCGGATCAGAACCTCCTTTGCTGCATGAAGGGGTTTTTCTGCTGTCCACCAGATGCAGTGAGCGAGCCAATTACAACCGGTTCGCCGGCTTTCAGGTCCCCGTCGATCTGCGTGTTGGTTCCGTCGGACAGGCCGACTTGTACCCGCACCGGTTTGATCTGTTTGCCGTCGAGGACCCACAATCTAAAGTAGCTGCCGGGAGTCAACTCGCGATTCTGAAAAGACTGTCCATTTGCCTGAAATCCCTGTTGCCCGCCACCTTGCTGACCCAATCTCTGGTTTCCACCGGCGTTCTGCCTCCGCTTTTCAATTCTCTGCTTTATCGAATCGGGCAGGCTCTTCATGGCGGCTGTCAAATATGACTGAGGCGGCATGAACCTGAGAGCCGTCGTTGGAACTTTCAAAACATCCTTGGCCCCCGCTATCTCTATCGTCAGGTTGGCGGTCATGCCGGGCATCAACTTCAAATCTAGATTCGGAACATCGATTATCACCGTGTACTCCACGACGTTTTGAACAACAGTAGGTTGAAGTCTTATTTGGGTGACCTTTCCGTTGAATGTGTCGTTCGGGTACGCGTCAACGGTGAAAGTGACAGGCTGTCCAACTTTGACGCTGCCTATGTCACCTTCATCAACAGATGCTTGTATCTGCATGTCGGATAAACTGTTCGCGATAGTGAAAAGAGTAGGGGTATTGAAACTTGACGCCACAGTCTGGCCCAGGTCGACATTTCTTGAAATCACGACTCCGCTGATTGGAGATCTGACGGTCGCGTAACTCAGATTTATCTTGACCTGATCGAGGGCCGTTTGCGCTTGTGTTACACTTGCCTGCGCAGTTTGAAAATCCGATAACGCTGTGTCGTAATCGGACTGAGAATCCAGGTTGCGTTGGAACAGCTGCTTGACACGGTCAAACGTCCGTTTCGCCTGTTGTTCAGCTACCACAGCTTTCTGCAGGTTCGCCTGTGCCTGCTCCACGCTCGCCCAGAGGAAGGTCGTGTCTAGTTTCGCTATGACCTGTCCCCGCCTTACTCGAGAATTCCAGTCCGCGTAGAGCCTTGCTATGGTGCCCGAAACCTGAGTCCCGACCTGTACGGTCGTATCGGCGGCCAGCGTCCCTGTAGCCGTGACGACGACATCAAGATTTCCGCGTGTCACGGGGAGAGTGAGCCATTGCACTTCCTCGGACTTACCTTTCGTGGCGAAGAACGTTGCTCCCCCGGCAAGGACAAGAACAACAACAATAATGGTAATAAGCCTTTTCTTCTTCATACTCTGTCTTCTTTCGTATTTACTTAATTACTCCCATTGCCCGTTCGAGTTCCGCATAAGAGACGTTGTAATCATAGAGCGACTGGATGTAAGAAATTCGCGCGTTTGACAACGCAACCTGCGCGTCTGTCGTCTGGAGCGCACTCCCCGTGCCCGAGTTGTATTCTCCAACGGCAAGTCTCAGCGCTTCTTCCGCTTGTTGCACCAGCTTCTTCGAAGCCTGAATCTTCTGCGTGGCTTCATCGAGGGCGAATTCCTGCTGTTGAACGTTAAGGTAAAGGGCTTGCATAACTAGATCATTGGACGCTTCCGCAGTCTTAAGGTTTGCTCTGGCCTGATCGATACCCGCGTCGAGCGCGAATCCCTGGAAGATCGGGAGAGAGAGAGTCACTCCAAAATTCCAGCCGCTGTACAAAGGTGTAGGCTCCAATCCGCGCCAGTTGTACCCGCCCGCCGCACTGACAGTCGGCAGGTTCGCGGTCCAGGCCGATGTCAGAAGTGCCTTACTAGCTTCCACCTGGGCGTGACTTGCGAGCAGCTCCGGCCGGTTGTTGATGGCGGTTTCGATTGCGGTTTGCATGCTGATGTCGACGTGAGTGACGTCGAGGTTATCCTGCAATTCAAAATTGTCGGGCAGTTTTTTCCCGATTACATTCTCCAGCTGGATGCGGGCAAGTTTTACATTGTTGTCCGCGCTTATCAGGTTGACTGTCGCGTTCGCGACAGTGACTTCGGCATTGACTACGTCATATTGCGGAACGGTTCCCGCTTTGTAAAATCCCTGCGCCTGGTGAAGATGATCTTCCGCCTGCAGCACGGTCTCGGTATCGACCTGCTTTACGCGGACTGCTGCTAGATAGTTGTAGTAGGCGATGTATGTGCTGACAATTATATCTTGTTTCGTGGCTTTCAAATCCTGGCCCGACGCGCGGACAAGATCCGCCGACGCGGACAGCCTTGAGTAAGTCTTGCCGAAATCGAAGATTAGCTGTTGGGCTTGTAATCCGGCTGTGTAACTTGAAAAACTTCCGTTGCGGACTATGTTCCCCAACAGGAACGTTCCCCCGTTCCTGGTCACTCCTGCATCCCCCGATATCTGGGGAAAAAGCGCTGAACGGGTCAATTTCAAATCCGATTGCGCCGATTCAAAACCTCCCTCGGACACTCGTATCTGCGGATTGTACTTCAAGGCAGTTTGTATGCATTGTTCGAGAGTCAATGAATCGACTTGTCCCGTTAGGCCGTTCGCGGGACTCTCTTGAGCGAAGGCGGCCATGGGAATTAGCAAATACAAAAGTATGTACTTCTTCATAGTCTCCAGCATTAATTGTGATTATAGACGGCGAATTGCGAAGGAAGTTCGGTATTTACAGTTTGTAGCCGATCGTCCTCAGGAAATCATGACGCGTTCGTTTGTCGGACTCCGACTCGATTCCCTTAGTCTTAACCCCATCGATGACGCCTAAAATTCCCCGGCCCTGATCCGTTTCCGCTATTACCACTTCAACCTGATTGCCCGTGGCACAGTAGATATTCGCCACTTCCGGAACGCTCTTGACCGTGTTCAGGATATTGACCGGGAAACCATCTCTCATGAAAATGATGAATACGTGCCCCGCCGAAAGTTCCAGAGCTCGTTTCTTCGCCAGCTCCTTCAGTTCATCGTCATTCCCGCTGAATCTGACAAGTGCCGGTCCTGAAGATTCACAGAAAGCGATCCCGAATTTCATCTGAGGTACAGTCTGTACTATCGCCTCATGAAGATCCTCTATAGTCTTGATAAAATGAGATTGCCCTAGAATAAGGTTTACATCTTCAGGTTTGTCAATTCTCACGACTTTAAGTTCCATGTTATCCTCCTGTTCCAGTTTGATTCATATTGTCTGCTCACTTCGACCGATATGTCTCCGCACCTGCTATGTATAAAAATGATACCGCTTCAGCTTTGCCATAATTTCGTCGGAGAGTTTTTTGCCGTCGGAGACACTGCAATTGGACTCGACATGTTTCACTCTTCTCATCCCAGGGATCACTGTAGAGACCGCTCCATCGTGCAGGACGTAACGAAGCGCGAGCTCCGGAAGGCTGCGCGCCTCGCCTCCGAGCAGCTTGGCAATGTCATCGACTCGCTTCAGAACCTCTCTCTTCCTTTCCGGAGTGAAGTAGTAACTCCTGAAATCTCCTTCCGGGAAAGTCGTGTCCATAGTCAGCTTCCCTGTCAGCGAACCCTCATCAAACGGCACGCGAGCGATCACTCCGATGTTCTTTTCGCGGCAGAACCCAAACAACCTATCTTCGGCGGACTGATCGAAAATATTGTAGAACACCTGAAACGTATCTATCAACCCGCTTCTGGCGGCTTCGATCCCGTTTTCGGATTCGTGACTGTTCATGGATATACCCACGTACCTTGTCTTTCCTTCCGACTTGAGTTTTGAAACCGCGTCCTGCCATTCCGTCTCGTTCGCCCATTCGTCGTTCCAGACATGGAATTGCTGAATGTCAACGCGATCGACACCCAAATTTCTCAGACTTGTCTCGGTGCAGCTTATTATATGACCGAAAGTAAAAGCGTCGTGAAATCTTGTGCCTTTCTTTGCCGGCCATTTTCCGTTTATGGGCGGAATTTTCGTCGCTACGTAGATCTGTTCCTTGCGATCTCTGAGAACCTTTCCGATGATTTTCTCGCTGTGACCGTTGCCGTAGGCGAGCGCCGTGTCCACGAAGTTTACGCCGAGGTCGAAGGCCCTCTGCAGAGATGCCGTATTCTCCAGGTCATTTCCGTCCAGCCACATGTTTCCGCCGATTCCCCAGGTCCCGTATCCGATCTCACTTACCTCCAGACTCGTCCTGCCGAGACGTCTGTATTTCATAGCACCCTCCAATCAGCGGCGAGCGGGCTTATGTAGACAAGTCTGCCTCCGACGATCGTGGCGAGAATCGCATCGTCCGGGATATCTCCCGGATTCAACTTATTCAAATCTTTCTGAAGGACAGTGAAGTCCGCGTAGAAGCCGACGGCAATCTTACCCTTCTCATTCTCCTGAAATGCTCCTGTACGCCGGCCAGACGGTGAACGCATTGAGGGCGTCCGCCAGAGTCATCCTCTGTTGCGGGAAAAATCCGCCATTAAATTCCAGGCTGTCCCTTGCCGCATCGGGTGTCAGTTGAAAATATTTTGCTGCCTCAGCGAAAGACTGCGGTAATCCGTTCAGGTCCCGGCGCGTGACGGCGGCATAGATTCCTATCCTCGGATCAGGGTTCTCCTCCGGAAAATCTGACCCTCCGATTATTGTATTCCCTGGGTCCAGCAATGACCGCCAGGCAAAAGTATTCCTTATTCTGTCAGGTCCGAGTCTCGATTCAATCCAGGGCATATCCGAAGCGCATTTGGCGGGCTGCATGGAAGGAATAACGCCGAGCATCTTGAAGCGTGGAATGTCGCTGTCGAGAAGGACGTCCGCGCCTTCGATCCGCAGCCTCGGTTCGTGGACCGCGGCAGCTTCGAGCGCTTTCTGGTATGCGTTGAGTACGATATCGTTAGCCCTGTCGCCGTGGGCTTCTGTGCATACCTGAAATCCTGATGAGAGCGACGCGATCGTCAGATTCTCCAGGTCCTTCTCTCCAAGCTGTGTCGATCCGAATTGACCCGGCGCGTCGGAATACTCTCTGACAAGCGCCGCCTGCCGGGTCCCAAGAGAGCCATCCATATCCACTCTCACTGATCGCAGAGTGAAATAGCCATTGGGGTCCAAAATCCTCCCGGCCTTCAGTATGCCCGGCAGCGTGCTGTCGTTGCCGTCGTACATTGCGTAAATCCGTATCCTCAACTTTCCCTGCTCCGCAAGCGTCTTGTATGCTTTCAGCGTCAGGCCATCGATACCGGCATCCTGAACTTCCGTGATCCCGTAGCGCGCGCATGTGTCCGAAGCGAGCAGAATGGCATCCTCAATTTCATATTCGGAAGGGGGAGGTATATGCGGCGTTACCAAACCAATGGCAGTTCCTTCGAGTATTCCTGTCGGGTTTCCCTTCGCGTCTTTAACAATCAGTCCCCCCGCCGGAGATTTGGTCGCTCTGGTTATGCCGGCGAGATCAAGCACCTTTCCATTAACCCAGACAGATTCACCGTCAGTGCCCACAAGGAAAACAAAGTTGTCGGGTGCCGCTTTATCCAGGATGCCGGTTACAGTCGATATCTTAGCGGGCCAGTACCTTGCGTCCCAACCGCTTCCGCGCAACCACCCGCCGAGCCTCGATCTTGCGGTCGCCTCTTCCACCAACTTCGCCACTTCCTGTGGACTGCGCGTCGCTGATAAGTCTACTGTTTGCAGGCTCATTCCGAGTTCCAGCATATGCGCGTGACCATCTATCAGGCCTGGGAGGACATAGGCTCCCTTAAGGTCAATGGTGACTTTTCCGTCATAGTGAGATCGCACACCGCCGGTGGTTCCGACTCCCACAATTTTCCCTCGTTCAACGGCAACCGCTTCTGCCCTGGGGAAGTTCGGGCTCATGGTCTGAAAATCACCGTTTGTAAGAATAAGGTCCACTTTCATTTTCTGATTCGAGCAAGAAGCCAGGAGCAATGCGAGGGCAATAACCGCGGCGGGTTTGATATACTTCATTTATTCCTCATCTGATTAGATGAAATTTACGAAACCCGCCGGCAATTCACCAGAATCAAGCCCGCGATTGTGAAATTCTGATCACGCGAGTATATTCGAGCGTGAGTTCTTTGTAACGCTGCACTATTCATCAACCAACCAATAAAGGAGTTTTTCCATGGACCATTCTATGACCACTACCACGTTCGACCTTAACGGATATAAGATAGTGAAACAATTCGGCGTCGTCAGGGGTATAACGGTTCGTTCAAGATCGGTCTTCGGCACCATAGGAGGTTCGTTGCAGACCCTTTTCGGAGGAAACATCTCGCTCTTTACGGAGCTTTGCGAGAAAAGCCGAGAAGAGGCGTTCGACATGATGCTGGAACACGCGGAACAGCTCGGCGCAAACGCCGTGATAGGAGTGAGATACGATGCTAACGAGCTCATGAACGGTGTGACGGAAGTCCTATGTTATGGGACGGCGGTTTCAGTTTCGCGCGCTTAACTTCCCCACAAATAATCCGAAATAAACCTGGACGGCTACGCCGCGCGTGCGTCCTTGCACTTTCCCCGCAGAATGGATTTCTCTCTTAGCCTGCGGTTGCTAAATTAGACCGTATCCGGAAAACGGCGTACGGGCCGTCGCCGGTCAATTGCAGGATTTCCCTCACAAAACCACAGGGATTATTTATGACGAACTCAAAAGGTGAAGTCAGCTTCTTCGAAGATGTTAACCGCAACTTCGATAGAGCTGCGCAATTCACGAGCCACCCAAAAGGTCTGCTCGAACAAATCAAAGGCTGTAACAGCGTTTATTCGTTCCAGTTCCCGGTCCGGACATCCAAAGGTCTGGAAGTAATGCACGGCTGGCGGGTGGAACACAGCTATCACAAACTCCCCGTCAAAGGCGGGATACGCTATTCGATAAATGCCAGCGAGGACGAGGTGAAAGCCCTTGCGGCATTGATGACTTACAAGTGCGCGGTGGTAGACGTCCCGTTCGGAGGTGCAAAGGGAGCGATAAAATTCAATCCAAAGGAATACTCCGCCACGGATGTAGAGCTCATCACAAGGCGTTACACTGCCGAACTGATCAGGAAGAATTACATCGGACCGGGCGTCGATGTACCGGCACCGGACTACGGATCTAGCTCCCGGGAAATGGCCTGGATCGCCGACACGTACGCGACATTCAACCCCGGAAAGATCGACGCGCTCGCTTGCGTGACCGGCAAACCCGTCGCCGAGGGCGGAGTCCGCGGTAGGACCGAGGCCACGGGGAGAGGAATCTTTTACGGGCTGCAGGAAGCATGCGACAAAACGGACGACATGAAGAAACTAGGTCTGACGCGCGGCATATCAGGCAAACGGGTCGTCGTCCAGGGCCTCGGAAATGTCGGCTATCATGCTGCAAAGTTCTGCCAGGAAGGCGGTGCCGTGATTGTCGGACTCGCCGAGTACGAAGGCGCCATTTACAACCCGAAGGGTCTCGACGTTGAAGCCGTGGTGAAGCACAGGAAGGAAACCGGTTCCATTTTGAAATTCCCCGGTGCCAAAGACATTGCCCATTCCAACGATGCACTTGAGCTGGACTGCGACATACTGATCCCCGCAGCCCTCGAGGAGCAAATCACAGATGAGAACGCTCCGCGGATTAAGGCGAAGATCATCGGCGAGGGCGCGAACGGCCCGACAACCGTAGGTGCCGAAGAAATACTCCTGAAGAAGGGCGTTATGGTAATCCCCGATATGTTTCTCAACGCCGGCGGAGTGACCGTGTCTTATTTCGAATGGCTCAAGAATCTCTCGCACGTGAGATTCGGAAGGATGGACAAACGCTTTGAGCATTCGGCGTTCAACAAGATGCTCAGTGCCGTCGAACAGTCCACCGGGAAATCCTTCTCGGACAATGACAGAATGGCGATTACAAGGGGACCCGAAGAGATTGATCTCGTCAACTCAGGTCTCGAGGAAACGATGACCAGTGCGTACAACCAAATAAGGGATATACTCAAGAACAACGGCAAGATTCCCGATCTGCGGACAGCTGCGTTCCTTAATGCAATCGACAAGATAGCGACTGCCTACGTGGAACTCGGAATTTTCCCGTAAGTCCTGAAGCGCGGGCGAAAGGCCGGAAGTGACAGGGTGAGCATGGGGTCAATCCCCCTGCTCACCCTTTTTATTTCTCTATAGATGTACTTCAATACCCCCATTCGAGGCTTGCCGCAAGTCCACAGCGAAGACTTTCAGGTAATTCGTCCAGCCGGGTTTGAAATCAGACCGGCGAGACGACCACGCCATCTACCTACATCTCACGCGGCCCCGGTCATCACGAAACTTAAAACGGTCTTGCGACCCGAATACCGAAAGTCGGAGACGCGCTAATATCCGTTCGCCAGGCCAGGTAAATCCTGAAACTCCCGGAGCCGTTTCCGAGTCCAACGCCGAAATCCGATTTAAAATCTCTTGAGTTCATCAGTTCCCAGCCATTCGCAATCGCCGCCGAGCCGGCATCCTGTACCTGTCCCACGTCGCCGAAGAGAATCAGGGTCACCGTGTTAAGCGGAAAGAAGGCGGAATGCCTGAAGAGCTCCGGGTTGAAAAGAAGTTCAAGGTTGCAGAGTACAAGCCGGTTGCCCGAGAATTCTTTATAGCGGAAGGCATTCAGCGAGTTGAATCCGCCTATCTGGTAGGAGCGCTGCAGGGGCAACACACCGCCCGACGTTCCGGCCATTAGCCTCACGTTCATTTGAAGTCCTCTGAAGAGAGGTTGATAACGAACGACGTTGGCCGTCAACATTTTGAAATCGAAGGCACCGCTAACCGTGGATTCTCCCCGAAGGTCCGCCATCCATCCCGTTCGCTTCGTGTCGCCTGTATAATCCCGGTGCTGCAAATCCACAACTATGCTTCTCATCCACCCATCGACGATTGCGGGGTTAGGACGGAACACTTTATGTCCCCCGAAAATAGACCAGTTGGTGTGATCGGAGAGTGAAGAATATTTGTCAAGGTTGAAACTAACAGTCACTCTGGAATTCATCTCATAGTACTGCGCTACATGAACCGACATACCGTCTCTCGAGAAGTAGTCCCTGAAATCTTCCTTTGCCAGTACGGAGTAGAGGAAATTCTCCTTCGGACCGATTATCCAGTCATCCTTCGAATCTGTAAGTGAGTGACCTTCGATACCAACCTCAAACCTGTTCTCGTTCCCGAACCACTTATCGAGTCCGATCTGATACCTCCACCTGTGAAGGGCAAATGCGTAACCGGCGAAACCATAAGGCGAGAAGTCCTCGACGCCGCTCCAGTAGTATTCCTTATTCTGACCGAGGCCGAGAAAAAGGCCTTCAACCCTGTTATAATTCGCGGCGACTCTTTCGAACAGGAAATTATGGTCCTGCCACAAATCCGGATGATCGGATAGCCGAAGCTTCCGGGTAATCGTCTGCCTGGCCTCTAATTCCCCTCCGCCTCTTTCCATCACACTCCCCTCGACAGCCGCATCCTCGCTGACGTGAGCCCTCCCATTGACGACGACAACATCCCCGCTTATTTTCGCGCCCCGCCGAACGTAAGCGTCTCCATTTACGACAATGATGCTTCCCTCGAGAGTGCCGTAGATGTAGGCATCGCCGTTGAGCACCTTCACGTCTCTGTCCATCACGTCGTTCTTTTCAAGAGTATAATCTCCTTCATGCACCATCGCGTCTTTCACACCATAAATGTCGGCAGCGTCATCGGCCAGAGTTGAAGCGTCGCGCGTAAGCTGTTTGATTTGTTCGGCAACGGTTGTCATTGTCTGAGAAAGCTTGTCCAGCTCCAAACGGTCAGCCTCGGTGAATTGCCGCGTGGTATCGGTTCGCTGTCTCAGCAGACGGTAGGAATTCTCAATTCGCTTCATTTCGAGTTTCAATGAATCTATTAGCCCGCCCTGATTGGCACCGGTTGAATCAGCTCCCTGAGCTTTCGCCGCCGGCACTGTTGCAAACATGGAGCACAACAAAATACATGAAAGCAACCATTTCATTTCAAATACTCCTTTTCTCAAGGAATCTACGAAAAAGCCGCGAATTGTTACAGCTGACTAATTACGTGGAGGGGATTCCTCGGCGGGTGATTCCAGCGGATAGAAGTTCATCGAAGGAAGGTACTCGAGGGCTCCGTGGTAGTAGGCGAGCTCAAAATAGTGCCTCATCCCGGCAATTTCTTCATCGCCGAGATCGAACTGTACGTTCTCAATAAGGTATGACTTAACGAGGTTGAAATCGGCATTATATTCGTCGGCTGCCGCCCGGCAAACCGCATCGATGTTGTCCATGCCCAGATTCTTCGACGAGATTATCGCCTGCGTATCATCCAGCGTGATCGCGCCGGTTCTCCCCGCCCAGACCGCGAACACAAAAGGTAATCCCGTCATATCGTACCACTCCTCGGCCAGGTCGAGATAATTCCCACCGGCCGATTGCGTCTTGAAGAGGGCGGTGTCGCCAATTACCAGAGCCGCGTCGGCAGACGCGAGCATCTTTTCAAGATCCGGCATTGCTGCTATGAACTCAGGCTTAAGTTCATATCTTTCCGCCAGGATGATTTTCGTGAGCACCACCGAGGTCATGGAACTGATGTCCAGTGCAACCGTGCGAATGTTTTTGAGATCCTTGTTGAAGTATAGCCGGATACTGTTCACCGCCCCATGCGCTATGATTCCGCATTCAGGAACTATTCGCAGTGTGGGGCTATTCTTCGCGTAAGCTATGCTGGGAATCAAAGCGACATCAAGCCTGCCGGCGTTGAGTTCGACCGCGAGGGCCGAAGGAATGGCCTTGGTCATTTCAAAATTGTGGGGAAAAAGATTCTTCTCTATTCCGTAGATCAGCGGTTTTGTGTTGAGAAAGCTGACCGCCCCGAGCTTTTTCTTACCATGAAGATCTTTTGGATCCGACATTTTTCACCTCTGCCTTGCCCGGCTTTTGGCTCAGGCGAAGCTCTCTAATGTATGATAAAGCGCATCCCGCTCGATGGGAATTCTTCCCGCGTCTTTTATGAGTTTCACGAGCTGTCTTTTTGTCAGCGCGGTCTCAGTAGACGCTCCGGCCATGCGAAAGACCCGCTCGTCGCGCACGGTCCCGTCGAGATCATCGGCGCCGAATCCGAGGCTGATCTGAGCGACCTTCGGGCCCATCGATATCCAGTACGCCTTGATGTGCGGGAAATTATCGAGCATCAACCGGCTGACCGCAATGCTCTTCAGGTTATCCACGCCCGTCGCCCATTGAGTCGAGTCCTCTATGTGAGGATGGTAAGCGAGCGGTATGAAAGCGAAGAACCCTTTGGTTTCGTCCTGTACCTCACGGAGGCGGATTAAATGATCTACTCTCTCCTCGATGGTCTCCATGTGGCCGTAGAGCATGGTGGCATTGGAAGGTATCCCGAGCCGGTGAGCGGTCTTGATAACGCTGATCCATTGGTCGGCGCCGATTTTGTCGGCGAACATTTTTGCACGGACGCGCTCGCTGAAGATTTCAGCACCGCCGCCCGGCATCGCGTCCAGTCCCGCTTCCTTTAGATCGACGAGGACCTTTTCCACGGTGAGCCCGTACAACCTGGCGAAGAAATCTATCTCCACGGCAGTGAAAGCCTTGATGTGGATCCGTGGATCGATCTTCTTTATGCCCCGCAGGAGATTCAAATAGTAGTCGTAAGGTAGCCCGTTATGGAGCCCGCCGACCATGTGCATCTCGGTGATGTTTTCCTTATCGCTCTCGACCGTTTTGAAGATCTCTTCGAGGCTCATCAGGAATGCGCCCTCCTGTCCTTCCTTCCGGTAGAACGAACAGAACTTGCAGTCGAGCTCGCAGATGTTCGAGTAATTCAGGTAATAATTTTTGACGAAGTAAGTGTTCGAGCCGTTGATTCTCTCGCGCATCAGATTGGCCATATATCCGAGGGCAAGGAGATTCTTCGTTTCGTAGAGTCTTATGCCGTCCTCGCGGCCCAATCTTTCGCCGGTCCGCACTTTCTCGTATATGTCCTCCAAACCGGCAAACGCGTCAATGTCCTGCAGTTCCAGCATCTCTCTCCCGCTCGGCTGTCCGAAAGTCGTCAGAGACGGATCACTCTCTCGAGATCCATTTGACCCGATCATTCAGACTCCGAATTTTTACGTGGTTTTCTGACGAACCGCCTTGCTTGCGAGATCTCTCAAATAGAAGAGCTTCGCGCGTCTCACCTTTCCGGCCCGAACCATCTCGATCTTCGCGATGCGGGGAGAGTGAATGGGGAATATCCTTTCGACTCCGACTCCGTTCGAGATTTTGCGGACTGTGAAGGTTTCCTTCAGCCCGGCTCCTCGCCGGCTGATCACTATCCCTTCAAAATCCTGGATGCGTTCCTTGTCCCCTTCGATTACGCGGAAGTGGACGTTAATGGTGTCGCCCGGCCGAAACTGAGGTAGATCGGTTTTAAGGTGAGCGGCTTCAACCAAAGATATTTTGTTCATTTTATGTTCTCCATTTTCTCAGTGTTTTTGAGTCTGCGCTTTGCCGGCCTCAGGCTCGGCCAAATACTTCTCCATTAAATCAGGCCTTCGCTTTGATGTCCTCTCGATGCTCTTCGCCTCCCGCCACTTTCTCACTTCTTCGTGGTGGCCGGCGAGCAGGACTTCCGGCACCTTCATACCTCTGAAATCCGCCGGCCTTGTGTACTGGGGCGAGTCGAGCAACCCCGTCTGAAACGAATCGTTCAAAGCGCTCTCGCTGTCTCCGAGCGCGCCGGGAAGGAGCCTGACAACGGCGTCGATTACGGTCAACGCTGCAATCTCACCGCCGGTAAGGACGTAGTCTCCGACGGAAATCTCGCGCGTCACCAGTCTCTCCCTGATCCGTTCGTCGACACCCTTGTAGTGCCCGCATATAAAAATAATGTTCTCCTTCAGAGAAAGCTCATTTGCAATGGCCTGGTTGAAGGTCTCACCATCGGCCGCGAGCAGAATGACTTCATTGTAGGTACGCTCACCAAGGAGTTTCTCGACCCCCTCGAATACCGGTTCCGGCTTCAACACCATTCCCGCTCCGCCACCATACGGCGAGTCGTCGACGGTATGGTGCCTGTCGTGCGCATAATCCCTGAGATCGTGAACGACGATTTCGACAACGTTTCTCTCCTGCCCTTTCTTCAACATGCTTTCGTTGAGAGGGCTCTCAAGCATCTTCGGAAATGCCGTGACGACGTCAATTCTCACCGGCATTCTCCCCTGATACCGTCCGGTTGACTGGGATAAGTCCCTCAATCAACTCCACCGTAATCTCGTTCGCTTGCACGTCTACATTCCGGACGAACGCGTTAACGAACGGAAGGTTAAATTCCGAGCCGTCGTCCATACTAATCTGGAGCATACTTTGCTTAAGATTCGAAAGCACATCCTTGACAACGCCGATCTTTCCGCGGTCGGCGGTCTTCACATTCATACCGATAAGTGAATCGATGAAATATGTGCCGGCGGGCGGGGCGACACGTCCGGATTCCGGGACGAGGACCTCGGCACCTACGAACGCGGCAGCACCTTCGTATGAATCGATGCCCTTCAATTTCATCACTGCGTAGTTGTTCACGAATTCGCTCTTCTCAATTTCAACTTTTACGGCTTGCGCCGAATTCCTTTTCCGGACGAACACTTCCTCGAGTCCTGAAAACCGCTCAGGAAAGTCGCTCATGGACTCAACCTTCAAGTCGCCCTTGTTCCCGCGTACTTTTCTGACCACACCTATGAGGATAAATTCGTCCATTTTTGCTTTTTCAACGACAAGTCTTCCCTTTTCCGACGGGGACCCGGCAAATGGAATCCCGTCGGAGCGGATCAGTAAGCCTGAAACGAAACTTACAGTGCGGGGGTACTACTTGTCGATTATTTCCAGGATCGCGCGTTTGCCTTCACGCGCAGCGACGGCGCTCAACAGAGTTCGAATCGCGTTGGCAGTCCGCCCTTTTCGGCCGATCACCTTCCCGACGTCCTCCTGGTCAACCTTGAGCTGAAAGACCACCTTGTTGGCCTCTTTCTCCTCCTGAGTCAACTGAACGCTATCAGGTTTGTCCACGAGTTTCCTTACCACATAATCAACGAAGTCATGCATTGCGGACCTCCTTTTCCTACTCGGCTCGCCACCTTCAGAGAACCGGGGAAAGCGGGCCGGGTTTCACTTGAGCCTGATAACCGCCCGTCCACAAACCGGGGACGGACCGCTTCTAGTTCTTCTCCCAAGAAAAATTGGAGAAGAGTAGTTGAAGATTTGCCGGGGCTGAACCCATCATCCTCCGCGCAGGCAGGACAATACGCCCAACTCGACAAAAGGTGCTGCAACTACACTCAAAGCTCATCGGGACAAACTTAGGCAGGTTGTCCGGTCGTCGGTCCCGGCTGAGCGCTGGCTTCAGCCGCGGGGGCAGATTCGGTCGCTTTCTTCGCCTTCTTCGACGCTTTACGCCTCTGCTTGCGTTCGGCATCGCGTAGGTTTTTAGCTTCCTGACCCGCTTGCCATTCAGCCAATTTCTGCGCCACGGCAGATTCGTCCAAACCCTTCTTCATCAAGTACCATTTGTACCACAAACCCGACTTACGAAGCAGGCTGCGCACGGTATCGGTCGGCAATGCGCCGCGCTTCAACCATTTGAACGCCTTCTCCTCGTTGAACTTAATTTCCGCCGGGTTTCTCAACGGATTGTAAGTGCCAACAGTCTCGAGAAAACGCCCGTCGCGCGGCGAGCGGGAATCCGCAGCCACGACCTTGTACGATGGTTGATTCTTTCGTCCTGTCTTTCGCAGTCTCAGTCTTACCGCCAAATTATCCTCCACATTTTAAAGGGGGAAACGCATGTTCGCCAAAGCAGCCTTTCCAAATTTTCCCTTGGAAAGGGTCTTAAACATCCTTTGCATTTCCGAGAATTGTTTCAAAAGTCTGTTAATTTCCTGAACCGACGTTCCGCTTCCGGCCGCGATCCTTTTTCTACGCCTTCCATCTATGATGTTCGGCTTCTCTCTTTCAGAAATAGTCATCGAGTTAATCATCGCCTCGATCCTCACGAGCGCTTTGTCGTCTATCACCGCGTTACGAACGGCGCCCGATACTCCAGGGATCATGGAAAGCACGTCCTTCAACGGTCCCATTTTCTTGATTTGCTTGAGCTGGTCCCTGAAGTCCTCAAGCGAGAACTCGTTCTTCCTGAGCCTCTGCTCAAGCTTCGCGGCCTTCTTCTCGTCGACCTGCTCCTGGACCTTCTCGACGAGCGTTACGACGTCGCCCATCCCGAGGATTCGCGATGCCATCCTGTCAGGGTGGAACACCTCAAGCTGGTCAAGTTTTTCGCCCAGGCTCACGAATTTTATCGGCTTCTGAACGACCGATCTCACCGACATCGCCGCGCCGCCACGCGCATCGCCGTCCAGCTTCGTCAGTACGACTCCGTTGAAGTCGAGTCTGCGGTTGAACTCCTGCGCTGTGTTCACGGCGTCCTGTCCCGTCATCGAGTCGACAACGAAGAGAATCTGATGCGGCTTGACCGCGGCTCTGACGCCTTCCGCCTCGCGCATCATTTCCTCATCGATGTGGAGTCTGCCGGCGGTATCTATGATGGCGATATCGCGGGCGTTCTTCCTCGCGTAATCTATCGACCTCGATGCAATGTCGACCGCGGCAGCTCCGCGTTCCAGATAGACCGGGATGTTTATCTGCTGCCCGAGCGTTTCGAGCTGATCGATGGCGGCCGGCCTGTGAACATCACAGGCAACGAGGAGCGGGTACCGCCCTTTCGCCTTAAGGTGATTCGCGAGTTTCGCCGCGAATGTGGTCTTGCCTGAACCCTGAAGCCCGGCGATCATAATCACATTCGGAATGTCCTCGGTCAGGTTCAGTTCGCTGGTCGAACCGCCGAGAAGTTGGACCAACTCGTCATAGACTATCTTGACGAATACCTGGCCGGGATTAAGGCTCTTTGCGACTTCTTTGCCGACAGCCTTCTTCTGAATTTCTTCGGTGAACGCGCGCGCGACCTTATAATTGACGTCGCCCTCGAGAAGCGCACGACGCACCTCTCGCACCGCATCTGAGATATTTTCATCTGAGATGCGTGCTTGTCCACTCAGCCGGTGGAATATACCTTCGAACTTCTCGGATATTTGTTCAAACATGCGACAAAAAAGTCAAAATTTGCCTGAAAATTTACGCAAAATTGGGGATTGTTGCAAATTTGGGATTGGAAATCGGGGACTTTCTGAGAGAGCTGCTCGTCGACACGGCGACGGTACCCTGCGAAGGTGATCTCATTCGGAGGAATTCATTCGAATTTGAGACTTTTACACCTTCGCAAGGTCGCCTGGAACTTACACCTTCGGCCCTGCTTTCACGACCTCAGGCGGACATCCTGCCTCGAATTTCTTGAAGTTTTCCACGAAGCGGGACGCTAGCTGCTTGTACTTCTTCATGTACTCGTCCTTGCTGGCCCATGAGCCCGCGGGGTCGAGTATGTTAGCCGGTACTCCTTCGCATGTCGTCGGAACCTGGAAGCCGAAGACAGGGTCGGTTACGAACTTCGACTTGAGAAGTGCGCCGTCGAGCGCGGCATTCAAGAGCGTACGTGTGTATCCGATGCTAATCCGTTTCCCTACTCCGAACGCGCCTCCTATCCAACCGGTGTTAAGAAGCCAGCAGTTGACATCGTGGTTGATGATCTTCCGCTTGAGGAGGTCGGCATAGAAGTTAGGATGGTGGACCATGAAAGGCGCTCCGAAGCAAGTGCTGAACGTCATCTCCGGTTCCTTCCCGAGCCCAACCTCCGTGCCGGCAATCTTCGACGTGTAACCGGATATGAACTGGTATATCGCCTGGTCCGGACTGAGCTTAGAGATCGGGGGCATCACGCCCGAGGCATCGCACGTCAGGAGTATGATATTCTTAGGATGACCTCCCATTTTTTCAGGCACCGCGTTGGCGATATAATCGAGCGGGTAGGAGGCGCGCGTGTTCTCGGTAATCGTCTCGTCATCGAGGTCGATCATCCTGGTGACATTATCGAACACCACGTTCTCGAGAATGGTACCGAACATTCTTGTCGTCTCGTAGATTTCTGGTTCCGCCGATTCGGACAGCCGAATGACTTTGGCGTAGCAACCGCCTTCGAAGTTGAACACCCCGCTGTCACTCCAGCCGTGCTCGTCATCGCCGATGAGCCTGCGCTTCGGGATCGGCGGATAGGGTCGTCTTTCCGGTGCCGGAAAGTCCGAAGAAGATCGCGGACTTGTTGTCGCTCCCGATGTTCGCCGAGCTGTGCATGGACATCACTCCCTGGAGAGGCATAAGATAGTTCATGATCGTGAATACCGATTTCTTAATCTCGCCGGCATAGGCGGTGTTGCCGATGATGCACACGCGCCGCGCGAAGTTCAGCACTATGAACGTCTCGCTCGCGGTCCCGTCGATCTGAGGGATTCCCTTGAATGATGGGACCGAGATGACGGTGAAATCCGGAACATGGCGGCGGTAATCCTCATTCGTTTCGGGGAGAATAAACATATTCCTGGCGAACATGGCGTGCCACGCCTTTTCGGAGATCAAACGGATCGGCATCCGGAAATCAGGATCGGCACCGACGTGGCAGTCCTGGACAAACATATCGCGTCCCTGCATGAAGCCGAGGAGGCGATTATAAAGCCCGTCGAACTTTTCGGAACTGAATGGCCTGTTGTACTGTCCCCACCAGATATGTCCCTCGGTCGAAGGTTCTTTCACGATGTACTTGTCGCTCGCGGAGCGGGCCGTGTGTTTTCCCGTGAAGGCGACAATGGGACCCTCGCGGGTTATCCGCCCCTCGCCCCTGAAAGCAATCTCCTCGTAGAGAGCTTCCGTGGGAAGATTCCAGTACGACATCCTCAGGTTCGAGATTCCGTGGTTGTCCAACCCGTAGTCGCTCTTCAACGCTTTCGCCTCACCCTCCGCAGGCGTCTTTATATTAAGCAGATTGTTCATAGCCAATCCCTCACTAATTTTCGTTCTCCGATGTATATCTCTTTAGCCGAGGTAGGATCCAGCGCCCATTTGATGCGCGCCACGCCCTCGGTGACGTCCTTGAGAGAGCCGGCGTAGCTGAGCCTCAAATGTCCTTCCATTCCAAATTCCTTCCCCGGTACGGTGACGACCAGTGCTTTCTTGAGGAGGAGTTCAGACAAGGCAACCGAGTCTCTGGAATAAGCGCTGAAGTCGGGGAGACAGTAGTAAGTCCCGTCCGGCTTCACGGTCTTAACGCCGTTGAACGCGTTTAGTTCCTCCAACATCACGTTCCTGTTGTTCTCAAGTGTCAGCCGCAGACTCTCGACGGCGCTCTGGAGCCCCGTTAGCGCTCCTTCTGCAGCGGCCTGAAGCAAGACTGCTGTGCAGGACGTGATCTGGCTCTGAACGTTCGTCATGATCTGGGTGAGCTTCCTGTTCGCGATTGCCCAGCCGATCCGAAAGCCCGTCATGCCGTAGAGCTTCGAGACTCCGTTCACGACTATTACATGCGTGGACTCGATATCTTTTTTCGTGTGCTTGTACGCCGACGGCGCCTTCTTCCCGTCAAATACCAGCTTATGGTATATGTCGTCCATGATGACGTAGATGTCTTTCTTCTCGCAAAACTCGACGAGTTGACCTATAAACTCGTCGGAATACATAATACCGGAAGGATTGTTCGGGCTGTTGACGATGATGGCTTTCGTGTAGCTACTCACACCCTTCATCACGTCTTCCATGCGGGGATAGAAACCGCCATCTTCAGGTGTCACTATCACGGGCACGCCGTACACCATTTTCACCATCTCGGGGTAGCTTACCCAGTACGGCGCGAGGATAATGACCTCATCCTGCGGATTTATTATCGAGTAAAGGATGTTATACACCGACTGCTTAGCACCGGCAGAGACAATTATGTTCTCCGGCGCGACAATCCTGTCGTAGTTTTCTTCGGTGTATTTGACAATCGCCTTTTTCAAGGAAGGGATACCGTCGGTAGGCGTATATTTGATATCGGCGGTATTTAGTTTCGCTGACGCTCCGAGTATTGCGGATAATGGAGCTTTATTTTTCGGTTCACCCGCTCCGAGGTGAATAACTGCCTCGCCTTTTTCCCTCAGCACCCTGGCTTCTTCGTTCAGCTTAAGTGTCGGCGATTCAGCAATCGAATTCGCTAGCTGACTTACACTCATAGTCTCACACAAACTCCTTTTCGGGTTTTTATTTTCAGAAATTTCGAATAAGCAGCTAAAGCTTCATTGAATTCTATATGGAACTTTCTATGGACCGTGAGCTCCGATGCCCACAACATCAAGGCGCTGGACACAACTTGCGTCCCGACACCATTTCGAAGCCGGTTTCAATCTATCTACAAAGGGAAACTCTTGCCGCGATTTCCCGTTACTTACTTTATCTCGTTGAAATCAGCCACGCCGACTTTAACGACAGTGTCGTGATTTCTTTTGCTTTTGCCTTCAGTTTTCGTTTTATCTGCAACTTGTTCGGTCCACGCTCCATAGACTCTCCCGCCGAATGCCGCAAGCCCGGTGTAATCTCCGATGAATGCGCCGGTGGGGATGAATGAGGAATCACTCATGAGGTAATTGGCAAACGAAGTTCCGCCGTCAGTAGAGCGCGCCAGCACGATCGAAGCCCGGATGTTAAGGGGGTCGCGGCGGCGATCATAGAACAAGACATTAACAGTCCCGGTCTGATTGTCCACCGCCAGCCATTGAAAGAATTGATCCGCTCCGTCGTGAACCGGATCGTCGTTCACCCTGACCGGAGAAGACCAGGTTTTGCCCTCATCGGAAGAATTGGACTCGAAGATATCGATGTCACCGTTGCGGTAGTCGCTCCAGGTAATATACAACCTGCCATTTCTGTCGGATGCAATTTGCGGAAACCCGTTCGCACGGTATACATCGCTCGGCTTAAAGAACGCGGGCGCCGTTGCAATTATTTCACGCTCGTGGGTGAAGGTCTTTCCGCCGTCGCTCGAGGACTTGTACACGATTTCGTTGCCGTTTGTCCAGACAACATGAAGGACGCCGTCGGGAGACACCGTGCCGTCGAATCCCTCCACCCCCCCGTTGTCGTCGCGAGGAAGGCCGTGGACATCACTTATGTCGACCGGTTTCGACCACGTTACACCGTCGTCGGTGGAGCGTGAGAACAAAATCACGGACTCCGCGAGGCTCCACTCAGTCCAGCCTATGTAAAGATAGCCTTCGAACGGGCCATGAGTGTTGTCGGCAACTATGTAAGGTTTGTCCTCGAACGGGATACCCGGCTTCGTCGCCTGAGAATCGACTGCAATGCTTCCAGCATCCCAAGTCTTTCCTCCGTCCATGGAGCGTTTGACAAAGATGCCGTTCCGTGTCGCTCCGTGCCCCCAATAGTCGGCGGTGCCGAGTTTATCGAAAGCTATGCACGACATGATTGCGTGTCCGGCGTTATCGTATACAACCGAAACGTCCCCCGACACGCGATACCCATCCACCGCCGCGCCCGGGGCCAGCTTCCAGTGTTCTCCGGCATCTGTGGAGTATGCCGCGGACGCCACGGTTTGGTAAACCACGCAGACGTGGGCAGGCTCATCAGGGTCCACCGCGACGGATGGCTCGCTGAAATGCCCGCCGGGGGTTAATTGCATTACGGTTGAATTTGGGGCGAGCGGCATCACGGTCTGCGCGTTTGCCACTGACGAGACAGACGCAAGCAATAATGATATAATTATAGAAGATAGTGCGCGCTTATCGACGACGATCAACTTCCTTTTCCGGACAATTCATCCATATTTAGTATAAAGACTTTGTCAAATTCCTGCAAGTTCTCAGGTCTTTATATTGCAGGTGCCGCAGCCACGCTCAATGTTTATCTTGTTTTTTCATCGGTTCGGGCGTAAAATAGAAGCCACAGAGTTAACAAAATCATTGGACACAAAATGAATTTCAAGCACCTGAACCGCTACATTGCGCTAGCCATTTTCTTCATCACCCTCTTCATGTACCGAATGACTTCCCAATCCTCAGTCGCGTTCTGGGATTGCGGAGAGTACGCGGCGACGTCACCCGCACTCGAGGTCCCACACCCGCCGGGAGCGCCGCTTTTCACGCTGTTCGGCAGAATTGCGATGATGACACCGTTCGTCCATAACCAAGCGCTGAGAATAAACCTGATATCGGCACTCGCGAGCGCGCTGGCAATAATGTTCCTTTATCTGATCGGCGTCAAAGTCATATCGAGATGGCAGGGTTTTCCAAACGACGTCAGAGGTGCTATTTTAGTCTTCGGGGCCGCGGCTATCGGCGCATTCACCTTATCCGTGTCCGATACCTTCTGGTTCAACGCCGCCGAGTCAGGACTCTTCGCATCGAGCATATTTTTTGTGTCTCTTGTCCTATGGCTTGGAATGGTATGGTTCGAGAAGGCTGAAGAAGCCGGAAGTCAGAAGTATCTCCTCCTCGCAGCCTATGCAATGGGCCTTTCAATAGGCATCCACCAGTTGAGTCTCCTGGTCTTCTTCGTCATAGCATTGTTTATCTATTTCAAGTACAATGAATTTGAGTGGAAATCTTTTGTTAAATTCGCGATCATAACCGGTCTCGCCTTCATGATAATTTATCCGGGAATTGTCAAATGGTTCGCCGCTATTCTCAACGGCGATTTGAAGACCGGTCCGTTCGATATAAGTCACAGTTTCATAATTCAGTTGATTCCACCTGGTATCGTGATTGCCGCGATCTACGGCGCGTATAAGGCTGAAAAGGCGAGGCGCTGGGTCCTTAGCACCTCCCTGATGGCCGGTCTTCTCATCATATTGGGTTATTCGACCTACACACTTGTCTACATTCGGGCGAACTCCAATCCGCCCATAAACGAAAACAATCCGAGCAACCTCCAGCGAATGGTGGGATACCTTAACCGGGACCAGTACGGTTCACAGCCGCTCTTCTGGCCGCGTCGATGGAGCAACGAGCCGCAGTATCAGGCCGCATACCAGCAATACTCCTCGGACTTCGATTACTTTATCGGATACCAGCTCGATCACATGTATCTGAGATATCTTGAATGGAATTTCGTCGGGAGGGCTGGCGACATTCAGGACGCGCCCGCCACATTTATCTCCTCCCCCACGCGATGGTATGACGGACGTGCCGGTTACCCAGCAAGGTATTTCGCCATCCCGTTCCTGATCGCGCTCTTCGGGCTTTGGTATCACTTCAGAAAAGATTGGAAATTCGGGCTGGCATTCCTGACAATGTTCCTGGTAATGGGGGTCGCACTTGTCGTCTACTTCAACATGCAGGATCCGCAGCCGAGAGAACGGGATTATTTCTTCGTCGGATCCTTTTTCGTCTTCGCCATGTGGGTAGGAGTGGGCGTATCAGGTATACTTGACCTCATCGCGACGGCGCTAAAAGATAACAAGAGGAAGACATTGATCATGGGAGGCGCCACCGCCGTGCTCTTCGCTATCGCGCCCCTGAATATGTTTGCGCAGAACTTGTATACCCACAGCCGCCACGGCAACTACGCCCCATTCGATTATTCGTACAACATCCTCCAGTCGTGCAAGGCGAACGCGATCCTGTTCACGAATGGCGACAACGATACTTTCCCTCTCTGGTATTTGCAGGAAGGTTTAGGGATAAGAACCGACGTCCGGATAGTGAATCTGAGCCTGGCGAACACCGATTGGTACGATCTCCAGCTAAAGAACAACACCCCGCACGGCGCGGAGAAGGTTCCGATAAGCATGACGAACGAGCAGTTGCAGAATATCCAGCCGGTCGAATGGAAAACTCAGACATTCAGGCTTCCCGTCCCGAAGGAGATATACCAGGAGTTCGGAATCACCGACACTAGTATCACTAACACGGGCTACATCCAATACACGATGAAGCCGACGATGCAGTCAGGAGACATCCAGGCGGTTAGAGCCCAGGATCTCCTTATGCAGAACATCAGCAATACGTGGCA
>CAWEBD010000013.1:0-6641 GCA_963806435.1 uncultured Bacteroidota bacterium
ATCCATACGTGATCTTAGCGCTGGCCTCCCTGCCGGGATAAGGGGCGGTGGCAATTTCAACTATCAGCCAATCTTTCTTGTCGATGGTCAACGTGATGTTGTGATTGCCTGTTTCGTCATTTTTTGGAACAAGGGAGAGACGGACGGCGGGATCTCCATCGTATGTAAGCGTGTCCAACACCGCAATATCATATTTACCGGGGTCGAATTTTCGAGGGTTTATCACACCCAGGTCCTTGGGCATGAAGAAGAGACCTTTGGAATCAATCTTCACTTTGTCCGGCTCTTTGTAATAGACCTTACCCTCCATATCCGGGGCCTGAACCGCCTCCAGATCCATATGAACTCTCACATCCACGACATAATCTTTTATGGCGTCGAATTTCCCGATAGCATTCTCAATATATTTCACTCCATCCCCGCCCTGCGGTGGGAACATCAGGAGCACAAACGCGAAAACGAACGACATTAAGTCCATCAGCTTTTTATATCCTTTCTTACAAATACCCAATACGCCGCGCCGAAGAAGGCCGCGTCGAAGGCAAGTAATATCAGCGCGTATTTGCCGACCTCCGTCCAGTTCACCGGGTTATCGAGAAGCAACTGCCAAATATTCATGTACGTTGTGAATAAATACGGCCTGAGTGACTCCGTGAATTCGAACGGCAAATTACCAAGTATGAAAGAAATGATGACCACACCAATGGAACCTATAATAGGACCGATCGAATTGTCCACCAACGTCGAGAAGAGGAACGCGAGCGAGCCGACAACCGACATGGAAACTATCGCGGCCAAAAAAGCAAGTCCTGTGCGCGAGGCGGCAATGTGAGCCGGCAAAATGACAATGTGCGGCATAGCTGCCTGGAACTTGATGAGGTCGCCGCCGCCAAAGAAGAGGAGGCCGATGCCGACACAGAGTACACCGAGAAACAGGATCAGAAGCGCGACGTAGAAAAGCATCGCGAGAAATTTGTAGATGATTATCCTGGAACGGGAGGGCGGGCGTATCAGCATGAATCGCATCGTCCCGGAAGTCGCTTCCGAAGAGACCATGTCACCCGCGACGAGCGCTATCAGGAAAGGGACGTGTATGTAGAGCGAGTTCATGATCAAGGCGGTGATCGCCCACGCGTTCAGCACGTTCCCCGAGACCAGAAAGTCGTTTCTTAATCCGCCCGCAAAGCTGTGCGCCATCGTGGTTTCGTTCAGTTTGATTATGATTTCCAGTAAAAGGACCGCGGCAAGTATTACGGCAAATCCGATATATGTACGCCAGCGCCGGAATGTCTTCTCGACTTCTATCCTAAAGAGGCTCATACCTCCGACGCCCCTTCCGTTATTTTCAGGAAGTAGTCTTCAAGCGAGCGCTTCGCGGCAAAGGCCGAGACCTCGACGCCGGCGGTGACCAGAAGCCTGTTGAGTTCCGCCGCCCTGCGGGAGTCGATCCGCACGTCTATGCCGTTCGCTACCGCAACCACCTCAACCCACGGCATATTTCGCAGGAGTCCGAGTGCCTCGTCCTGCGGAGAAGCCTGGATGGAATAATATGACGAATCACCGTCGAGGAGATCCGATACCGCCCCTTGCGCGATGAGCTGGCCGTGATTCAGAACAGCCATTCTCTTTGCGACTGCTTCGACTTCGGTAAGAAGGTGCGACGAAAGGAAAATGGTGGTCCCGTGCTCTTTCGAAAGCTTGAGGACAAGCTCACGCACTTCTTTCATCCCCTGTGGATCGAGCCCGGAAGTCGGTTCGTCAAGAATGACCAGGTCGGGTTTCGTGAGAATAGCCTGCGCGATGCCGAGGCGCTGCTTCATGCCATGAGAGAACGTTTTGACCTTATCGTCAGCCCTCGACTTCAGCCCGACAATTTCCAGAGCCTCGAAGATCTCGCCCCTCGTTACCTTTCTCGTGAGACTGCCCAGCAACTCGAGATTCTTGTATGCCGTCAGAAAAAGGTAGAAATCCGGTTTCTCAACTATGCCGCACACTCTTGAGAGTATCGAGGCACGGTTTTCCCTCACCTCTTTGCCGAATATCTTCACGGTTCCGGATGTCGGCGTGAGAAGAGTGAGTATCATTCTGATAGTGGTGCTCTTACCTGCCCCGTTCGGCCCCAGGAACCCGAACACATCTCCGGCGCGCACGTCCAGGTTGAGGTCCTTCACCGCCCAGCGATTGCCGAATCGCTTGCTCAGACCGGCGGTCTCCAGGATTGTTTCAGACATTCGTCTCTTTTCTAGTTAGTTAGCTTCTGGTTTAGGTCCGCCCGTGTCGATCAGGATCGACCTTCGCCGGGCTTCGCGCTTTCACTCATTTCGTAATCAACTGATTTAATACTATCGCATATCGCGTTGATATGTTTCAGGACTTTCTGGTGTTCCGGGTGAGAACTGTATTTCCGCAACGAGTCCAAATCATCGAAAGCTGATATGAGGGCGAAATCATAAGCGCGCTCCGAAGGTACTATGTTTCTGCCGAATTCGTACTCTCTTACTTCTGGGATGATCCCCGGGAGGGTGCCGAGTCCATTCTCAAGCAGCTCTATCTGGCCTTCCGTTATGGTCGTCTTGAACTTGAAAAGGACCATGTGTCTCACCATTTGTGTTACGCCTCCAGGAATGTTTCTCTGAAATCCGCGACTAGAAAATATCCGGCTGTGATAATAGCTCCCAAACATGAAGCCACACCAACCACGAAGACCACTGAAGAAACGGGCTCGGCAAGCCCCATGTCCCCCATATGGGCGAAGATCCAGTTCCAATCGTGAATTGCGCTATCGGAAATCAGCGGGAGCCTGCGGTAAGGTGCGTCGCCTATATAAACCGACACATTGATTAGGTTATGGCCGAGCCAGTACAGCGTGCCGATGAGCGTTCGGAAACCTGATTTCAGGAAGACCCAGATCGCAAGCGACGGCAAGACCACCTGCATCAACGAACCACCCATGAAGTAAATCATCCGGCCCATGAATCCGAAGAAGAAGTGGCCCCCCTCATGTATGAACAAATCGATCGTGTCTATGACCCAAAGGACGAAAGGCATGTGCGATCGCCCGTAGAATGTCTGATAGTCCGTCGCCATGTACCACGTGAAGTACGCGACCACCGCGAGCAAAAAGACGTCCAGTACGATTATAGACTTGTTCATTTCACCTGCCTGATGTTGCGTTCAAGATAGCTTGTAACAATTTAAATTCCATTTCACCTCCGCGGCGCCATCATTACAGCCAGGCGTTTGGCCGCCGCGCGAAGAAAGGGCGAGAGGCCCTTTCTTCTGCTAACAGCTGCGCTCCGTCATCCTAGAGTGACTTCAACTTTGTGTTTGCTCCCGGCTGGGAACACGGGGACGGTGTTTCCCTTCAACTCATTGCCATCGACGACAAGTCTCTTCACTCCCTTGGAGACCTTATTGGGATTCGAGACGCTGATGCTGTATTCCGCGCCGCGGAATTTCCGGTTGACCATAAACCCGTCCCAGGCTTTCGGAATGCATGGGTCCACGAGAAGGCCGTCATACTCCGGCCTGATGCCGAGGATGTACTGTGAGATAGTGTGGAACGTCCAGGACGCAGTCCCGCTGAGCCATGAGTTCTTGGCCTCACCAGGTTTGTAAGCATCCTTGCCGGCTATCATCTGCGGGTAGACATACGGCTCCGTCTTGTGCAGGTCGCTGATCTCCTCCAGATAAGCGGGAGCGATCTTCCTGTAATAATCGAACGCCCTATCACCGTTCCCTACGATCGTCTCGGCGATCATGATCCATGGATTATTGTGGCAGAAAATTCCGGCGTTCTCTTTATAGCCTTTCGGATAGGTAGATATCTCGCCGTATTCGATGTAGTATTTCGTGAACGCCGGGTTATTGAGCACGATCCCGTATTCGCAGTCTAACCGCTGCTTCACGGATTCGAGTGCGTTCCTGGCTCGCCCGTCGTCTGAACCGACACCTGCCATGATACACATTCCCTGCGGCTCGATGAAGATTTTCCCCTCTTCGTTTTCATGGCTCCCGACTTTCTTTCCGAAGAAATCATACGCGCGGATGAACCACTCGCCATCCCACCCGCTTGTGTCGACTGCCTTCCTCATCTCGGCAATGTGCTTGTCAACCTCGTCGGCTTCGGCATTCTTCTTCAGCTTCCGAAGAATCCTGCTATACTCACCGCCGTACAGTATGAACATGCCGCCGATAAAAACTGACTCTGCTGTCCCGCCCTTCTTGTTCTCCGTCGTCTGGAATGATTCATCGGGATTATTGGAAAAACAGTTCAGGTTCAGACAATCGTTCCAGTCGGCCCGGCCGATCAGCGGGAGCTTGTGCGGGCCGAGATTGTGCACGACATGATAGAACGAGCGTTTCAAGTGATCCAACAGCGGAGTTGCTTTGGAGACGTCGTTGTCGAACGCAACTTTCTCGTCGAGAATACCCCAGTCGCCCGTCTCTTTTATGTACGCAGAAGTCGAGAGGATAAGCCACAGCGGATCGTCGTTGAAGTTGCCACCGACCTCGTTGTTCCCCTTCTTCGTGAGAGGCTGGTACTGGTGATATGCTCCCCCGTCCTCGAACTGCGTCGCGGCAATGTCCAGTATACGCTCCTTCGCCTTCTCCGGAATCTGGTGAACGAAACCTATCAGGTCCTGGTTGGAATCGCGGAATCCCATCCCGCGGCCTATTCCCGACTCAAAATACGATGCGCTTCTCGACATACAGAACGTTACCATACACTGGTACTGGTTCCAGATGTTCACCATTCGGTCGAGTTTGTCGTCTTTGCTCTCGACTCGGAAGATCGAAAGGAGGTCGTCCCAGTATTTCTGAAGCCCGTCGAACAACTTTTGCACCTTTGCCGGTGTCGACACGGCATCGATCATCTCGAGAGCTTTCTTCTTGTTGATGACTCCCTTCGACTCAAACTTCTCTTCCTGTGGATTTTCGACGTAGCCGAGGAGAAACACGTACTCCTTTTCCTCGCCCGGTTTGAGAGTTACGTTGAGACAGTGAGATGCTATCGGCGACCAGCCGTGCGCTTCCGAGTTACGTGATTTTCCCCTCATGACTACATCGGGACTCTCAAACCCGTTATAAAGACCGATGAACGCCTCGCGGTCGGTGTCAAATCCGGAAATAGGCAGAATTCACGGAATAAAAAGCATAGTGATTGCGGCGTTCTTTGTATTCGGTCTTGTGGTAAATAACCGAACCGGCAATTTCTACTTCTCCTGTCGAGAAATTGCGTTGGAAGTTCGTCATGTCATCAAGCGCGTTCCAGAGGCACCATTCGACAAATGAAAAGACCTTGAATGTTTTCTTAGACCTGCTTCTGTTTTTGAGTTTAAGCTTCTGGATCTCTCCGCGAAAATCGACCGGCACGAAATAGAGAAGCTCTGCTTCGAGACCGTTCTTTCTTCCCTTGATCCTCGTATAGCCGAGGCCATGGTGGCATTCATAGGCGTCGAGTTCTGTCTTGACAGGTTTCCAGCCCGGCGACCAGACGGTGTTGCCGTCCTTTATATAGAAGTACTTCCCTCCCATATCGAGGGGAACGTTGTTATATCTGAATCGAGTAATGCGCCGGAGTCGCGCGTCCTTGAAGAAGCTGTACCCTCCGGCAGTGTTGGATATGATCGTGAAGAATTCCTGGCTCCCAAGGTAGTTGATCCAGGGATAAGGAGTCCGTGGATTTGTAATGACATATTCTCTCGACTTGTCATCAAAGAAACCGTATTTCATTTCCTGCGCTCCTTAGACTTTCAGTTGACGATCAGTATTTGCTTGAACGCCCTTCCCGGACCGGAAGAGGCTCACGACTGTAACTGCTTTATGCCGGCATTAAGTCCGGGCCCTCCCGGGACGGGGAGTTTTCGATTCTTTCCCGGGGCTGGTTTACAACTCTTGTAAGCCCGCATGCACAACCGGATTAAAATTGCCGACTTCCTGCCTCCGTCGGAGGAGGGCGCCACCTACAAAAACTCCATGGCGCCCCTTCTCAAACGTGTCGACCGGGCTGTATCAATTTTCAATCGATCCTTCTTACTTCAGCAGGATCATTTTCCTGGTTACAACGTTGCTTCCCGCGGTCAGCCTGTAGAAGTAGACTCCGCTGCTCAACCTTGCGCCATCAAAGTCCACGGTGTAGTTGCCAGCTGACATTCTCTTATTGACCAATTCAGCCACCCTCTGGCCCAGCACGTTATAGACGACAAGCGTGACCTGTTGAGCTGATGGCAAAGAGAAGTCAATCTTGGTTGAAGGGTTGAACGGATTTGGGAAGTTCTGCTCCAACGAGAAACGGGCCGGAATTCCGCTGTGGCCTTCCACCACAGCAGTTGTGGCAGGAAGCCCGTAGACCTGCAGCTCCGCGATCGAGTAAGGACCATTGGTGCCCGGAGCCTGAAGCAGGAGCGACACATACCTTCCGACGGGCGGATTGGTAGTGTCCGTGAGTATCGTCTCGACGTAGTTGGTTCCGCCAGTGCCGTTTGTGACACTCTTCAGAACGGTCCAACTGTTGTCATCCGGGGAAAGTTGCAGCCAATACTGCTTAGCGTACTCTTTATTGCCCCATCGAATTACGACTTTACTCACTTTGTATTCTCTCCGGAGATCTAACACTACGGTCTGCGCTTGGGGTGCTG
>CAWEBD010000014.1:0-17724 GCA_963806435.1 uncultured Bacteroidota bacterium
TTGTTCGACGGGTTCCAGATGCCTGTTAAGATAGATGTCAACCTGGATGTCGGTAAGATGAACGGAGGGGGAAGGGGGTTCGGCCCTGAACACGGGCGTGTGAACCAATTGAAGGGGAAGGTTGAAGTCTATTACTCCAACTACAAGATAAATTCAGGACTCTCCGATGATATCTTCAAGCAGAAGACCGAAGATTGAAGCGGAGTCTGCCTGCCTGAGCACCAACGCGTGCTTTTTTCCGGTCCAGCTTTCAGGCGCTGAAGACGCCCCCCGTGTTACCGGATGAAGAACTGGAAATGATCGGCGCCGCGGCGGTCTGATGTGGACAGATCGCAGTCAGTACTATCACACTTGATATGCATACCGTCGATTCACAGCCGTAATCTTCGCCAATCCATTCCGTTCCACCTCTTCTTGCTAAACTTTCCCACCTAAAGTATATTCTAAGCACACGTGAGAAAGAGAGAGGAAACTTTGGAACTTAGCGTCCTTTCCTGTGGCCATTGCGGGCGTGGGGAGGGGCGGAGTAGTTCGCTCTCCGGATACGCGCAAGTTGTCGTGTCGGACCTAATCTTTAGAACGGAAGTCAGCAAAATCAAATGAGCAAGGGCGCCTCGATCACGCCGCTAATGGTGCAATACCGGAAAGTGAAAGACCGCTATCCTGACGCGATCGTGCTTTTCAGGATGGGGGATTTCTACGAGACCTTTGAGGAGGATGCTAAGGTCGCGAGCTCGGTCCTGTCGCTGACGCTCACCAAACGCTCGAACGGTGCCGCCGCAGATGTCCCGCTCGCAGGCTTTCCACATCACGCGATAAACCAGTATCTCCCTAAACTCGTCAAGGCAGGGTACAGGGTCGCCGTTTGCGAGCAGCTGGAGGACCCAAGGTTCGCAAAGGGAATAGTCAAGCGTGACATAGTGGAAGTGGTAACCCCCGGCGTAAATTTCTCCAACGACGCTGCGAAAGTGAACAACTATTTCGCATCGCTGATTACGGACGGTGAACAGTTCGGGCTCGCCTTCTGCGATGCCACCACGGGAGAGTTCAGCTTTGCCCAGGCCGACCTGGCGGAGATAGATACATATCTCGCCAAAGTGGAACCGCTCGAAGTAGTCCTTCCGCGCGACATGACGGAAGAACTTGAACCCATCGTCCGGGGCTCGCTCAAGAAAGCTGTCGTGACTCGCCGGGACGATTATATATTTAATTTTGACTACGCCTACGATAAGCTCATACACCATTTCAACGTTCAGAATCTCAAAGGCTATGGATTAGAATCCAAACAGCTTGCGGCCAGGGCTGCCGGGGCGGCGCTCGATTACCTCGCCGAAACCCAAAACGGCAATTTATCGCATATCGTCTCCGTGTCGGAATTCACACTGTCCGGCTTCCTCGAGATCAACAGGACGAGCCGAAAGCATCTTGAAATAGTGGAATCTTCATCCGACGGTGGATCGACTCTGCTGAGCGTTCTCGATAACACCGAGACGGTGATGGGGGCGAGGTTGTTAAGGCGAACACTCCTCCAGCCGCTCAAAAATGTGGAAGATATCAACGCCAGGCTCGATTCGGTGGATGAAATCATAAAAAAACCGGATGTAACGAGCGAACTCTCCGGCCTTCTCTCGGGCTTCGGTGATCTTGAGCGCATGGTGTCGAGGATATCGACGCGACGGGCAAACCCGCGGGACGTCGGTTCGTTGCGGTCCATGCTGCAGAGGCTTCCCGACATAAGGAACCGGGTCGGCAAACTGGATTCCAGGCTCTGGCGCGATATAACGGGTGGGATAAACGAAGAGCCGCAGCTTCTAAAGCGGCTGTTGGAGTCGTTGGCCGACGATCTCCCTGCGCAGGCTTCGGACGGCGGGGTTATAAGGAAAGGGTTCAACGCTGAGCTGGACGAGCTTCGCGAACTGGCTTTCAACGCGAAGGACTGGATCGCTCGCATGCAGGTTACGGAACGCCAGCGCACCGGTATTTCTTCCCTCAAGGTCGATTACAATTCAGTCTTCGGATATTATATCGAGATTACGAAGTCAAATCTTCCGCGTGTTCCGGAAGGCTACATCAGGAAGCAGACGCTGGTGAACGCCGAACGCTTCGTCACGCAGGAATTGAAGGAGTATGAGGAGAAGGTCCTGCACGCCGAGGAGAAGATTCAAAAACTGGAGCTGCAGCTCTTCGAAGAGCTGCGGGACGAGGTCGCGACTCACTCTTCGTCGCTGCTCGGAACTTCTAAAGCTATTGCCCTTTCGGATCTAATCCTGTCGTTCGCCAAATCGGCGATTGAGAACAAGTACGTCCGCCCAACGGTAGATGAGTCGTTCGATCTCGATATCGAAGGGGGGAGGCATCCGGTAGTCGAGAAAGTCCTTCCGAGCGGCGAAAGTTTCGTCCCCAACGATATCTTGCTCAACGAGGGGAAGGAACAAATTGCGCTCATCACCGGCCCGAACATGGCGGGTAAAAGCGTTTACATCCGGCAGGTTGCTCTCCTTGTTCTGATGGCCCAGACGGGTTCCTTCGTGCCTGCGAAGCGCGCGCGCATCGGGATTGTCGACAAGATATTCACGAGAGTTGGCGCTTCCGATAATATCAGCGCCGGTGAGAGTACTTTCATGATCGAAATGCAGGAGGCGGCAAACATTCTCAATAACGCTACGACGAGGAGCCTGGTACTCCTTGATGAGATCGGAAGGGGAACAAGCACTTTCGACGGCGTGTCGATTGCCTGGTCGATAGTTGAATACCTCCACCAGAACCCTTTGCGCAGCGCGAGGACGCTATTTGCCACACACTACCATGAACTCAACGAGTTGGCCGGGCTCTATCCCCGGGTGAAGAACTTCAAGGCCGATGTCAGGGAATACGGCGGGAAGGTTATCTTCCTTCACAAGATAGCCGAGGGAAGTGCCGACCACAGCTACGGAATTCACGTCGCAGAAATGGCGGGACTGCCGAAGGCGGTTACATCGCGGGCGAAAGAGATACTGAAGAACCTCGAGTCGTTCGAGCTCTCGGCAACGGAGTCCGCGCGTTCTGCTCAGCCAGAGACGAAGATGCCGAAACCTCGCAGGGTCGTGCCCAGGGGCAGAGAAGGCGACTTGCAGATTGAGATGTTCCAGCTGGGCGATGAGGAGCTTCGTCGAAAGATCGAAAGCGTCGACCTCAACAACCTCACACCGGTCGAGGCCCTCAACAAGATCGCGGAGTTCAAGAAAATCATAGAAAAGGAGTAACAGATGGAACCCACGGGGAAGGTCGTGTCGGTTCACGGTGCAACGATTGTCGGGGAAACCATGGCGGCGGAGCATTTCAGCGTCGGATCATACGTGTCGGTCATAATGCCGGAAAGCAAAATACTGGGAGTGATCAGCTCGCTGGAACTCGTCGCAGGAGACGCCGTGAGGTTTACCGCTAGTCTGTTCGGCAAGTTCAGTGAGGGGAGATTTCAACGGGGCACCGAAGAGCTGCCATATCCCGGCGCGAGCGTGGAACTTCCTACCGAAAGTGATCTCGATCTCATATTCAACACTCACAGGAGATACGATTTCGCGCTCGGCGAGATTTCACTTCTGAAGGGAAAAAAGAATTACATGGACCCCGATAAGTTCTTCAGCCGACATGTTGCCATCGTAGGTGCCACTGGGTCCGGCAAGTCCTGCGCCGTCGCGTCGATTCTCCAGAAAGTTGCGAAGCTGCCGGGTGCCAGAATAATCCTCCTCGATCTCCACGATGAATACGGAGAAGCGTTCGGCGAGCTTGCGGAGCGCGTGAACATCGGCGAGTTTGAGCTCCCATATTGGGCAATGAACTTCGACGAACTCGTGGAAACCTTCGTCGACGCCGACGATCCCGCCGCCCGCAGTGAGATGGTAGTGATGTCTGAAATCCTGTTGAACAGCAAGCGGTCCAAGAACCCTACATACAAGGACTCTATTACCGTCGACTCCCCGGTCTATTTCGACCTGAGCGACATCAAAGTGAAAATGCAGGCACTCGATACCGAGAGGCTCCCCAACGGAAAAGAAGGGCCTTTCTACGGCAACTTCACCCGCTTTCTCTTCAAGTTCGATTCGAAGTTCAACGACAAGAGGTTTGAGTTTCTCTTCAAGCCGAAGAAGTTCAGGACCACCGAAACGTTTTCACAGTTTCTGGAGCTTCTCTTCGGCCTTAAATCGGGTAAGTCTATCGTCGTGCTGAATCTCAGCAACGTTCCGCCGGAAGTAATCAATGCTCTTGCCTCACTTCTGGCGAGGTTGGTATTTGACTTCAACATGTGGAACCCGTACCGGGCGAATCTGCCCATACTGCTTGTGCTTGAGGAGGCTCATAATTACCTCAACATGAGAAACTCTTCTCAGACTGCCCGCAGGACTATTGAGCGTGTTGTGAAAGAAGGAAGAAAGTACGGCGTCAGCTGCATGATTGTGAGTCAAAGGCCGGCAGACGTGGCTGAGTCCATACTGTCCCAATGCAGCAACTTCGTGGCGATGCGCCTGTCAAACCCGGATGATCAGGCGTACATCGGAAAACTCGTCCCTGAATCGATGGGAGACCTGCTTGATATCATACCGGCGCTCAAACAGGGCGAAGGCTTGCTGCTCGGCGACGCGTGCATCCTTCCTTTGCGCACGAAAATAGACGCACCGGACCCGTTCCCAAAAAGCAAGGATGTCGACTTCTACACGAAGTGGAGCATATTACCGCCTGCAGTAGACCTTGAAGCCGTTGTTGAAAGATGGAGAAAGATCAGCTACTAAATGAATCAAAGACAACTTTTCCACGCTATTGAACAGCTCGCTTCAAAAGATTACAGAACCGACGAAGAGCTCCTGAACAGCGTCATTCAGGAAATAGCCGGCTCCGACGAGATAAGGATTAAGGGAGGAAGGATCTGGAAACTCATCCCGCGCAAGAATGCCTATGTGCTCGTCAAGCAGATAGGTAAGGTGAAATCCCTTGCGGAGAACTACGCGATCAGGGTAGCCGACTATCCCGATTTCGTGAGGATCGGAAACGAGAAGACACTCTTGAGCTCGGAGCGAAACGCCGATCTGAGGAAAGAAGGAATAGAAAAATATTCCGCAACCGGAGTCGGCGATAAGACTAAGGTGAAAGGGATTCCCCTCTACCAGTACATACTCGCGTTCAACACAGACAAGGACGACCAGGAGCTTTTTGATACGCTCAATGTCATCGGGAGCGCTGTCACTGCCGTACTCCGCGGGCGTCACGCTCTCGCGCGCACGAAGCAGCTTGAACAGGACATGGACCAGGCGCGCGAAATTCAGCGCAGCATCCTTCCCGAGCACGAGCAAAAGTACGGCTCGTTCCAGATGTTTGGGGTCTCGCTTCCGGAACGCGTGGTCGGGGGTGACTTCTTCGATTATCTCCCGACGGGTGAGGAGGGCGAACGGCTCGGGGTGGCGATCGGTGACGCGGCCAGCAAAGGTTTAAGCGCGGCCGTCGAGGCTCTTTACGTTTCAGGCGCCCTGAAGATGGGAGTCGAGCTTCAGACAAACATGGCCTCCCTCGTAAAGAAGATCAACAACCTTGTGAACTCGACTTTTTCTGACTCTCGTTTCGTCACCCTGTTCTACGGTGAGTTAACCGACGGAAAAAGCGGTCTCTTCCTTTTCGTGAATGCGGGGCATAACCTGCCGATTTTCTACAAGAAATCGAAAGGGGAAGTCTCTCAACTCCCGACTACCGGCCCGGCTCTGGGCGTCGCGCCGAACGCCCGGTATCATATCGGCAACGTCAATTTCGAGAAGGACGACATACTCCTTCTGTATACCGACGGGGTATCCGAGGCGACGGACAGCAATTTCGCATTGTACGGCGAAGAGAAGCTGAAGACGAAACTTCTCGAGCTGGCCGCTTATGAACCGAAAAAGATTTGTTATGAGATAATGGAATCGGTCCAGAGATTCTCCGCGTCGTCGGCTTACGCGGATGACAAGACCATAGTCGTCATAAAAAGAATCACATAGGAGCGCTGATGTCCGTAAAGGCAATTCGGATTGAATATAGATTCGTGAACGCGGGATGATGCCGCCACAGGTGAAGCTCGTCAAGGCGTTTCCAAACGCTTTCAAGAATGTGATCGCCACTGCCAGGACGTGCTACTCGTCGAAAGGAATCATCGAAGACGAGTCGGTGGATGTCGAGAAGTACAGGGATCTCGCCAAGAGCATATTCGAAGCAGGACATCACACCACCTTCCAGCACGCCACGTTCCAGTTCCAGCTCTCGAATGTGTCGCGCCAGTTCCTCTGGTCGTTTCTTCATTCGCATCCGTTTTACAATTCCGAACAGGTCAGCCAGCGCTATGTCGAGGTGAAGGATGGAAATTACTTCGTTCCACCTCTCCATGGCGAAGCCCTGGAAGTCTATACGCGTGCGGCCGCGAATCAACTCCAGGCCTACAGACAACTTGGCGAGCTGCTCCAGAAACCCGCAGCCGAAGAGTACTATAAACGGTTTCCGGGTCGTAGAAACGACAAGCGCTTTACGGGGGAAATAAAGAAAAAGGCGCAGGAGATAGCGAGATACGTTCTCCCCATCGCCACATTCTCTTACCTTTACCATACTATCAGCGGCATAACGCTTCTGCGCTACGCAAAAATGCGAAAGGCCGGCGACGCCGCCTACGAACAACAACTGGTTGTCGACATGATGGTGGAGGAACTACTGAAGTTCGATCCCAACTACAAGATTGTTCTTGACGAGCCCTTGAACGAAGGCATGTTTTCAGAAAACGCCTTTCGGCCGGATAGTCGCGACGGAATTTTTGTGGATGAGTTTGACAGAGAACTAGGAAATCACACGTCGAAGCTTGTCGACTATAAGGTAAATTCCGAGAGAATTGTGGCAGAGTCGGTGAGGGAAATACTCGGCTTGACGGCGGCAAGACTGTCCGATTCCGAGGCGATAGACATGGCGATAAACCCCGCTAAGAACAGGATCCTCGGCAATTCTCTGGTACTGACGACTCACGACAAGATCTCGAGGGCATTATATCACGCCTCTTATACGTTCAAGAAAAAGCTGAGCCACACTGCCGACTCGCAGGATCAGCGTCATAGGATGACCCCGGCTTCCAGGCCGGTTATTACCGACCACATGCGGGCCGAGCCGGATTACATCGTTCCGGAACTGATACCCATGGATGCCGGAGCCGAGAAGGTTTACCGTGACGCGATGGACTTCACCTGGGAATCCATAAACAAACTCCTATCACTGAATGTCAGCAGGGAATTTGCGGCCTATCTTCTCCCGAATGCCTTTCCAATAAGGTTCACCGAGTCCGCGGACCTTCTCAATCTCCATCACAAAATCGAGATGCGTCTCTGCTATAATGCCCAGGAAGAGATCTGGCAGGCTTCGCTTGACGAGGTAGAACAGATAAAGAAAATACACCCCAATCTCGGCAGGTATCTCCTGCCTCCCTGTACGATTCGACTCCTGGCGGGGACAAAGCCCTACTGCCCCGAAGGGAAACGCTACTGCGGCGTGCCTGTTTGGAAACTCGACACGTCCCAGTATGTCAGGACGATCTGAACCGGCATGTTGACGCCGATTTATCTCACGGTAGTTTTCGTCATCATGTTTACAGTTACTTCCTACACTTACTATCGCCAGAAGCGGGGCGGATACATGGTCCTGGCAGGCTGGAAGTATTTGCTGATCGGGCTTGTGCTTGTGACCGGCGGAATGGCTATGGAAGCCCTGAGATTACTTGTGCACATCGATGGAACCCGGTCTCTTATTTATGAATTTGTCCAGAACTTCTGCCTGTTCCTGCCGGGTATTTCATTCGTCGGATACGGGATCATACGCTTCATACCGGGGATCGAGGAATACCTCGCTACACTTGCCGACAGGAAAATCGTCGAACAGAACAAAGTGTTCACGAAACATCTTTTGAAGCTTCAGGAAAACAGCATGGCGCTCGCGTCACCCGGCAGCGTTCAGGATATTCTTCAGCGAATCGTCTCGAACGCGCAGGAGGTTACCGGGGCTTATTTTTCCGCTCTGCTCCTCTTCAACGCCAGGACGGAGACTCTCGACTCCAGCTACTATTCCGGCAGCGGTGCCGACACGCTCGAGCGGCTGGTCGATATCTATGATATCGACCTGAGGCACATCGAACTCCCTCCCGCGAAACTCGAGTTCCTCCGGAATATCGCCCGTGACCGGAGGCCGTTCGTCGGAACAGATATCAAGGAGCTTCTCGGGTTTTACATCGGCGATAGAAAAGTGCCGACGCTGCCCGACCCGTGGGACATAAGCCAATATGTGCTGGTCCCGCTCCACGTGGACGGCGTTCCGGACGGTTTGCTCTGCTACCTTTTCAAGTCAGACGACTATTCAAGCGCGCTCCTGGAGCTCTTTGCCCACCAATGTTCGCTGGCCTTGAGGAACGCGAGACTTTTCGACGAGATGCAGCAGAACACGATCGCGCTCGAGGTACAAAGGCGGAGAGCCGAGAACGCCAACAGGTCCAAGACTGAGTTCCTCACGAATATGAGCCACGAACTCCGAACTCCGCTCAACGCGATCATCGGATTCAGCGAAATACTACAGACCGATATGGATGAGATGCCGCCGGAAATGGCGCGGCAATTCATCGGCAACGTGAACAGCAGCGGAAGGCATCTGCTTGAACTTGTGAATGACCTCCTTGACCTGTCGAGACTCGAGATAGGGAGGCTGAGGCTTGAGAAATCGGTTTTCGTTCTCAAGGAAGAGCTCAGCCAAGCGGTAAGGATTGTCGAACCGATGGCTTCGGAAAAGCAGATACGATTCGTTACCTCCATCGAGGAGTCCATCTGCGATGTCCTGGCGGATGCGCAGAAGCTCCGGCAGATTATAATAAATCTCCTCTCGAACGCCGTGAAGTTCAGCCACCAGCAGGGAAGAATAAATCTCAACGTATGGCGGGAGAACGGCTCCATCCAATTCTGTGTTGAAGACTTCGGAATGGGAATCAAGAACGAGGACATCGACAGGCTCTTCAAACCGTTTGAACAGCTGACCCAGAACCCTTACGCGAAAAAGTACCGTGGAGTGGGATTGGGACTGGCTCTGACCCGGCGGCTCGTCGAACTCCATGGCGGGCGGGTTTGGGCCGAGAGCGAGATCGGAAAAGGCTCCAGATTTTATTTTACCATACCGCAATAATGGATTCAAAGAAGTACACGATCAAGAAGAGCGTAGTAGGCGAGGCAGAGCGCCGCGTCTTCAAAATCAACTACGAGCGCGACCTCAATCCCGACCAGCTCGAAGTCGTGCGGACCATCGACAGCCCGGTCCTTGTGATAGCGGGGGCGGGGACCGGTAAGACGAAGACGCTGATATACCGTGTGGCTTATCTTGTCGAACTGGGGGGCAACCCGCGGTCGATACTCCTTCTCACTTTCACGAGAAAAGCGGCCGACGAAATGCTCAAGAGGGCCGGGGCGCTGCTGAAATCCGCATCCACCGAGCAGGTTGGCGGCGGCACGTTCCATTCGTTTGCCAACATGACCCTCAGGCATTACGCGAAAGTGCTTGGCTACGGGGAGCAGTTCACTATCCTCGATAATTCCGATGCCGCCGATGTGGTGAACCTCCTGAGGACAAGATTGAGACCCGAGAAGAAAGCGCAGAGATTTCCGAAGAAGGAGACGCTCGTCGACATCTACAGCAAGTCCGAAAACACGCTCACCAAAGTGGAAGAAATAATCTTCAAAGAATACCCGCGCTTCATCGAACAGGTTGACGATATTCTCAAGCTGAAGAAGCAGTTCGACGATTATAAGCGGAGATACAACCTCATGGACTATGACGATCTGCTGAAGAATCTGAAGGACCTTCTCGCTCAAAACGAATCGGTGCGCAAGACGATCGCGGGGAATTTCAGTTATATAATGGTGGACGAGTTCCAGGACACGAACAAGGTTCAGGGAGAAATAGTGAGGCTGCTCGGGATGGATAGGCAGAACGTGATGGTTGTGGGAGACGATGCGCAAAGCATCTACTCTTTCCGCGGCGCGAATTTCCGGAATATTTTCGACTTCCCGTCATACTTTCCGGCCTGCAAAATCATCAAGCTTACCGAGAATTACCGTTCGACGCAGGGAATCCTGAACTTCACTAACAAAGTGATAGATGCCGCGAAGGAGAAATACGAGAAGGAGCTCTTTTCCCGGAAGAAAGCCGGGGACAAGCCTGCCATCGTCGCCGCCGAAACCGAAAACGTCCAGTCGAAATTTGTCGTGCAGAGAATACTCGAGCTGCGCGAAGCGGGGATAACGTTGAATGATATAGCCGTCCTCTTTCGTTCATCCTATTTATCGTTCGATCTCGAAATCGAACTTACGAGGGCGAATATCCCCTACGTGAAATTCGGAGGGATGAAGCTCGTCGAGGCTGCCCACATCAAGGATGTAATCGCGTTTCTGAGGGTGATTGAAAATCCGCAGGATGTGGTAGGATGGCACCGCATTTTACTTCTACACCCAGGGGTGGGGCCCCGCATCGCGGAGAGAGTGATCGACCGGCTCACGCACGCGGACGGCGGAGGCGGGGAAACAGGGGAATTACCTGAGAGTGATATCCCTTCAACCGCAGGGGAGCTCGTCGGTTTCATCTCCGAGGAGGGCCGTAAGGTTGCACAGCCTATTGAAAAGGTGGAGTCGGTCCTCCGTTACTACGCGCCGTTGATGCAGAGCAAGTATGACGACTACCCGAAGCGCGAGAAGGATCTTGAGATGTTCGCGTCGATTGCCGAGCGCTACAAATCGCTGCAGAATTTTCTCTCGGACCTGGCACTCGAGCCTCCCACCGAAAGCGTCATCGATCTCGGCGAAAAGGACAAAAAGGAGGAGCAAATAACCATTTCAACAATACATTCCGCGAAAGGGTTGGAGTGGAACAGCGTATTCGTCATCTGGGCGCTTGACGGAAAATTCCCGTCAATGTACGCTACGGATGACGATGAAGCCCTGGAAGAAGAGAGAAGGTTGATGTATGTCGCCTGCACCAGGGCGAAGGATAATCTTTACGTCACTTATCCGATGAACGTCTATGACAGGGAAAGCGGAAGAATCTTCACGAAACCAAGCCGGTTCATCGACGTCGTACCCTCCGAGTTTTACGAGAAATGGAATCTCGACTTCGAGTAGAATCCGGGGAATCACAAGGCTAAAAAGTCCTGCCCCTCTTTAAGAAGAACAGGACTTATGCTTCTCCCTTGGTTAAAGGTCTTTGCTACTTAATCAGGAGCATGCTTCTTACCGCGACGAAGTTCCGTCCGTTGGTTGCCGTCGCGTGTATCCTGTAGAAATAAACCCCGCTTGCGTACCGATCCATGTTAAGCTCTTCCTTGTAGTTTCCTGCCGCCCGAACGCCGAAGTTTCTCTCAAGAACGCGCTGTCCAAGTACGTCGTACACCTCGAGAGTCACGCTGCTATTGACCGGAAGTTGATATGCTATCGATGTGGATGGGTTGAACGGATTCGGATAATTCTGAGATAAACTAAACGTTTTCGGTACGCCGGCGGAACCAGCCTTAACGTCTGTCACTACGGAAGCGGTATACAGAGTCAGGCTGTTCGATGTCGCCGTGGTGTCCCATCCGTTAGTAACGTACCCGGTCAACGTATAATAGCTGGCTTTCTGTACGTTGCCGACCGAGAAGTCAGCCGTCGTGCCGGTGCTTGTGAATGTCGTGTCGACACCAGGACCGAAGAAGTGAAGGATGTATGTCAGCGGATTGCCTTGTGGGTCGGACGACGGCGTCCATGAGACGCTGATTTTCTGATAGAAATGGGAGATACTGTCCAATGGAGATGATGCGAACGTATACGTCGCCGGATTTGCGGTCGTGTCGCTGTTTGCAGGCTCGCCGTACGCAACGCCGCGTCCTTCGGCGGAAATGTAGCACCTGCCGTAAACTCTCGGATCGCCGGCGATTTGGTGAAGATAGCCGAACTGATGGTCATCGTCGTTGATTCTTGTCCAGGTTGAACCGGAATCGTTCGACTGGAAGATTCCGAGCTGTCCGCCGACCGTGCCCCACAAATAAATGGCGGGGTAGCCTCCCTGTGTTACGGACTTTCCGAATCCTATAAGGTAAGCCGCCGAGACGCTGCTGACTTGCGTCGGACCGCTGCCCGAATTAATTGAATAATGGTACAAACCGACGGCGTCGCCGCATATCCACAAATCGCCCTCGTGTCCCGGCACGGCAGCCAATTGATCCCAGCTTCCCACTCCTGAAATGGTGCTCAGTGCCTTGCCGAAGGTCCGGCCACCGTCCGTCGATCTCCAAAGCTCGCCGTAATATGCTATATACGCGTAGAATATGTTTGGGTTGACCCTGTCCGCTACCGGTGTCACTGTCGGTGTGATCTGGATTCCGCCGCCGCATTTCGTCCACGTCGTTCCGTTGTCCGTCGAATAGGACATCGCGGCTCCGGTCGGCGCCCAGACAATAGTCCTGCCGTCGGCTGAGATGGCGATTGACCATGTTCCCCCCGCGGTTGTGCCGCTCGGATATGACGGGCCCCGGCTGCTTCTGAAATCTCTCCAGGTAATCCCGCCGTCCGTCGAGTATGAGCCGAATGGGGACGCGTTGTACGCCTTCACAATCTTCGACGGCACATTCGCTGCAAAGGCTATCGACAGTGTGGTTCCCTTTGGAGGGTTGTACCTTCCCCAGGGAGGGGAGACATTCAGGCTGTCGTTCCTGAACCCGTCGTAGTCTCCCATCGCTGACATGACATTCGTGAATGGTGGACTTATTATCTGCATTGGGACAGTCTCTTCCAGATCCTGATCTTTGAAATACCATGTAGGAGTGGAAGCAAAGAGATTGTCGCACGCCCAGATTCCAAACCCGGTTCCGAACATCGCCTTGCTGGAATCGAACGGGTCCATGGCGACGCACGCGAGCCAGTGAGGGTTCACCGTTGAAGTGTACGGAGCAAAGTTGTGGTCGAGGGTCGCTCCTACAAGGCGACCTTGCCACGTGGAGCCGCCGTTCGTTGTCAGGTAGACTTCATCCATGGGCGACCAGCGGTCAAGCGTGCTGACGACCAGGATGTTTGGATTTTTTGGATAGAGTGATATTCCGCTGAAACCGTAAGAGCCCGACGACGGTGAGATGTTCGTCCAGACTTCGCTTGACGTATTGTATTTCCATACCGAGCCCGCGGTGGCGCTGTTCGGCCCCTGGTAATTCGCGAATGTCAGATAGAGAAGAGAATCCGCGATCGCTGCCCGTATAGCCATCACGCCAGCAGGCTGTCCCGCGACAACATTCCAGGTTATGCCGCCGTCTGTTGTTTCGTAGAGACTTTGTCCCGCGGTGTTCACAACCCCGGCGAAAATGCGCGGCGTGGGGACGCCGGCGGTACCGCTCGATTTATCGAAAAGCACAAAGTTCACATTGGTGGGGGCAAACGACGACACCTTCGACCAGTTCGACGCGTAGTCTGTGGACTTCCATAGTCCGCTCGCGGTCGTCCCCATGAAGAGAATTGAATCTGCGTTAGGGTCGACCTGAAGTCTTTCTCCCGCGCCGCGACCGTCCTCGTTCCCTCCTATCTTAACCGAAAGGCTGTCGATGGTCCACGATGCTCCTTTATCGGTAGAAGCAAGTATTGCCCCTGTCCCGGCCCATGGTTGAGTATACTTGCCACACTCCATGTAGATGCGGTTTGTGTCGTTGGGGTCGAGCGCGATCGAAAGAATTCCCATGAAATCGGAATTATTCCTGGTCATCATATCGGTCAGCGGAATCCACGCGTTGGCGGAATCACTCCACCTGTAAGCGCCGCCGATATCTGTGCGGGCATACACGAGGTCCCGAGCCGTCTGGCTGTAAACGATCCCCGGCACAAATCCGCCTCCACCGTCAATCACGCTCTTCCAGATATATGAGTTCGTCTGAGCACCGGCGTTAGCAACATACAAGAATATGCCGAGAGAGAGTGACACAAACTTAAGTCGTCTCATCTGCGGAGCAAGCCGTTTCACAAATTTCATCGATACCCTCCTGACTGCGGTTGATGGTCGAACTGCATATTAGTTGCTTCCCGGGTTCAGATATGCGAGCCACCGGCAGACTTCAGCTAGGTCTGGGGGGTGGCTCTGTTCACACCACTTTTATGCGGCGGATTATGTCATACTTGCCTTGTGCAATGGCGGATGCGAGAGCTTCTCTCGCGGAGATCCGCCTGCCAGCCCAACCTGTTATAATTAGCATCCCGCAAAAATGTAACCCAAGCGTCGTGGATTGTCAAGCCTGCCGACCCTACGCTCGCCTCACATTTACGGTAGACTTTCTTGCCCCCGTATGTGACTCAGCTCAAGTGAAGGTCGGCGGAATCGCCCGAAATGATTAACAGATACGGGCTTTCCCGCTATCTGTCGAGAAGCTCTGACGCTAGCAGGCCCGCGATTATGAGCGCGCCGCCGAAGACTCCGACCCACCCGACGAACTCACCGAACGCGAAATAGGCGATGACGTTGGCGAGCACCGGCTCCATCGAGAATATTATTGCTGCCCTTACCGGAGTTGTGTCTCTTTGATATTTAGTCTGAAGATACGTCGCGAAGACCGTTGCCAGGATGGAAGTGTACAAGAGAGCCCAGATGAAACCGGTCGTGAAGTGGACATGCATCGTCTCTACGAGAGGCGCCACGGTGATTGAAAGCATGCCGGTCGCAGCGAGCTGCAGGAGGGTAAGCTTGGACACGTCGTGTTTTTTTGAGAAGATGTCCAGGTAAACGATGTAGATTGCGTAAGAAATGGCACAGAAAAGGGTAAGGATGTCTCCGATATTGAAACCCTGCCCGCCCGGGGAAGTAAGGAGGTACAGCCCGACGGCAACAAGCGCGACCCCGATCATATTTCCTCTTCCTGGCAGACGCTTCTCGATGACGGCTTGCGCTATGGGCGTGAAAGCCACAAGCAGCCCCGTGATAAAGGCGGATTTGGAGGCCGTTGTGTACTGGAGGCCGACGGTCTGAAAGGCGAAGCCGACCATGAGAAGAAGACCGAGGAAGAGGCCGCCCACGAGTGTCGCCCTGTCCATCGAGAAATAGTTCTTCCGGTAAATCAGAGGGAACACCAGCGACGCGATCCCGAACCTCAGGGCGAGGAACGTAAGCGGCGAGGCGTCGTTTAGGGCGAACTTCACTACCGCGAATGTGCCGCCCCAAATGAGGGTGATTGAAAGGAGAATTAGCTCGGCTTTACGGGAGCGGGACATGTGCCGAGAGAAGATGTATCAATTCCTGCTTGTAGAGGATCGCGACCACTGACATGAGATATAATACGGTGTTAATCACCATTGCCTTGTCGGTAAGGAGGGCTTTCGCCGGATTCTCGCCGAGGCCCATTTTGTGAACGAGGTATAGATACCTGAAAATACCGTATGTCACAAACACTGTCGTGAAAATCAGCGCCTCCGTGTGAAACGCTCGGACTGTCCTTTCAGACACAGTGTATAGAGCGTAGGTTATAATGACGCTCGCCGCCGATACCGAGAGTATTTGGTCGATAAGGCCCAAGTCGTAGTCGGAAAGGACCTTTCTCGTGGATTCGTCGGTATCCCTGCTGACAAGCACGAATTCACTTCTTCGCTTTGCCACGCCGAGGAATATCGAGATGAACAGCGTAGTCATGATGAGCCAGCTGGATACTTTGACGTCGATAGCGTAACCACCGGCGAGAATTCTGAGTATGAATCCCAATGCGATCACGAAAAGATCTATTAGAACAATGCGCTTGAGTCTGAACGAATAAAAAAGGTTGATGCCGATGTATCCGGCTATTGCCAATCCGATAGTGACACGTGCGCCATCAAGCATGAGGAAAATGAACGAAGCCGCGAGTAGAAGCAGGGATAAACCCCACCCCTCGCTTACGCTGACATCGCCGGAGGCTATCGGCCGTTCTCGCTTCAGCGGATGCAATTTGTCGAAATCGCGATCTGCTATGTCGTTTACCACGTAAACCGCAGAGGCGGCAAGGCAGAAGGCGGCAAAAGTGAGCAACACCTCGGAAAACAGCCTTAAATCGAGGAGGTTCTTGGAAAAAATCAGCGGCACAAACACAAATCCGTTCTTGACCCATTGATAGGGTCTCATCAGTCTCAGGTAATTTGAAAGCCGCTTCATTCGATCGACATGTTTGATCTAAGTGATGTCAATTTAGTTAAAGCCATCGGTGTGAAACAAATGAATTCTGTTCACGGCGGACTCTTGCTCAGCCGGCCCCACTTGGTGGAATGAACCGGGTACACGACGAGTAGCTGCCTCGCGGAGGTCGTAAAGTCATATTGTTAATTCGGCACCCGGGAAATATATTATGCCATGCTTCACGAATTTATTCTCATGTTTCTCGTGGCGATCTTCGCCGGTTTCTTCGGTGCGCTTGTAGGGATTGGTGGGGGAGTAGTCATAGTACCTGCCCTTTCTCTCCTGTTTCACCTCCCGATTCACATGGCGATTGCGGCGAGCATAGTTTCCGTCATTGCGACATCAATCGCGGGCGCGCTGTCGTACGTCGACCAACAGATCACGAATGTCCGGCTTGGGATGTTTCTGGAGATCTCCACGACGACAGGCGCGCTCATTGGTGCGTTAGTCGGGGTGCTGCTCCACGGCTATGTTCTGAGCCTTATATTTGGCGCGTTGATTTTCTATATGGCAATCATGTCTTACCGCACAAGGAACGTCGAGGAACGCATGATGGAGGCTGGTGGCTACGATACTGCGAAGGGCGGCAGAATATCCCGGGCGCTTATGCTCGAGGGATCGTATCACGACGAAGCGCTCCATAAAGATGTAAGTTACCGCGCGATGAAGCCGATCGAGGGAAGTCTAGTCTCATCGCTTGCCGGAGTGGGCTCAGGGCTCCTCGGCATCGGCGGTGGCGTCATCAAAGTTGCGGCGATGAATTCAATGATGGGTATCCCCATGAAGGCGTCCGTCGCGACCAGTAAGTTTATGATAGGCGTGACTGCCGCCACAAGCGCGGTAGTCTACTTCATTGCCGGCGGGATAAACGTGTACGTCGTCGCGCCGGTAGCGTTGGGCACGATGCTTGGCGCCACCGGTGGAAGCGCCGTGATGAACAAACTTCACAGCAAGATGATAAAGACAATATTCTTCCTCCTGATGATCTATCTCGGGTATCAGATGATAGCGAAGGGTCTTCTCATGGGCTTCAACATTAAACTACCTGGATTGATGTGACCGTCATGGACGAGAAGCAGCTGAAAATTGAGACTCAATTCATAAACAAAGTCGTCGCGATAGTACTCGCCACCGGGATGTATACCACGATAGCGTTTTATCTCATCGGGTTGATCCTGATGTTTGCGAAGGGGAGAGCAATTCCGAGTTTATCGGACCAGTATTTTCATTCCTTCGGCGCGTTCTTCTCAAGTCTCTTCGCACTTGATGCGCGCGCATTTCTGTACTTAGGGACGGTCAGCCTGATCATGACACCGGTGAGCAGGGTGCTCATTTCTATCGTTGCATTTTTCATCCCACCGTCCCCCTCGCCGCGTCGGCCATCGTCGAGCACGAACGGCAGGCACCACAGCTTCACCGTGGCGTCCGGCCCCAGCGGTTCTGCCGATGATCAGCTCCGCCTCGCGCTCCACGAGCCGCGCGCATGCGCCTCGCGCTCCGCCGCGAAACTCCGGGCTCTTC
>CAWEBD010000015.1:0-4791 GCA_963806435.1 uncultured Bacteroidota bacterium
AGGTCGGCACAACCTGAGAGTTTCACCGTTCGGGCTTTTCCTATCAACTTCATTCCTTCCGAAAATAGGGGATTCGCTAACCAAAAACCTAACCAGCCGAGCGTAACACGTCGCCCTCTCAAGGCGAAAACACGGGTTCGACTCCCGTTAGCGCTACGTTTCAAAGTCAAAGATCAAAACTCAAAAGTCAAAAACACAATTCAAAAATCAAAACCGCGATCCGACTGTTGTCAGTTTTGGCTTTTGAGTTGTAGATTTGACCGTTGAACTTTGATTTTTGACTTTACTAGTCGAGGTACTTCTTCACAGTCGATTCGAAGAACGCCTTATCTCTCACTCCTATCCATTTCTCGACTATCTGTCCGTCTTTATTCACCAGGAACGAGGTCGGTATTGCGTTGATGTTTCCGAAAGCGTTCGCGATGTCGTCGTTGTCGACTACGATCTGATATGTAAGCCCATTCTTCGAAGCGAAGTCGGAGACGTCGTGCACCAGGCCGTCCCCTCTGTCTTCTGAAACTCCGACCACCACAAGCCCTTTTGATGCGTACGCTTTACTGACCGCCTCGATGTCGGGAAGCTCGGCCTTGCAGGGGCCGCACCACGTCGCCCAGAAATTCACAAGAACAGTTTTGCCCTTCAGGGCGCTGAGAGAAACTGTTTTGCCTTGACTGTCATACCATGAGAAATCCGATGCCGCTTTTCCGGCAGCCGGGGTAACACTGGTTACGAGCGACACGTTGTCCTGGTAGGTCGCCTTCGCCGGAGCCTGGGCGGTGGATGCCGGTTGTGACTGTTTATTCACGGGTTGATTTCCGCAGGAACCGAGGGCAAAGAATGTTAGTAGTATCAGAAACTTCTTCATCATTGGACTGTCCTGTCTGAGGTTTGCAGATAGTTTACGAGATCTTTCTTCTCCAGGTTAGCTGTGGCTACGCAGACGTGGTCGTCGGAGCGCCAGACAGCCTGTGTGTCGCCGTTCTGGTCCATTCCCCAATACCACTGGTTCTTCTGGATTGCATCTGCGCAGCTGGGGGGAAGGGATATGATGTTGGATGCCATAGCGCCTTTCGGAAAGCTGTAAATGTAGATGTAACCCTCTCCTATCTTGTAGACCACGTGCGTTATTTTGCCCCCGTCACTCTTTGTGACGCTTCCTCCGACCCAGTCGGCGCTCGGCACCGAGGGGAGAGGAACATTATATCCGGCGTTTTGGTTCAGAAACGCTGAGACATCGGAAGTGGTGATTGCAGTGATCTGCGGCTTGAACGTCCCGTTCAGGACCTCCTGGAAATTATTCATGGCGACAAGGAGAACGTCCTGCCCCGAAGCCTGCATAACGCCGGCAGATTCGTCCGACGCGAGCGGCATGATGATATTGGGCCTGTTAGCGAAGAAAAGTGCGACAGCAATTATTACGACCACGCCCACGGCCATTACGGGTTGAATGATACTGTTGGAAAAGAGTCTGGAGAAAAAACCGGCCTTTCGTTTGAGCGCGCCCTGAGAAGAGAGCTCTGCCAGTACGGCGTGTTCAAGCTCGTACGGAACGCCCACTAGGCTTAACTTCCTTTTCAGGTAGGCTTTGGTCAGCCGTTCGAGCTCGTACTCATCCTTGCAGTTGCCGCAGATTTCGATGTGTTCGTAAAACCCTTGTGACTCACCCTTCCGGAGCTCGTTGTCAACGGCTCCGCTCATCAGCTCTCGTGACTCCCTGCAATCCACCTTTACCGTCTCCTTCCACACTCAATCGCCGTTTGTCTCATCATCGTCGTCTTTAAATCCTCGCCGAAGCGCATATTCTCTCAGCATCGAGCGCAGCATTTTTCTGCCGCGATGGAGTCGCGATCTGACAGTGCCGATAGGGATCTCGATGAAATCGGCAATCTCTTCATACGTGTAACCTTCAATGTCGCATAAGATGACAACCGTTCTGAAATCTTCCGGGAGATCCTGCAGTGCCTTCGCAACTTCATCCTCAAATAAATTTCCGAATATCTTTTCCTGTAAGTCATTCGTATCAACCTTCGAATCCTTAACGCTGGCGTAGAAGTCCTTTATGTCGTCGTAATCGATCTTGTCGGGTTCTTTGGATTCTTTCCGATAACGGTTGATGTACGAGTTCTTCATTATTCGGAACAACCACGCCTTGGCATTCGTTCCCTGAGCGTATTTGTCGAAGAAGCGGTAGGCTTTCAGGTAGGTTTCCTGCACGAGATCCTTCGCGTCATCCGGGTCACCGGTCATCCGCAGTGCGAAGTTGTAGAGTGCCGCCATGTGAGGCAGCATCTCGTTTTCGAAGTTCTTGTGCTTCGCAGGAATCTGCTCTATTTTCATAAAAGGAAGAAAGCGAGTCTGTTCATTTCAAAATGCTTTTTTAGTATAACACTCAATTGAAATTAAGGCAAGGACGCTCGGTCCGGCTTTAGCGGGCCCGGATTGGTGAATTTGCATCGTGCGTCAGAATTGTGCGATGCGCCTCCATGAACGTATCACGGTTACCTTTCTATTCGCGGCGATCGGTTCCGTGTTGCCGTTCGTCAGGAAGTGGAAATCGGACCTACCCGAAGCATTTCACATCCGAGCCGGACGATCGCGCGCTGTTCTGTCGAAACCGTTTAGGCTCGCCGTGATGCTGGCTATTTCATTAACCGGCGTGTGACTCGACCGCGTTCAGGTATTGGCACGTTTTTCTGAGGTTTAGTATAATTAATGTCACAATCTCAGAATAGCATGAACCAGGAGTTGATATGCAGAAAAGGAAGTTGGGAAAGAACGGCCCCGAACTTACAGTCGTCGGATTCGGCGCATGGGCTATCGGCGGCCCGTGGGAATTCGGCTGGGGGGCGGTCGACGACGATGCTTCGATCAAAGCCATCCGCAAAGCGCTCGATCTCGGAATAAGCTGGATAGATACAGCCGCCGTATACGGACTCGGCCATTCCGAAGAGGTGGTGGCAAAGGCTCTCGCGGGAAATCGGGATAAAGTGTTCCTTGCGACGAAGTGCGGCATGGTCTGGGACGACAGCCGAAAAGTCAGGATCCATCTTGGACCGTCGAGCATAAGGAAGGAAATTGAAAACAGCCTGCGCAGGCTGAAGACCGATCACGTGGACCTTTATCAGTTTCACTGGCCTGATCCCGCGACACCCGTGGAGGAATCCTGGCAGGTCATGGTTGACCTGAAGAAAGAGGGCAAAGTGAAATACATAGGCGTCTGCAACTTCGACGTCCCGCTTCTCAAAAGATGTGAATCCATCGCGCCGGTGCAATCGCTTCAGCCGATCTTCAACCTTCTCAAGCAGGAAGTTGCCGCGGAGACGCTCCCGTACTGTCGAAAGCAAGGGATCGGCGTCGTCGCGTACAGCCCGATGATGTCCGGTCTCCTCACGGGAAAATTCGAAATGAAGCGTGTCGCGGCCGACGATTGGAGAAGGAAGAACCCGGCATTTCAGGAACCGCTCCTTTTGAAGGAGACGGCATTTGTCGACAGGCTTCGTCCCATAGCCGCCGAGGTACGGGAAAACGGTGGGTCAACTGGCGGTGGCATGGGTGAACATGAACCCCGCCGTCACATCATCCATCGTTGGAGCACGGACCGATCGCCAGGTCGAAGAGAATATCGGGAGCGATTTCACTGTTGCACCTGCCGACATGAAGGAGATCGAAATAGCGTTGAGAGAAACCGTTGGTTGATCCCGGGCAACACGTTCATCGAACCGGGTTTCCGTTGTCAATGCGCGGTGTCCAACATCCCTTCCGGAATTCCGAATGACGAAATCTGACAGGATAGTTTTCCTCGGCGACTCAATTACCGAGTTGGGCGCGGCGGCAAACGGGTATGTAACCCTCGTCGGCAATTCGCTCAAGGCCAGGTACGGCGACGACGCGCCGGAGATTATTAATGCGGGCATCAGTGGCAATAAGGTTACCGACCTGCAGTCCCGACTCGACCGCGATGTCATTTCCAGGAATCCGACAATGGCCGTTGTTTACATCGGGATAAATGACGTCTGGCATTTCGCGATTCCCGGACACACGGGGACTCCGATGGACTTGTACGAGTCCGGTCTGAGGAGCATCGTCGCGAAACTACTCGCATCGGGAGCGAAAGTGATGCTGTGTACACCGAGCGTGATAGGAGAGAAGAGGGATGGAACAAATCCACAGGACAACATGCTGAACGAATACTCGGAAATCAGTCGCGCCGTCGCGAAGGCTGTCGGAATCTCCGTTTGCGATCTGCGAAGAGAATTCACGACCTACCTGAACGGTCACAACGACGGGGACACGAGCTTTGGTGTTTTAACGGTCGACGGTGTCCACCTGAACGATGAGGGGAACCGCCTGGTGGCCGGAGCGATACTCCGTGCGCTGGGGGTGTGAAACAGTCATCCTTTTGACCACAATGCCGTTGCTTGACATTTTGGCGCTTGCAAGGCATGATTTTTTCCTATTGTGTCCCTTCTTTTGATGGTTTTGTCGCGGTAGATTTAGATGTATATCGCCGGTTCCTGTTTCTCGCGAGAAATTCGAACCTTTTTTGTTGGCACACCTATTGAACCATAGGTGAATTGAAAACAAAAAAAGGAGGAATTTAAAATGGCAATAGCAAGATGGAAACCGGAACGCGAAGTCTCTGGTTGGGCTCCATATAGAGACCTCGTCAACATGCAGAAGGAAATTGGACGTGTTTTTGACAGCCTGTTTTCCGATTACGACACCGAGAGTTCGTTTGTCGCTCAGTGGGCTCCGCGCGTCGATGTAATGGAGCACAAAGATGCCTTCGTG
>CAWEBD010000016.1:0-3408 GCA_963806435.1 uncultured Bacteroidota bacterium
GTCGTGCGAGAAGAACACTGTGGTCCAGCAGTACGGCGATACGTACGTGCCGAAACTCTGCATGCATTGCGAGGATCCGACATGCGCGTCGGTTTGCCCGGTCGGAGCGCTGAAGAAGACTGCCGAAGGCCCGGTGACATATGATGAGGAAAAATGCATAGGCTGCCGGTATTGCATGCAGGCCTGTCCGTTCCAGATACCGAAGTATCAATGGAACAAACCTAACCCTAAAGTCACGAAATGCGATATGTGCTTCGACCGCCAGCAGGAGGGGAAGCAGCCGGCGTGTGTCGAAGCGTGCCCGGCACAAGCGCGTATCTTCGGGAATCGTGATGAATTGATTGAAGAAGCCAATAAGAGAATTAAAAACGACTCGAACACTTATTTCCAGCACGTATTCGGGACGACCGAGATCGGCGGAACATCAACTATGTATCTTGCGGGAGTCGACTTCGGCAAACTCGGATTCCCCGCGAATCTTCCGAAGAAAGCGCTTCCCAAGTATACGTGGGAGATCATGGAGAAGATCCCCGACTATTTCGTCTGGGGCAGCACACTTATGGCAGGTTTCTGGTGGCTCACCAACCGCAAAAAGAAAGTGGCTGAGTACGAGGAAGAATTGAAGCGCGAAGACGCGCAAAACAACGACACTGAGAACAAACGGTAAACCACTGGAGGCAAAATGAACAGCAATAGTTCTCTTTCGAAAGTCACGGACTGGTTCCGGCACATGACGTTTTGGAAATCGGTCTTTCTTGTCCTGGTGGTTGCCGGCCTGTATTCGGCAGTCGTCAGGTTCGCATTCGGGCTTGGGGCGGCGACTCACCTGAGCGACAGCTTCCCGTGGGGGTTGTGGATCGGATTCGATGTCCTGTGCGGCGTCGGGCTCGCAGCGGGCGGTTTTGTGGTCGCTTCCGCCGTCTATGTCTTCCACCTCGACGACTATCACGCGATTATCCGCCCCTCGGTCCTGACCGCGTTCCTGGGCTATGTCCTTGTCGTCTTCGCACTCCTTTTTGACCTCGGGAGGCCGTGGAATATCTGGCATCCACTGGTCATGTGGAATCCGCACTCGGTAATGTTCGAAGTGGCGTGGTGCGTAATACTATACACGGCCGTGCTGGCGCTCGAATTCAGCCCGATGCTCTTCGAGCGGCTAAAGATGAAGACGGCGGCTCACGCCGTACATAACATGATCGTCCCGCTCGTGATTCTCGGCGTTATGTTATCGACGCTTCACCAATCTTCGCTCGGTTCGCTTTACCTCATCGTTCCGGAGAAGATGTACCCCCTGTGGTATTCCGGGAATCTGCCGTTTCTCTTCTTCAGCTCGGCCGTAGCAGTCGGGCCGGCAATGGTGATAATAGAGTCGTTTTTCAGCTCGCGCGCCTTTCACAGGGAAATCGAGATGCCGGTACTTTCGAAGCTCGGTAAGGTAACAGCGGTCGCTCTTTCAATATACCTGGTCCTGAAGATCGAGGACGCCATAAACTATAATCTTGGCTCGTATCTCATGACCTTCAACCTGGAAGGCATACTTTACTGGGCTGAGATAATCGCCGGTGTCCTTATACCGATAACACTACTGTTGATACCGAAGGTAAGGGAGAGCAAGCGCGGCTTGTTTTACAGCGCGGTATTAGTTATGACGGGCTTCGTTCTCAACAGGATGAACGTGAGCATAACATCTCTGGAACGGCACTATGGTGTGAGTTATTTCCCCAGCTGGATGGAAGTCGCGGTTACTTTGATGATAGTCGCGATAGGTTTCGGCGGGTTCGCATGGGCGGCAAAGAACCTCGCGGTATTTCCGAAAGAGGCCCGCGCGAAAGAACATGTCCACGCGGAGGGTTACGAGGTCGTACTTGTCGGAGATGATGTCCAGTTGAAGAGTGAGCCATCGTTCGGAATGGAAGCAAAATAAGAATTTGACCAGAGGCGGTGTACAATGGAAGGAAGCAAGACGATAAGCAAGGTGATACCGGAAGGCGAGTTCAATTGCATCTGGGCGGAAGCCGGGCTGGTATCCTACAAGTTGTGCGATCGCAACTATGAATGCGATGAGTGTCCTTTTGATCTGGTTATGCGCCAGAAGTCCGGCCCCGCCTCTGGATCCGTTTCGTCCGGCAGAAGTAAATCCACACCAACCAAGACCGGAGAGAGTGCCTTATACAGGGAGGATACTCTGCTGGATGTGATTCGCAAAATCTTTAGCGGGCCGTTCTCTGAGAAGCCTCCGGGTGACAGGGTGTATTCGCGCAATCATGTCTGGTTGAAGAAGATGGCGGCAGGCACGTACAGGATTGGAGTCGACCATTATGCCGCGAGCCTTCTTGAGGGGGTAGGAAGTGTCGTGTTCCCGCAAACGGGTACCTACTCTGCGCAGAATAATCCGTGTGCCTGGATTATCTGCGGCGACGGCACGGTGGCGGTGCATTCTCCGATGAAAGGAAAAATCAAAATCGTAAACCCCCTACTCATGGAATCGGCGGGGATCGTGCAACGTGATCCGTACGAGTCCGGCTGGCTAAATGAGATACAGTCTGAGGAGGAACTCCCGATAGAACATTTGGATTCGGCCGCGATGGAGTCACTTTCGAAGGATCAATTCCAGCAGTTGAAACAGGAAATACTCGAAGAGTTCGATAAGAGGCCGCCCACTCTTGGGGTCACGCTTATGGATGGCGGAATCCGCCCGAGGAGTCTCAGAGACGTCCTGGGACCAGCCGCGTACGTCACTTTGTTGCAGAAGCTTCTTTCTTATAAGCCGGGCTAAGTAACGCGGAATTCTGCCTCGTTGCCCATGAATGACGCGTAAAAGCCGGCCAGGCCCTTTTCCTCCCCCACAATAACCATCGAATAGACTGTAATTTAGGCCGGTACGCGCCTCCAACTACTGGCTCCCCCGGCATAATAATTGTCCTAAACATTGGGATGGTACGGGCAAGGTTATGCGCATAACAAAGTTTCTCGCTGTCAGGCTCTTCATAATAGTGCTTCTCGTGATGCTTGTGGCCACGTCGATCTTCACCGCCGTGATGCTGAACTGGCAAACCGAGAAGTATCTGACGATAACGACAGACTGGGCTCTCCGCACGAGCGATCTTATAAAGAAGTCCACTCACTACAGTATGCTCGAGAACAGGAGAGAGGACATTTACCAGACTATCAGCACGTTAGGAACCGAACCAGGTATTGAGGCGATTCGAATTTACAACAAGAGGGGTGAGATCACGTTTTCAACTGTGGACGGTGAAGTCGGGAAGTACGTGAACGTGAATGCCGAGGCATGCAATGCCTGCCACCAGCCGGGCAAACCCCTCCCGTCAGGCGGCAACGCCGCACTGACCAGGATCTTTCACTCGAGCAGAGGCTACAGGGTACTCGGTGTAATCACTCCGATAAAAA